>NZ_JAUYVV010000018.1:0-73320 GCF_030689165.1 Oceanobacter sp. 4_MG-2023 | reverse complement strand
ACCCGTCAGGCCTGCAAGTCGGCTTCGTGATTCGAAACCATCCGGTGGCCCAGAGTGAGCACCGGATTAAATAGATGCCCCCACAAGCCCGAATTTCAGAACCCATTTCTGAAATTCGGGCTTGCAACCATCAACAGGCACTTTTATAGTTGCTACTAACAACCAATTAACGCAGCCATTAACGAGACACCCATCGCCATGTCCGCCAGCTCGAAACGCGCTCAGGAACTCTACGAAGCAGTGAACCAACTTATCCGTGTTCACCAGTTCCGCGACCGTGATTGCATTTGCCACCACGATGTCTCGGTGGCCCAGTGCTACGCACTGGAAACCCTGGTCAAGCGTGGCCCGTTACGCCTTCAGGCGCTGGCCGATGAGATGTATCTCGACAAAAGCACCACCAGCCGGGTCGTCGACTCCCTGTTGCGCAAGCAATATGTACTCAAGGCCCACGACCCGGCCGACCAGCGCGCAGTGCAACTTTCACTGACTCCTGCTGGCGAAGCGTTATACCAGACCATCCATCAAGACCTGATCGCGGAAGAAGCGTCCATGATCAAAGACGTTCCCGCTGAAGTGGTCGATGGCGCATTGACACTGATCCGGCAGCTGACCCAAGCCGCTCGTGATCGCCTGGGCTCATAGCCCATTTTTTTACCCAATTAGTTGTTAGTAACAACATTAATCATGGAGACCATGCTATGAACAAAACCACATCCCAATTACCGGTTGCCGTTATCGGTGCAGGCCCTATCGGACTGAGTGCCGCCGTTCACCTGCTTGATCAGGGCTACACCCCCATCGTATTTGAAGCCGGAGACCAGGCCGGTGCCAACCTGGCACGCTGGGGCCATGTGCGCATGTTCTCCCCCTGGGCTTACAACGTTGATGCCGCCGCCGCTACATTACTGCAGCAACAGGGCTGGAACCACCCGCTTGCCAGCGATTTCCCGACTGGCCAGGAATTACTGGCACAGTATGTCACACCACTTGCCTCTCACCCGGCCATTGCCCCTCACCTGCAGCTGAATACCCAGGTTCAGTCGGTCAGCCGTCTCAACCATGATGTACTGCGCACCGGCGGCCGTAACGAGTCCCCGTTTGTGCTCCGTGTTACCGGCCCTGACGGCGAACGCGACGTTGTCGCACAGGCGGTGATTGACGCTTCCGGCACTTATCAGACCCCTAACTGGCTGGGAACCCACGGCATTCCAGCACTCGGGGAAAATGCCGCTGCAGACGCCATCGCCTACGGTGTGCCCAATATTCTTGGTGCTGCTCGCGACCAATACGCCAACCAGTCGGTGCTGGTTGTCGGCGGTGGCCATTCGGCGTTTAACGCGTTGCAGGATCTGGTGGTGCTGGCTGAGCAACACGAAGGCATGCGTGTACTCTGGGGGGTACGTAATGCCTCTGTCACCAACGTGGTTCGCTCCCCCGCCAATGATGAATTGCAGGAACGCCGACGCCTGGAAGTCCGCATTCAAGAGCTGTTGGAGCAAGGCCGTATCGAAGTATTTACCGAACTGGAAATCGAAGCCATCGAGCGCCATAACGGCCAGCTGATGGTACGCAGTGGCTCACGTACCTTGCCGCCCGTCGATCGCATCATCGCAGCCACCGGCTTCCGTCCCAACCTGAGCCTGCTGGCCGAAGTCCGTACCTCTCTGGACCCGGCCACACAAAGCCCAACACGACTGGCCCCTCTGATCGACCCCAATCAGCACAGCTGTGGTTCGGTGCCTGAACACGGCCTGGCAGAACTCTCCCACCCGGAACCCGGCCTGTTTATCCTGGGCATCAAGAGTTATGGCCGTGCACCAACCTTTTTGCTGCGTACCGGTTACAAACAAGTGGCCTCGGTTGTTACCGCATTAGGCAGCAACGCCATGTACGCCGCCGCCCAGGCCTCGACGACGGCAGCGGCACCCTCTCCAGCCACGTCATCTTGCCAGGGATGAGCAGGTTGCCTGCACCCGCCCATCGCAGCTTTGTGGCAGCGATGGGCATCAGTCAAATGGTGTCCTGGGGAACGCTGTATTACAGCTTCCCCCTGATTGCCGAGGCCATCTGTCATGAACTGGGCTGGAGCCGTGCGGATATTTATGGGGCTGCCACACTGGGCTTGCTGGCGGCTGCGTTAGCCGCCTACCCGGTGGGGGCTTTGATTGATCGTGGCCATGGTCGTCCATTAATGGTTGGCGCGACGGTGGCTGCTTCCCTTGCACTGCTGGGCTGGTCCAGTATCAACACCATGACGGCGCTGTATGGTGTCGTGATCACTTTAGGAGTACTACAAGCGGCGTTATCTTACGAACCCGCCTTTGCCGTCACCATACGCCAGTTAGGGACGCAACAAGCCCGCTCCGCCATCACCACCATCACCTTATGGGCCGGTTTTGCCAGCACGGTGTTTATACCGCTGCTGCAATGGATGCTCGACAACCTGGGCTGGCGCGGCGCACTACTGGGACTGGCAGCCATCAATATTGCCGTCGCCGCCCCACTGTACTTTTGGGCCATTCGATCAGCCACGGTGGCCGATCACACAACCCGGCACCAGCCCACAACAACCGCATCCCCCAGTTCCCCGGACAATCCTGTTCGGGCGATGCTATACAGCCCGAGATTCTACCTGCTCACCGCTTCTTTCTGTTTTTATATGGCGCTGTTTTCTGGCTTTACCTACCATATTTATCCGCTGCTGGTTGCCCTGTCTTCCGATATTCAAGCCGTCGTGTTCGCCATTGCCCTGATTGGCCCGGCCCAGGTCGGTGCCCGACTATTGCTGCTGTTATTCCGGGAAATCTCCATCAAACATCTTGGCCTGCTGGCCAGCGTTGCATTTCCGCTAGCGATCCTGCTATTAAAAGCACCGCCATCGGCGTTTACACTGGCGGCCCTGTGTGTGCTTTATGGCGGCGCAAACGGCATCTTTACCATCGTGCGCGGCATGGCCGTACCGGAACTGCTGACGCGCCACCACTACGGCAGCATCAACGGCATTATGCTGATTCCCATGTCACTGGCACGAGCGGCAGCACCCTGGCTGATTGCCGTATACTGGACACATTCCGACACACCCGACAACGCCCTCAACCTGATGCTGGCCCTGGCGATATTGGTACCGGTATTGTTTGGCCTCGCACTTGTTACCAAGAGCCCGACACAAGAGCACAAGGCCGGAACATAAATCGCAACAACCACAGACAGAGCCTGTAGCCACAGATACAGGCCCTACATCACTTCCGCTTTATCGTATTTCGTCAGATGATCCATCACAAAAGGACGCCCCTGCACCGCCAGCCACATAACACCGCAGAGCAGCCCCACCACCATAAAAAGGCCACCCAGAGTGGACGTCATATTGCCGGAATGGGCGGCGACAAGCTGCACCGCCATGGCACCGAACATACTGGTGATAAAATGAACAAGCGCCACCGCCGAGCCAGTATCACGCTGCTGTTGTTCCAGAATAAGGTTGGTGCCGGGCACACGCAGGCCGACCACAGCCAGAGTGGCCACGGCGGCACAGGCCGCAAAAAGCCAGGGTGAGCGATCACCAAAGAAGACCAGCATCACACCACTCATCACCAACACCGCAAACCCCATGCGGACGATGGTTTGCACCGGCATCCGCCGCGACAGGCGTAGATACAGCATCGGGCCAATCAGGGCACACACCGCATTCATGGCAAAGATCAGACTGAACGCCTGCTCGGACATGCCAAAGCCATCGATATAGACATAAGCCGCGCTGCCGATAAACGCCATCAGGCACATCGGCGCCATACCAAAAAGCAACACCAGATAGGCAAAGCGCGGGTTGCTCAGCACCGTGCCCAACCGACTCCAGGACTTGACCACCGGCCCGTCATAGCGATTGACCAGACTTTCCCGGAACAGCAACACAAGGGCCGTGGCGAACAGGCCAAACAGGGCGAGAGCCACAAATATTGCATGCCATGAGGCAACACTCAGCAGCACGGCCCCCAACACCGGGGCGACCAACGGCGCGATAACGACCAGCGACATCACAGTGGCAAGAATCCGCTCACGCTCACGGTCCTTGTAAAGGTCTTTAACGATGGCCGTTTCCACCACCGTGATGGCACCACCCCCCAAACCTTGCAAAACCCGGGAAAGAATCAGCGGCTCAATACTGTAAGAGAACACACAGCCAAGACTGGCCAGCACATACAGCGCCAGCCCGATCAACAGAATCGGCTTACGCCCGAACTTCTCGCTCAGCGGCCCCCAAAACAACATGCCGCAGGCATAGGCCACCATATAGCCACCCAGCGTCAGATTTACGGCATCATGGGAGACAGCAAACGCCTCGGCGATCTGCGGCAACGCAGGCAGATAGATATCCATGGTCAACGGCGGAAAGGCACCGAGAATCACCAGCATAAACAGCATCCCGCGTCGGCCTAGCCGTGGTTGTGCCGTTGTCATCGTTTTTTCCTTCTGGTCGGTGAGCTGTCCTCAGTAAGTGAAAGCCCATCTGTGTTTTATATCTGTGTTCTGCCAGCCCGCAAGGCACAAAAAAGCCCGCACGGGCACGCGGGCTTTTTATACCTCATCTATCGGGCGTCTAACACCTGGCAGTCCATCTGCTATTGTATCCGGTTTGATAAGCCATACAGAGGACAACTCTGCTCAGCAGCAATTCCTCTCATTGTGGAAGTCGTCCTCAGTACATCGAACAGCAGCAGAGTCCCTCATTAAAGAAAGGCAAAATCGGGGGAGACTATCCGACCGCAACCCTCTCTATCACCCCTTTCTCAAACAGTTGCTGCAAGATTGCCGCACACTGTTCCCGGATGGTGTCCCGCAGCAAGCGAACCGCCGGCGTGATCGATTGTCGGCTCGGGCAAATAAGCCAAAGCTCTGAAGCAGTGGGTTTGTACTCCGGCATAACGCTGACCACATGGCCCGCCAACAGATCAAACGACATATCGAGGCAGGATTTAACGGCGAGCCCTTTACCTGCAACACACCAGCGCCTGACCAGATCGCCGTCGTTGGCGATGCGGTTGCCACTCATCTTGATCTTGTAGTCGCTTCCACCTTGGGAGAACACCCACACATCGTGGACAATATCCTGCAGCTGGTAAAACACGCCTTTGTGTAACGGCAAATCATGGGGGTGTCTGGGAGTGCCATTAGCCTCAAGGTACTGGGGCGAGGCGCAGAGCACACAGGGGACATCACAGATTTTGAAGCCATACAGATTGGCCTGATCAGGAGAACCGTAGCGCAGCGCGATATCCACAGAGTCACGGTAAAAGTCGATATTACTATCACTGATATGAGAACGCAGGCTGACCCCAGGGTTTGCATCCATAAAGTCGTCCAGCCAAGGCGTGACCAGATTCCGTCCCAGATCCGATGACAAGGCAATACGCAGCTCGCCGTCCACCACATGCAGATCACCTTTCACGCTTTGCCGCGCAAGCTCCAGCATCAATAATGCCTTTTCACACTCGGGAATATAGCGTTCGCCTGCAGCAGAGAGCCGCAAACTGCGAGTCGTCCGGACAAACAACTCTACCCCAAGGGCGCTTTCCACCCGCTTAAGGGCGGCACTGGCCGTAGCACTGCGCATATTCAGACTGGTGGCCGCCGCTGTGATGCTACGAAACTCAGCCACTTTAACCGCCACCTGGAGATCTTCTAACAACATATTTTCAAATTTTATTTGATAATGATTCTTCCATTGTGCTGTTTAAGACGATTAATACAAGCCCTACTATAACTCTCAGATCATCACTGACCGGAGAATCCTTATGAAAGCCATTGGTTACACACAATCCCTGCCTATCCATAACCATGCAGCGCTAAACGATATCGAATTGCCCCAACCGATAGCCACCGGCCGTGACCTGCTGGTCAAGATCAGCGCCATTGCGGTCAACCCGGTGGATTACAAGATTCGCCAGAACGTCGCGCCAGCAGATGGCAACAACAAGGTACTTGGCTGGGACGCCGTGGGCGAAGTCGTGGCCACCGGCGAATCGGTTACCCAATTCAATCCCGGCGACAAGGTTTATTATGCTGGCGACCTCAGCCGGCAAGGCAGCAATGCCGAATATCAACTGGTTGATGAACGCATCGTTGGCAGCAAACCCAAAAGCCTGTCCGATGCCGAAGCGGCAGCACTGCCACTGACCGCCATCACTGCCTGGGAATTACTGTTTGAGCACCTGTCATTGCAGCAGCAGAAGCCAGAGGATAACAGCCGATCCGATGAAGTCATTCTGGTTGTGGGGGCTGCCGGAGGAGTTGGTTCGATTCTGCTGCAACTCGCCAGCACGCTGACCGGCGCCACTATTATTGCCACTGCATCACGGGAGAGTTCACGAAACTGGGTAAAAAAACTCGGTGCCCATTATGTGGTGGATCACACCCAGCCGCTGCCAGCACAAATCGAAGCCCTGGGCATTGGCCAGCTGACCCATGTTGCCAGCCTGAACAGCACCGAATCCTACTTCGAGCACTATATCGACTTACTTGCACCCTTCGGAAAAATCGCGCTGATTGATGACCCTGACACCCTGGATATCGCCAAGATAAAACCCAAGAGTCTGTCGCTGCACTGGGAATTTATGTTTGCCCGTTCCATGTTTCATGCCAAAGACATGGATGAGCAAAGCCGCCTGCTCAATCGCGTAGCGGATCTGGTTGATCAAGGCCATATCCAGACCACCGCCGGCAAAAATCTGGGGACCATCAACGCCGCCAACCTGCGAGCAGCCCACGCAGAACTGGAGTCCGGTCGATCCATTGGCAAGATCGTTCTGCAGGGATTCTGAAACAAGGCACAGGGCACCAAGACCGCTCGATCAACAACCGCTGCCAATAAAGGATACCAACATGACTCAATTAACCATCGTCGCCAATATCACCACCAGAGCAGACAAAATCGATCTGGTAAAGACAGAACTGTTAAAGCTTATTGAAGTTACCCGGGCCGAAGCAGGCTGCATCCATTACGACCTTCACCAAGACAACGAAAACCCCGCTCACTTTATGCTCTATGAAAACTGGGTATCCCGTGAACTCTGGCAAACCCATATGAATGCCCCACATCTGGCCGCCTACCTAGCGGCGACGGAAAGCGCGGTTGTCGAATTTACCCTCACGGAAATGAGCGTCATCAGTTAAAGAGAGCTACCGGGTGTCACTCCCCTTTGACACCCACACGCCTGCATAACCGCAGCGCCCGACCAGAACAGACGACCGGCGTTCAATCGCAAGTCGAGCGACAAAAAAAAGCACAACAGACACGGGATCGGATACGCTCTGGCGCTCTGACATTTCACATGCCGTTAACAACGGAGCAAATCATCCATGAAAATCAACAGTAACTTCACCGTTCCCATCCATGTTCAGCTAGAGGATCTGGACTGGATTTCCAGCCCGACAGCCGGTGTGGACCGAAAAATGATCTATCGCGAAGGTGATGAAGTCGCCAGAGCCACCTCTATCGTGCGCTACGCACCAGGCAGTACATTTCCTGCCCACACACACGCTGGCGGCGAGGAAATACTGGTACTCGATGGCGTTTTCCAGGACGAACACGGCGATTACCCGAAAGGCAGTTATCTGCGCAACCCACCGGGTAGCCGTCATCGCCCCGCTGCACTGTCGGGCTGCACGATCTTCGTCAAGCTGTGGCAGTTTCGCGCCGACGACCAGGCTCAAATCGCCGCCATCGCAACACATCCGCAACGCACCATAGCCAGTATCAAGAACAGCAACGACGGCATCCATCACCCAACTGCCGACGCCGAAACGCTTTTCAGTGATGGCCACGAAATCGTAACGCTGGAACATTATTCACCAGACTCAGCGATCAATATCGCCAACGCCAGGGGCCTGGAAATACTGATCTTGTCCGGAGCCATCAAGGTCGACCATCACACCCTGGAACCCTTGAGCTGGATTCGACTACCCGCCGGTACAGCACTTCAGGGAACAGCAGGGAGCTCAGGTACTCGCTTCTGGATGAAACAAGCACCGCTGCAGCACCCCGACATCTGTGACATAGCGTCGTATTTACAACAAGGGCAACATCCATCATGACACTGCCTAATAACCAGCTTCACGTACATTGATCCGCGCTGGCGGCACCCTGCACTGGATAGCTGGGCACTCTTTGCAATCAACGATATTGCCGCAAATACCAGTATTCAAAAAAGCGCTTGGCGTAATGCATCAGCCGGAGCGGAGGTAATAACAGACTCTTACGCTCCGTACGCTTGATTAAAATACCCTGTGACAAGATATCGATAATGCACACCAGCTCATGCTTAAAGGTCTCAAACTGTTGCGAACCTTTCAGCTCTGCCAGCAGATTACGACTGGCGGCCTTCGCCTGAAGGTCCGCCATATGCGCCTGCTTCGCCTGCCACTCCGGCCCCGGATAACTACCGGAATCCCCGGCGACATAGGTTTTATCCATGCCCTCAACCTGACAATATTCATTCGCCTTGATCAGGCCACCTTCCGACTTGGCAATGGCTGACTCCTGCGACCAGGCGGGGCCAGTCATACCCGGCATAAACAGAATCAGATCCGCGTCGATTGCTCCGCCTTCGGTAATCACTTTATTGGCTTCAAAGCCTTTCATCTTGTTACCCAAATGGGTGCGGATGCCCCGTTCTGCCATCATTTTCAGCACCGCATCAGGCACCTTGTCGCCCAACCGTTTCGCCGGTTTTGGTGACGGGTTGAAAAATACCAGCTCAAACTTATCGCGCCGGCCCTGACGGCGCAGCAGGGTTTCAATACCAAACAGAAACTCGAACATTGGACCGCCACGCATGGCAGAAGGCTCATTCGGATTGGCGCCAAAACCGATGGCAATGGTTCCGCCCGGCATAGCGTTAAGCCGGTCACGGATAGCTTCAGCGGCAGAAATACCTTCACAGGGCGTAATGGCATGCTCAATACCCGGCAGTTTTTTAATAAAACGGCCGCCAGACGCAATAATCAGCCCATCGTTACTGAAGTCACCCTGATTGGTTTTCACGGTACGGCCCTGATCAAGAACATCCTCCACCCTCGCGGCAATATGCTTAACATTCTGACGGCGGAAGAAGTTGGTCAGATCAATGATCAGATCTTCCCCTTTACGCAGGCCTGAAGGAATCCAGATCAGACTGGGCAAGTACACCAGCTCCTGAGAAGGAGAAATCACGGTAATCTCCGCATCTGGAGCGAGTTTACGGATCTCCTGAATCGCAGTCAGTGCGGCAAATCCAGAACCAAGTATCGTGATATTCATAACTTTCTCCTTGTATCCCCGAGGATAAACAGAACAGCTGCTAACACACCCGTCTGATGGCAAAACAATATAACCAACAAGGAATATAACTCACTCTGCTCGCCGGATATACAACAACAGAGCCATCAGAGACAGCGACATATTGCCGCACCGTTGCTGGGTGATGTGATATCGGTACCAGAGTCCATTTTGAAGGCCGGATAGACAAGTACGTGGATTTGTGAGAATGAGCTGACACAGAACTTTGAACACCCTCTAGCCGAGGCCAAGAAAGATGTTGGTGGTTATCTGATGGACTACTACAACCGGCAGCGACCTCATACATTCAACGACGGCATTTCGCCCGTTGCGGCTGAGGAAAACTTTAAAATACTGTCCGGGATTAGTTGACCACTACAAAAAGAAAAAATTCTGTTGACTTATGATGACTGGTAGATTGTCAATATTAAATGATAAAAGGAGCTCTTCATGATCATGACAACAGATGAAATTAACAATTTAAGTGAAGAGGCTGATTCACACATACTAAACAGAGACTATGAAGCCCTAGAAAGTCTTATTGAGAGATTGACATCAGAAAAATTTGAATTTGAACACCCTTTTTATGAGGCTCATTACCTTTACACAATAGCAAACTGCTATTCCTTACTCTACGAGGCCCGAAGAGTTGAATGGTACTCAGACGACCTAATGAAAGCCATAATCTATTACAGAAAATCTCTTCATAGAATCCCAAAACCTGACTGGAATCAAAAGGCTGAAAATATTCAAGCATTTAATAACCTCAAGTCAATGGTTCTAACAAACTTGGCTAACCATCTTTCTTCTCAAGGAAGGGCTTTATGTTGCATACCTCTTTATGATGAAGCCATAGCTATAAATAAAAAAATAGAAGCGATTGCATCAAAGGCTAGAAACCAGCTCTTTCTTGGCGAATCGCTATATGACAACGGGCACAAAGAGTATCACTACTTTATCGCCTACAGGCTTATCAAAGAGGCAGTAGAGAATATCGGACAACTATATCCTGAACACAGAGTCGATTTGGAGGGGGATGGGTATTTAATTAGATTCAAGGAATGGTTCGAGGAGAACTTTGAGGAATCTTCCTTCGATTACTTTTCAGAAGAGTATAACAGCTCAAAAACGAGAAAGGAAAAACAATATCTACAATGGTGCGCAAAGAACAAACTATTTATTAACGACCTAAATGATGTCTGCGATTTTGAAATATCCCATCAGGATGTTCTTGCTCTTCCTTCTTTCTCTCAATCCATAAACTCAACACTCACTATGCATGAAGAGCTAGCGTATCATGGCAACTTCGATGAAATAAAAAATGACTACTGCTACGCACGCTACTTGTTTTTTACTGCCCACAGCATACCTGATGAAGAACAACACTTCTATAACTCAACATATCGACATGTTGACGACATGTCTCACTCGATAAACAACCTAAAAATCAGTCATTACAAAACATCATTCCGGATACTTTATTCATTATTCGACAAAATCGCTTATTTACTAAGTCGCTTTTTTGATCTTAACGATATCAAAGATGACAACATGATAAGCATTGACAATCTATTTCGAGACTTCAAATCAAGTAACTGGAGAAAAAATTGGAAGCCCAATAAAAAGCTAGAAACTAGCGACAATCATTTTATTCATGCTTTATTTTACATATTAAAAGATATTCGCGACGTTAAAAACACTTCATCTGTTTCGAAGTGGATAGACCCAGACGCTAAGGCATTTTCTGAAATTAGGAATGCCATGGAGCATAGATCACTTAAAATAGTAGATGATTTCGGTTATGAGCTAATGACCTCACATAACAGTTATCATGATAGTGAATTAGAAAAACTTAATCTAGAGATTAAAAAAATAAGAGAGAAATTACAATCCCCTTTGCCCCCTGAAGAATCCAAAACAATAGAATCCGACCTAAAAAATCTCGAATCGGATCTTTATGAAAAGAAAAAATTAAGCTCACATTCTCTATCAATACCTATAAGTCAATTTGAGTCCCGGCTAATGACGCTAATAAAACTGACAAGAAACTCAATTATTTATCTATCGCTATCCATCTACTTCAAAGAAAAAAAGCGCCCTAATGATAAAATATACTTGCCAATAGACGTCCCATTAAAAGATTAAATTAAAGATAAGGCGGACTGCACCGCCTTATCTTAGTATTGAGTCCGTTCTCAGCTTCATAATTCAGACCTAGGCATAACAACCTTAGTCATAACCTTTCCCATTTCCTCCTGCGTCGCCTTAGACAGCGTCGAGCAGCCCAGAGGTAGTGATATTGATCAGGATTGTGCATGGTGTCTGGAGAAAATAATACCACCGCTATACCACGCTCAAGCGGTGCTTCCCGCTGCCATCAGTTGCCAAATACTGCCAGATATAAAAACAAAAAAGCCCATGAAATCATGGGCTTAAATGTGTTTTTTGCCAGTTACTACCAGCCAGAGACTAACGGGTGATTATTCCCACTCGATCGTCGCTGGTGGCTTGCTCGACACGTCGTAGGTCACGCGGGAGACGTGTTCTATTTCGTTGATAATGCGGTTGGATACTTTTTCCAGCAGTTCGTAAGGCAAGTGCGCCCAACGGGCGGTCATAAAGTCGATGGTTTCGACGGCACGCAGGGCAATCACCCATTCGTAACGACGCTGGTCGCCCACGACGCCAACGGACTTTTGCGGAATAAATACCGCGAAGGCCTGGCTGGTTTTGTGGTACCAGTCGAAGTTATGCAGTTCTTCAATAAAGATGGCATCGGCTTCGCGCAGGATATCGGCGTATTCTTTTTTCACTTCGCCCAGAATACGAACACCCAGGCCCGGCCCCGGGAATGGATGGCGGTAAACCATGTCGTATGGCAGACCGAGTTCCAGGCCGATTTTGCGCACTTCGTCTTTGAACAGTTCCCGTAATGGCTCAACCAGTGCCATTTTCATATCGTCTGGCAGGCCGCCAACGTTATGGTGGGATTTGATCACGTGGGCCTTGCCGGTTTTGGAGGCGGCGGATTCAATCACGTCCGGGTAGATGGTGCCTTGCGCCAGGAAGTGAACGTCCTTGAGCTTGGTGGCTTCGGCGTCAAAAACGTCGATAAAGTTGCCGCCAATAACCTTGCGTTTGGCTTCCGGGTCAGAGACCCCAGCCAGCGCTCCCAGGAACAGCGCTTCTGCATCGGCACGAATGACTTTAACGCCCATGTTGTTGGCGAACATTTCCATCACCATGTCGCCTTCGTTCTTGCGCAACAGGCCGTTGTCGACAAATACACAGGTGAGCTGGTCGCCGATTGCCTTGTGCAGCAAAGCCGCCACCACCGAGGAGTCAACACCACCAGACAGGCCGAGCAATACTTTTTGCTCACCTACCTGGGCGCGGACTTTTTCGATCTGGTCTTCGATGATTTTTGCCGGTGTCCAGAGTACTTCGCAGCCGCAGATATCCAGAATAAAACGTTCCAGAATGCGTTGGCCTTGCAGGCTGTGGGTCACTTCCGGGTGGAACTGGACGCCATAAAAATGCTTGTCGGCCAGGTACATACCGGCAATGGGGCATGATGGCGTCGAGGCCATCAGCTCAAAACCTTCCGGCATGGCGGATACCTTGTCGCCGTGACTCATCCAGACGTCGAGCAGCGATTGGCCGTCGTCGGTGATGTGATCCCGAATATCGTGGAACAGTTGACCATTCCCTTCCACCTGAATCTGGGCGTAGCCAAATTCACGAATACTGGAACCTTGAACCTGACCACCCAACTGCTCGGCCATGGTTTGCATGCCGTAGCAGATACCCAGCACGGGTACGCCCAGGGTAAAGACACACTCCGGCGCTCGTGGTGATCCGGCCTCGGTAACGGACTCCGGGCCACCGGCCAGAATAATACCGCTTGGGTTGTATGCCAGAATTTCGGCTTCGTCCATGTCAAAGGCACGAATTTCCGAGAACACACCGATTTCGCGCACACGACGGGCGATCAGTTGGGTGTATTGGGAGCCAAAATCCAGAATCAGAATTTTCTGGGCGTGGATATCTTGAGACATAGGGTATCCATGAAAACCGGGCCTTGGCCCTGGGTGAATGTTCAGTTCAATGTAAAATGCAAAAAGGGGACGTTAATCCCCTCTCTTTTAATCCATATAATCCGTAGCGCTCGACCCCTGTGGGGTGGTTCCTCCCGGGCTTGCGCGCATAGCAACCGCACACAAGCCAGAGAGATACACGAATCAGTCACCAAGGCGGTAGTTAGGCGCTTCTTTGGTAATCTGTACATCGTGCACGTGGGATTCTTTCATGCCCGCGCCGGTGATCTGTACAAACTGGGGTTTGGTGCGCATATCGTCGATGGTCGCGCATCCGGTATAACCCATAGCGGCACGTACACCACCCATCAGCTGGTGAACCACATTTGACAGCGGGCCTTTGACGGCAATACGCCCTTCAATACCTTCAGGCACCAGCTTGTCGACGCCTTCTTTCTTGTCCTGGAAGTAGCGGTCGGAAGAGCCCTGGGTCTGACCCATGGCACCCAGTGACCCCATGCCACGGTAAGACTTGTAAGCACGACCCTGGAACAGTTCCACTTCGCCGGGGGCTTCGTCGGTACCGGCCAGCATGGAACCCACCATAATCACGGATGCACCGGCAACCAGTGCCTTGGCGATATCACCCGAAAAGCGTACACCACCGTCAGCAATCACCGGAACGCCGTATTGTTCCATCGCTTCAGCCACGTTGGCTACGGCGCTGATTTGCGGTACACCCACACCGGCAACGATACGGGTGGTACAGATAGAACCGGGGCCAATACCGACTTTAACACCATCAGCACCGGCTTCTGCCAGCGCAATCGCGGCGTCAGCCGTGGCGATGTTGCCGCCAATTACCTGCACATTCGGGTATTTTTCCTTGATCATACGAACGCGGTCGATAACGCCAGTACCGTTCACGTTGGAGGTATGACCGTGGGCGGTATCCACAACGATGACATCAACACCGGCTGCGGCCAGGGCATCAACGCGTTCGTCGGTACCGGCACCGGTACCAACTGCGGCACCGACCAGCAAGCGGCCCTGATCATCCTTGGCGGCGTTCGGAGAGGCTTTGGCCTTGTCGATGTCCTTGACGGTCATCAAACCCACCAGCTTGCCGGCTTCGTCCAGTACCAGGACTTTTTCAATACGGTGCTTGTGCAGCAGATCCTGAACGGTCGCTGGGCTGGTGCCTTCAAGTACGGTGATCAGTTTTTCTTTCGGGGTCATCACGGAAGCAACGGTGGCTTCCAGATTTTTTTCAAAGCGTACATCACGACGGGTCACAATACCCACCAGCTCGCCATTATCGACCACTGGCATACCGGAAATATTGAGTTGGTCGGCCAGCGCCAGTACACCACTGATGGTGGTTGAGCTGGTTACGGTAATCGGGTCTTTGACGACGCCACTTTCGTATTTTTTAACCTTGCGAACCTCGGCGGCCTGTTCTTCTGGCGTCAGGTTCTTGTGGATGATGCCCAGGCCACCTTCTTGGGCGATGGCGATGGCGAGACGGCCTTCGGTGACGGTATCCATTGCGGAAGAAATCAGTGGAATTTTCAGCTCAATACCACGGGTCAAACGAGTTTTCAGAGAAACCTGATTGGGTAGAACTTCAGAATAACCGGGAACCAATAGCACATCATCAAAAGTGAGTGCTTCCTGAGCGATTCGCAACATAGAGAGCCTTCCAGAATGGGGAAATTTGGGAGGTTACCCGAAGTCAAACGCGGTGACGGAAAGCCTAGATCGCTGGCCTGATCCGCCGGGAATATCACGTTTTTAAGCGACCCCGGAGAAACTTAGGCGCGGCATTGTACCCGGAAAGTCTTACTTCGACAACGCCGGACAGGAAAGTCCTGAGAGGAATTCCAGAGTCTGCTGGCGTACTTCCGGCTGGGCAAAAGCAGCGACATGGGGGCCGCTGGCTTCTATCCAGCAGGCAGAGCCAGTCAAATCGGAATACAGTATTTTACCCTGCCCGATACGGATGACCTGATCCTCCGGGCTATGGATCACCAGTACCGGCACCGAAATCGCGGCGGCATAGGCATCGGGGTCCCAGTCGGATGGCAACAACCAGGTGGCAGGCATCAGGGCCCAGCCGATCCAGCTGCGTGAGAACATATCTCTGGCTACCTCAGCGTAGCGGGCCGGTGGCGCTTCCAGCACCAGGGCATCAATGCCATAACGCGCGGCGGAGTCGGCAACAAAAGGTACCGCCAGGCCGGCACCGATACTTTGCCCCATTACCACCAAAGGCCGTTCAGGAAAACGTTGCTGCAACCATGCCGCTGCTGCGTGAAGGTCCTGCAGCACATCCGGCAATAACGGCTGCCCCTGCGAAGCACCAAAACCCCGATAATCCAGCGCCAACAAGCCAACCCCTTGTGCGGGTAACCAGGCAACACTGAGCAGGTGGGAGCTGATATTTTCTGCATTACCGTGTAGATACAGCACCACGGGTAGCGGCTCCTCGGTGTCGGTGTGTGCGGTCTCTGCAGACAATCCGGGGATTACGGAGTCAGTGCCGTGAGCCTTTTGCCCCGGCAGCCACCAGGCATGCAGCAAGGTGCCATCGGCGGCAGTCAGCTCAACATCGTCATACGCCAGCCCCAGGGCGGCGGGTGTTCGAACCCAGACCTGCTGCGGGTGAAAATACAGGCGCGTCAGCGAAGCACAGCCCGTCATCAATACCAGCAAGCCGATCGTACCAGCCATCACAAAACCGCCACGCCACCAACGGCGTAATGCCATCACAACCAGATCCTCACTTTTACGCCATCCAAACCCAAGACATCACAACCAGGCTGTTCACAACCAAGACATCCACACCATCACACCATCAAAACCGCCATTGGTTGGCCACATGACCCGGACCGCCTCAGAAATACCGCCTCAGAAATACCAGTTCAGGCCAAGCGACCATTGCTCAACCCACTCATGTTCAACGCGGTGGGTACTGGCTTTTAACCGGAGTTGTCCGGAATCCAGAATCGTGCGCCCCAACTGCCCTTGCCACTGCTGAAGGTCCAGTTGTTCTCCGGCAATCCCCGGTGTCCATTGTCCCGACAGCTGCCATTGCCATAACGCTCCTTGATACAGCCAGCCCGCCACTGGCCCCGCCGAGAGGTTCCAACCGGCATCACCCAGTTGTTGCCCGGCCATCAGTCGGGTTTCCAGCAGGGTATAAATACGCCCCATGCCATTGGGAGACAGTGGACTTTGGCCCAGCCCCCAGGTGTAGCCAAACACAGTATTCAGATAGCCATGACCGGCCCCGGCACGGCCGTCAAGGTCGGGCAAACGATCGTAGCCCGCATCCACTCCCCAGGAGAGTGGCTTTAACAGCTCCCCTCGACTGGCCAGAGACAAGACCTTGACCGCCGACAATTGCTGTACCCGGGCGCTGGTATCCGGCTGGTGACGCAGCGTCAGGTGTAACATCTGGATTTCAGAACCGGGGACAAAACCTTTCGCCCGATCCATCACATCGTGGTACGCCGGACGCAAGGACAGGTCGGTAAACCGTTTATCGTCCACCGCCCCCATCGCCACACCAACCCGGGTCGAGCCATGGCCAAGGTCATCACGGGTCGGTGCTTGCACTGGTAGTGGAAAGGCACTGCCGCTGGTCTGGTTCAATTGACTGCGCGCTTTCAGAATGGCCAGAGTCTGCCGCCGTAATGCCGGGCTGGCCTGTTTCTTTTTCACCGAGAGATAACGGGCATAGGTAAACGCAAGTTCAAGCACTTGTGCTTGTTGCTGATCATCCAGGTTATTGGGTAACTGCGCCGGTGATAGTTGACCGGCAACCAGTTGCAACGCCAGTTGAACCTGCGCTGGCGAGCTTTGGTATTCCATATTTTCCAGCTCGGCAGCAGCCGATGGCCGAAACACATGTCCGGCGATCAGGTCGGCGGAGTCCAGCGCCCGAATGGTTTCGACCGGAATGGCAGTTAACACAAAGTCATCAGCCAAGTCTGAACGCTCCGTGGCGGCATCGATCATCGCCAGCACCCGGTAGGAGCAATTTTCATCAAAGAAGAAATAATCAAACCCGGTATCTTTCAGCTCCCAGACATGGCGAACAAACTGGTCCACTTCTGTGGGCGTCAGTGCCAGTGGATACTCCCAGACATTACGATATTCCATATGCTGGTATTCACGGGTTTTGACATGGTACGGCATGACCGAAACCACGCCGGGATAGCCTCCGGTCAGCCCCTTATAGCTGAACACCAGTTCGTTATCATCCGGGTTGGCGTTGGCGGCAAAATTCACGCTGTAGGCCAATAACTTGCTCGACGCCGGGTCCTTGCGATCCATACGTATCAAGGTATGGCCATACATGGAAGATGGCGAATTGATATGCGCCGCCGGAAAGACCAGGGTCAGGGAATAAGCATCCAGTGTGGCACGCCAATCCTCAAATGCCGGGCAAGGCTGATCTTGCCAGTCGTATTCTGGTAACTGTTGTTGCAACCAATGATAACGGGCCGGGAAACGGCATTGTGCAGAAATATCCGGGCCGAGACCCCGTTGTAAAAATGCCTGCACATCGGCCTTGAGCTCTTTGCGCAGCCCTTCTTCGCCTTCCAGATGACCATCCGGGTGAGCCAGATAAAAATCCGGCGAATCATTCTGGGCCATCCAGCGAAAACTGAACGGGTGATAACGATAATGCAGCAAGTGCCGCCACTGAGGCGCGTCGGCCAGTGCATCCAGACGCTGTGATTCTGGTGCGGTCAATGGCTGTAGCATGGAGTCAGGCGGAGATGCCAACAGCATGTCAGGCTCAGGGGTGTCGGCTTGCGCCGGAACCAGGCCCAGACAACCGGCAACCGCACACACAATAAAGGCAAGCAAGCGCCGCGACGGTTCGGTCAAAGGGATACCGCTGCTGCAGCCGGGGTAACTATTCATTCACAATGTGCTCACTGATCAAGCCCATCAGATATCCCTCCTGTCGGGATACCCAACCAGCAACCTATCAATCTTTAGGGGACATCTCTATGTGCGTCCATATCGGCAGATCGAAATCGATAACGTAAATAAAGGACACAAAAAAGTGCGCCTTGGCGCACTTTTTCCAGATCACTGTTCAGCAATCTGTTACCTCTGAGCGATCAGATCAGCCCAGGTATTTTTGCAAGCTGGCATCCGCAGCCATCGCAGCAGTCATGGCTTCCAGCGCGGTAGCAGAAGTCGCATTTTCGTTGAACATGGCGTCAAAATCGGCTTGCAGTGCAGCAGCAAAAGTGGCGCGATCAGACAGATCAACACCCACCACTTCGGCCAGCGCATTCAAGGTTTCGCCTTCACCAACGGCAACATCAGCAGCCAGCTGATCCATATTGTCGTCGATAAATGCCTGGGTCAGTCCCTGGGACAGAGGACCATGAGCCGCCTCACAACCCAAGGTGCCAGAGGTCATGCCAAAAGTCTGGTTACCAGAAGTACCGTTAGTCGTGGCTGCCAGTACATGTTCATGCCATTCATTGGCATCGGGGAAAATAACTGCCGTACCCAAGCCACAACCAGCTGGGCCATTCGCAGCCAGTGCAAATGAAGATGATGCTGTCAGAATGGCAATTGCCGCAATTTTTTTCATAGTTTGTATCCTTGAACCGGGTCAATTCATTACGACAACCAGCGTTTTGTTATGTACTCGCTGCCGCACTCCATGGGGGACATTAATATGCCTTATCCACCTCATTTATGGTACCAACAACTGAAACCCTGTGTACGCCCTCGCTCTCATTTCCGCTGATGCAGCCAAAAAACAGTTGTACCACAGATGAACAATCACCACACAAAACCATCCCCTCTTCTGGTCAAAGCCCGGCGGCTATGGCAGCCTCTGCACAAACCCTGTTCGAGATCACCATGCCCTCACCCACCCCGCCCGCCGTGTTTACGGTCAGTCAACTGAATGAACGCGCCAAGCAACTGCTGGAAATATCCTTCGCCAATGTACGGGTAGAAGGAGAGTTGTCGAGCCTTGCCCGCCCGTCATCAGGCCATTGGTATTTCAGCCTGAAGGATCGCGGTGCCCAGGTGCGTTGTGCCATGTTTCGCTCTCGCACTGCGCAGTTAACTTTCTCGCCCAAGGAAGGTGATCAGGTTGAAATTCGCGCCAAGGTCAGTCTGTACACTGCCCGAGGGGATTACCAGCTGATTGTCGAGAGCATGAAACCGGCCGGAGAAGGGGCATTGCTACTGGCTTTCCAGCAGCAAAAACAACGACTGGCCGCCGCAGGGCTCTTTAATCAGGAGCACAAGCAGCCGATACCCAAAGCCCGCCGCCTGGCCATTATCACGTCATCCACCGGTGCCGCTCTGCACGATATTCTGACGGTGTTACAACGCCGTAATCCGTCCATTGAAGTGGATGTCTACCCGGCTCTGGTACAGGGACAGGACGCGCCAGCACAGCTGGTGTCTGCCCTTGAACGCGCCAACCGGGATCAGCGTGTGGATGTGATTATTCTTGGCCGTGGTGGTGGCTCACTGGAAGATCTCTGGTGTTTTAATGATGAAGCGCTGGTGCGGGCGGTGTTTACCTCGCGCTTGCCCGTGATCAGTGCTGTTGGTCACGAGGTGGATTTTACCCTCTGTGATTTTGTTGCCGACCTGCGCGCACCAACGCCATCCGCAGCCGCAGAGCTGGTCAGCGACGATCAGTCCAGTCGTTATCAGCAACTGGCTCAGCTGTTACAGCGTCTGCTACGGAGCCAGCGCCAGTCCTTACTGACCGCCAGCCAGCAACTGCAGCATCTGCAACAGCGGTTACGTCACCCAGCCCGGCAACTGGAACAAAACGCCCAGCAGCTCGACCAACTGGAGCAGCGGTTAATGGCGTCCTGGAAGCAGCAACAACAGCACCGCCAGTGGCACATCCAGCAATGGCATCAGCGGCTGCAGCACCAACATCCACAAACCACGCTGGCGGCGTTGGGCAGTCAGAACGACCAGTTGGGTATTCGCCTGCGCCATGCCATGCAACGTCTGTTGCAGCAGCGCCAGCAACAGTTGGGTAGTCAGGCGCAGCTGCTCAACAATCTTAGCCCGCTCAATGTATTGGGCCGGGGTTATGCCTTGTGCCAGACCCCCGATGGTGATGTGATTCGTGATGCCCAACAGCATCATGCCGGGGAGCGGGTTCATGCACGACTGGCCCAAGGCTGGCTGGAGTGTGAGATCATCACCCCGCACCCGGACACCGACGGAACGAGCACCTGAGCCGGACACCTGAGCCAACCATAGACATCGCGTACACAACGACAACGCCCGCAGATCCAGCGGCAGATACAGACAAGCAAGAGAAGGAAACAGCAATGATGCAGGATTCCAACACAAGCCGCCCAGCCACAACGACTTCCGGCAGCCTCTCAAACAGCCAGCCAGCCACTCGACGGAACACCACGCTGGCCAAATCCGCCCGTCTGCTATTCGCCACCATGACGGGACTGTGCCTGACGCTACCGGTCAGCGCCGATACACAGCAACAGCCACCCAAACAACCACTGCCCAAGCAACAACTGGTGCCTGGTGGTGTCGCCCTGTTCGACCTTGGCAACAGCGCCACTCCCCCCAAAGTAGAGGTCGGCGGTCGTCCAGTGATGACCATTAATAGCGGCGATGGCGACAACCATCACTGGACCGCCGTCGTCGGCATTGACCTGAAATCATCGCCAGGTCAACGCACCTTGACGATTAACGGCCAAAAACAAACCTTCGACGTTACCCCCCACAGCTACGCCGAACAGTGGTTAACGGTAAAAAACAAACACGTCAATCCCAGTCAGCCCGCGCTGGAACGTATCCGTGCCGAAAGCCGCAAGATGAAAAGTGTCTTTACGTCCTTCACTCCGGTTTCCGGCCAGCAAGCAACGGCTCCGTGGCAACCGATGATCTGGCCGGTAACAGGGCCAATTTCCAGCCCCTTTGGTTTACAACGCTTTTTTAATGGCCAACGCCGCAATCCGCACAGCGGGCTGGATATTGCCGCCGCCACCGGCACCGAGATCATTGCCCCGGCGCAAGCCACCGTGGTGCAAACCGGGGATTATTATTTCAACGGCAATACCGTGTTGCTGGATCACGGCCAAGGGCTGATTTCGATGTTTTGCCACTTGAGCCGTATTGATGTGCAGCCAGGAGACCAGCTGGAGGTAGGCGATCACGTTGGTCTGGTGGGCGCAACCGGGCGAGTTACCGGGCCACACCTGCACTGGACGCTCAGCCTGAACAACGCCCGGATAGATCCCATGCTGTTCCTGGAACCCAAACCGGAAGCTGCCAGCGAGACCGTTCAGCCCTGACGCCAGCCCGCCAGACTAATCCTCTGGCTGGCAATGGCGAATCAGACCTTCCTGGGCGATCGAGGCCACCAGCTTGCCATCGGCAGAAAACACCTGCCCGCGACAGAACCCCCGGCCACCGGAAGCCGTGGGGCTGTCGATGCTGTACAGCAGCCAGTCATCCATCCGGAACCGCCGATGAAACCAGATGCTGTGATCCAGGCTGGCAACCTGCATTTCTTTCTGGAATACCGTTACCCCATGGGGCAACAAAGCCGTTGTGATCAGATTGAAGTCACTGGCGTAGGCCAGCAAGGTCGTGTGATGACGAATGCTGTCGTCCATGGTGTCATCACTGCGCATCCACACCGTTTTGTGTGGTGGCCGTACTTCTGGCGAGAAAATATTAACCGGATCGACAACCCGCATCTCAACCGGCTTGTCGGCGGTATAAATCGGTCGTAAACGCTCCGGGAAACAATCCCGCCACTGCCGCGCCAGCTCCACCTGCGACGCAATGCCTTCCGGGCCTTCGGCGGCAGGTTTCGCGACCTGATGCTCCAACCCGGCCTCCGGGCGCTGAAACGAGCATGTCATGGTCATCACCGCTTTGCCCAGCTGGCTGACCAGCACTTGCCGGTTGGCAAAACTGCGGCCATCCCGCAGCACCGAGACTTCAAATTCCAGGCTGTCCTTGACATTGCCGGGACGTAAAAAATAGGAGTGCAAGGAATGGGGTAGCCAATCGCGATGAATATCACCTGGCAAGGTTTGGGTTGCCGCGGATAGTGCCTGACCCAGAACCTGTCCACCGAACAGGTTTTTAAAGCCAAGATCCTGACAGCGACCTCGAAAACGGTTCACTCCAATTGGCTCCAGGTCGAGTAAACCAATCAACTCATCCAGAACATCACTCATGCCGGGTTCCTTTTATAATTATAATCAATCGCCTGATGATATCAGCGGCCAGCGTTCCAGGAAAAATACCCGGGCAATGACCGCCAGGTTATTTTTCTTTTCAAGCTTCAGTGCAGTACGCTTGTTGTACTTTGCCAGCGCCGTATAATGCCCGGCTTTTTTCATTTACCTTTTTTATTCCTCCGCGGAGCTTACCCGCTTTTATGTCAGATCTGTACCAACCCGGCGTTACGCCAGCGCACTACCCGCAACTACTGGAACAAAAGTGCCAAACCCTGACGCAACGACTGTCTGAATTTGATCCCCCGGCACTGGAAGTGTTTGCCAGCCGGGTAACGCACTTTCGCTTGCGGGCCGAATTTCGTCTTTGGCACAGTGGCGACCGCTGTTTTTACGCCATGTTTGACCCGGAAGACCGCAAAAAACCGCTGGAAGTGCTCGATTTCCCCATTGCCTCAGAACAGATCAACGATCTGATGCAGCGCTTGCTGGCCGAGTTGCAAGACAACCAGCCACTGCGACGCAAACTGTTTCAGGTTGAGTTTCTCACCACTCTCAGTGGCGATGCCTTGATCACGCTGATTTACCACAAAAAACTCGATGCCGATTGGGAAGTGGCAGCCCGTGCCCTGATGGCGCGTATGAATGTCGCCATTATTGGCCGTTCGCGCAAACAGAAAGTTGTACTGGAACGCGACTATGTTACCGAGCAGCTGAGCGTCGATGGCCAGACCTATCGTTATCGCCAGATTGAAGGCGGCTTTACCCAGCCCAATGGTGAGATGAACCAGAAAATGCTCAGCTGGGCGCGTCGCTGTTCCGCAGGAATTGGCGGGGATCTGCTTGAGCTTTATTGCGGTAACGGCAATTTCTCCATCGCTCTGGCCAACTGTTTTGATCGGGTTATGGCCACTGAAATTTCCAAAACCTCCGTGGCTGCAGCCCAGGTCAATATTGCCGATAACCAGATCGACAACCTGATTATCGCCCGCCTCGCCAGCGAGGATTTTGTCCAGGCTTTACGCGGTGAAAAGCAGTTTGAACGGCTGAAAGACGTCGATCTCAGCAGCTATGATTTCCGCACCGTGCTGGTCGATCCGCCCCGGGCCGGACTCGACGACGAATCCGTCAAGCAGGTGCAGGGCTACGACAATATCATCTATATTTCCTGTAACCCGGAAACCCTGCAAGCCAACCTGCGACTGTTATCACAAACCCATACCATCCAGCGCTGCGCACTGTTTGACCAGTTCCCCTATACCCATCATATTGAGACCGGTGTGTTACTCACCCGGAGACCTGTCTGATGGTTGATCCCTGGAAAAACGCCCGCAGTGGCAAACTCGGTTCCCGCTCTTCTGCCCGCACCCGGCGCAGCGAGACACATCCGCAAAAAACCACGGCTAACAATACTGACACCTCTGCTGATTCCAGCCCTGCCGGCAACGCCGCCCGGTCGCATCAGTCCATCACGGATACACCACAGGCAGCCACCATGACCGACTCAACCCCAACCAGCAGTGAATTTGCAGCCCTGGATTTACCCGCAGAACAAATCGATAATCTGCGCACCATGGGTTACACCGCCATGACGGCTATCCAGCAACTGGCCCTGCCGCTGGCGCTGGACGGTAAGGATCTGATTGCCCAGGCCAAAACCGGCTCAGGTAAAACCGCCAGCTTCGCCATTCCACTGCTGACCAAGATCAATCCGCGCTTTTTTGGCGTACAGGGTTTGATTATGTGCCCGACCCGCGAACTGGCATCCCAGGTAGCCACCGAGATCCGCCAGCTGGCCCGTTATCTGGCCAATATCAAGGTCGTGGTATTAAGTGGCGGTGTATCCATTGGCCCACAAATCGGCTCACTGGAGCACGGCGCTCATATTGTTGTCGGCACACCGGGACGCCTGAAAGATCACCTGCGCAAAAACACACTGGACATCAGTCAGGTACACACTCTGGTACTGGACGAAGCCGATCGCATGTTAGATATGGGATTCAGCGACGACATCCAGCACATCATTGGCCACACTCCGGAAGACCGCCAGACGTTGTTGTTCTCCGCCACCTACCCGAACAACATCCAGAAACTGAGCGCTCAATACCAGCAGTCGCCAGAGATCATCAAGGTTGAATCCACTCACACCAGCAACAGCATTGATCAGCGCCTGGTCTTGTGTGATCGCCACCAGCGCCCGGCCGCTCTTGAACGGGTGTTAGCACACTTTGATATTCAACAAGCAGTAGTGTTCTGCAACACCAAGCAAAGCACCGAAGAAGTCGCCCAGCAGCTGAAATCACTGGGCTTTATTGCCCGGGCGATCAACGGCGACCTGGAACAACGCGACCGCGATGCCATTTTGACCCAGTTCAAGCAAGGCTCTGCCAACTTCCTTGTTGCTACCGACGTCGCAGCACGGGGTCTGGATGTTGACGACTTGCCAGCCGTGATTAACGTCGAGGTACCACGCGAGCTGGAAGTCTATACCCACCGTATTGGTCGCACCGGTCGGGCTGGCAAGGAAGGGATTGCCATCACCCTGATCGGCGACAGCGAAGATAACAAACGCAAGGCGCTTAACAACCAGCAAGGTATTGATATTCCTTGTATGGCTGTTGAGGAACTCAGCATCGATACCCCAATCCCGGTGCTGCCGGAATTTGCCACCCTGTGTATTGCCGCCGGGCGCAAACACAAAATGCGCCCCGGCGATGTGCTGGGAGCACTCACCGCACCCGGTGGCATCCAGGGCAAGCAGGTTGGCAAAATCCACGTGCTGGACATGGTGTCTTACGTTGCCGTTGAACGAACCGCCGCCCGACAAGCTGTTGAGGTCTTGAACCAGGGCCGGGTCAAGGGCAAAACCATCAAGGCCAGAAAGCTCTAAGGGATAACGCGGTTATCAGCGACTGGCGCGAGCAAACGAAATGGCAATCGCCACCTGCATCCCCTTGGGCGGACGATCAAATGGCGCACTGGCTGTAGCCGCGGCCAACGCGCGCTGATCAAGCTGGGGAAAACCGCTGCTGCGGGCCAAGTGCAGGCTGCCCGGCTCCAGATGACCATCCTCACGCAGCCGGAAGCTGACCACTGGCATACCAGTCTGGCGATAACGACGGGCATCATCGGGATATTCCAGGTTGCTCTGGATGGATTTTTTCAGCCGTGCTAAATAATGCCGCAAAGCCGATTTTGAGATCTCAGGCCGCTGTAATGTTTGCTGTTGCTGTTGCTGCTTTTGACCTGCATCAATGGCTTGTTTTTCCTCGGCCTGCTCCGTTGGCGGCACTTGTGCTGCCTGAGCTGCGGTCTGTGGCTTTGGTTGCGGCGGTTTTTGCTTCACTTTAACCGGGCTTTCCGGCTGTCGTGGCGCTTTCTTAACCGGGTCTGGTTCCGCTTCTACGGCCTGAGCCGCGGCGACTGGTGGAGGTGTTGGCCTGGCCTCGCCCACCGGTTGGTGAACCTGTGGCCGGGCACCCAGATGCTGTTGTTGTTGCTGGACTTGGCTTTCCAGGCCATCCAGCTCAATCACCAGCAATTCTTTCGACTCCGCCACCGGAGCCGCCTGCAGATCCAGCAGCCAGGGCAAGGCAATCAGTGCATGCAGCAAGACCGATATCAGAGCACCATGCCAAAGCGTAAATGGCCGCAGACTCATATCAGCCCCCTGCTTCCGTTTGGATGGCAACACGAGTAAAACCAAGGGTTTTGAGCGCGTCCATCACATCGACAAATTTCTGCAAGGCGATGCTTTTATCCGCCCGCAGCAGAAACGGTGTCTGGCGATCTTCCCCGGTTAATGCGCTATCCAGTTCCGCTACCTGCACTGGCAAGCTGTCCAGGTATAGCTGTCCTTCGGCATCCAGTTCCAGCATACGTTGCTGGTCACGATCCTTGTCGGTATTGCTGGCACTGGGCAGATTGAGCGGAATCTTGCCACTGACAATAAAGCTTGACGTCATCAGCACAATCGTCAGCAACACCAGCATGATGTCGATAAACGGTACCATGTTCATGCTTTCAAACGCCTTGTCATCCATTGGCGATCTCCCACTTCAGCATCAACACCTTGGCGCGCCGCATCAACAGGTTATAAAACACCACCGCAACCAGCGCGACCAACAGACCGGCAGCAGTGGCTTTCAACGCCAGCGCCAGGCCCACCATGATTTTGAGGGTGTCGATATTGGCGTCCATACCCATCCGGTAAAAGGTCAGCATGATACCCAATACCGTGCCCAGCAAGCCGATATAAGGCGCGTTGGCCGCCACGGTAGAAATCAGAATCAGCTTGTCAGACAACGCCAGTTCAAGACTTTTCAGGTCATTGAAATCGCTAAGTTTCAACTGCCGGTAGCGCACAAAGCGCTCCAGCCCGACGGCGACAACCACCACACTGAGAAACGCGAGAAACAGAATCACGCCATAGTCGATCACACCCGCCAACACATCCATATTCATACACTTGCTCCTGCTCAGAAAGTCCAGCTGGCCTGGGCCCAGATTCGTGGGGTTTTATCATCATCACTTTCCGGTGCCTCTGAACCTGCTTTCCAGGATGAGCTTATATCGACGGTAAAGTCGGCATAATAAAGCACTGCTGAGACCCCAACCGAGCTCAGGTGGCGGTGGTTGTCGCTGTCGTCCCAGCGGTCTTTGTTGATGGTCACGGCACCGTAGTCAAACAGCGCGTTCAACTGTACATAGTGATTGAGGTTGTAGCGCAATTCGGTAGTAGCCAGCCAGCCCAGGTCTCCCTGGGCTTCTCCCTGAGGATAAGCCCGCACACCACTGCTGCCGCCAAGGCTGAATTTCTCACCGCCCCCCAGGTTGCCATCCGCCCACTGGCCGCGCAGGCGGGCAAACAGACTGAAACGATCATCCAGTCGTTGCAGTCGCACCAGTGTTGGCCGTACGGTATTAAAACCACCAATGGCCTGGGCACCCAGTTTGTCGCTGTTTTTGTCTTCGGTGTTGAGCATATTCAAACTGCCGTGGCCCCAGCCCAGCGCAAAGGCATTCATACCGCCACCAAACCAGTGGTCCCGGTTATTGCCTTCCAACGTCAGGGTATTCACCCGGTAGCGATTTTTGCTTTCACTATCGGCCAGATCGATCTGGTCATGCAGACGCCGCCATTGGCGATCGAATTTGACGTCGAGCCACAAATCGCGGTGGGCGATCAGTGGCTGACGGACAAACAAATGACCGGAACGTGCGCTCCCATGGCTGTCGAGGTAGGAAAAATCTTCCCCCAGCTCGTAGGTCAACCAGGAATACCCGCCGCCGATACTGGTACCCCAGCGACCTACGGGAATATCAATGCCACCGTAATAGTACTGCTGGTTGCCGTTGCTGCCGACCAGGTTAAGGTCAACCCGTTCACCCAGCCCCAGCAGGTTATTCACTTTCAGTAACGCCATGCTGCGATAACTGCCGGTGAAGCGGTTGCCACCGTTGTCAATCGACACCTGGCCTTGCAGCGCAGGCTCGGGCTCCAGTGTCACCAGTAAATCAGTCAGGCCCGTGCTGCTGCCAGGGCTGAGCACGGCATGAGTATTAACCCCCGCCCGTTCGTTGGTCAGCAGCAGCGCCCGTTCCAGCGCATCGGTACGAATGGCATCACCGCTTTGCAGTAGCGTCAGCGGTGCCTGTCCAAAAGATCTCAGACGGGTATTGTTGGTGACTTCCAGCTCGCCCAGCCGACCTTCCAGTACCTGCATGTCCACGATGCCATCCTGAATGGTCTGGGCCGGAATCACCACTCGGGTGAGTGGATAACCATGATCGCGATAATGGTGAGTCACACGGGCAGCGGCACCTTCCAGATCACCTAGCCCCATCATGCTGCCAGCCAGATCCGCTAACAGTGCGCTTAATTCAGCATCACTGAAGACCTGATTGTCGATAAAGCGAAATCCAACTATTTGCATGGTTGTACCTGCAGACGAACGAGCAACAGGGTCAGCCATGGCAGGAATGGTCAGGTCCAGTTCTCGCGGTGCGGGTAATTCTGCCGCTGGCTGGATTTCTCGTAATACCTGATCGCCTGCGGGTGCAGTCTGGGCCATCACGGCCGTTGGTAATATGCCGATCGGTAATAACAACAGAGCACGATAAAGCAATCGATTCATGGACGATCCTCCCCCTGACAAGGTGGGTTATTGCATTGACCCGGCATGGCAATTCCCCCCTGCCGGATTTCAAACAGTGAATCGGGTTCGTTCTGCTGATGGAAGGTCACCCGGTCGGTCAATGGTTGCAGCAATTGTTGCTGGGCAATCTCTGTTTCTATTGCCTGCAACTGCTGGGCAGCGCTACCACCATGCTGTTGCACAGTGACGAACGGCTGCGGTTCAGGCTCGGCTGCCGCGGGCAAAGCCAGCAGCGCCAGAGTAGATGGCAGCAACGCTGCCTTCAGCAGAACAAGCAGCGGCTTGACAGTGCCAGATGGCTGGTTATTACAGCTTGGTTTCAGAGTGCTCACTGGTCGTCTCCCTGGCAGTCTTCGTTGGCTGGATCACAGTCGTCTTCGCTTAACTGATAGATCACCCCGTCAATCTCGATTTCATGGACGTCGGCGCTGTAACTGCCGTCATCCTGTTCACCACCGCCTTCACGGGCAGCAATCAGTGCCAGATCGTCGCTGGAGTCACCGTCAAAACGGTCGGTAGCGGATTCGGTTTCAGGCAGGTCTTGCTGGCTGGCATCCGCAGCAGCGCGTGCTGCTGTGGTTGCAGAGGTTGAGGTGTTGATATCTGAGTCGTCAGGATCCCTATCTGAGAGGGTACCTTCGGAGTTATCAATGGCCGATTGCGGCTCCAGAATATAGGAGACATCGCCACTGGATGTGGAGTTGGTGTAGCTGCCCTCTTCGTCGTGACCGACCAGGCCACCCGTGGCAACGGCGCCGTCAACATTACCACTGGCACTGGAATCGCTGACGCTGCCACCTTCGTTCTGGCCGACCAGGCCACCGACCATACTACCGCCAGTCACGTTACCAGTGGCGCTGGAGTTACTGATGGTGCCGTCTTCGAGAGTGCCGACCAGACCGCCGACTCCCACACTCATATAGGTGTAATAAGGGTCGTCAGTTGAATCGGCATAAACATCCCCGCTGGCACTGGAGTCCGAGATACTGCCTCCAGACATGTCGCCAATCAGGCCGCCAATGCTGGTCTGGAAGAAATGGTCGTTTTCGACGTTGTAGGCATAGACATCGCCACTGGCGGAGGCATCACTGATATCACTGTCGGTTGCAGCACCGATCAGACCTCCTGTGTAGCCGCCGCCATAGACATCGCCGGTGCTCCAGACGTGGCTGATAATGGCGTTGGCCACACTGCCAAAAAGACCGCCAACGGCGTAGGAAATATTTCCGGCAGTACCGTCGTCCAGGTAGACGTCGTCACCGCTGATGCTGCCCGTGTTCCAGGCGTATTCCACAACTGAGTCCACAACGGTGCCATCGGTGGCTGTGTAGCTATTGATTCTGCCAATCAGGCCACCCACACCAGAGTGCCCCATTACGTCGCCGGTGTTATAGGCGTTGGTCAGGGTAATGCCGGTGGCTCCACCGATAAGACCGCCAATGTTACCTGTAGTAATAGTGAAATCTGCACTGATAGCATCAGCCTGATTGCCTGTGACGGTGGCGGAGGACGACACATTATTTACGTTGCCCAGGGCTATGGCCCCGGCAATACCCCCGATGTTTGTATTGGTTTCAGTGCCGGTCTGGGTATTATCAACATTACCCGTAACCGCACCACTGACACGAATATTGTCGAGGGTGATATTGCTGCCATAGCCCAGCAAGCCACCGATATATGCGAACCCGGCAATATTAATGGTATCTAGAAACAGATCGCGGAACACAGCGTCGGTGGCCTGACCAATCAGGCCGGCGTAGTTCTCGTAACCAGTATCCACCGAGAGATTGGCAATGGTATTGCCCAGCCCGGCCAGCACGCCGGTAAATGTGGTGACGACCGCTTCGGTATAGCTGTAGGCACTGGCGTCAATGGTATTGGCAATGGCGTAGTAGCCACTGCCGCCGGCGTCATTGATGGCTTCAATATCATCCATATCATGCAGCAACCCATAGTCGTTGCCACCGATGGTGAGGCTGGCATTGGCACCACTGAGGGTAATGCCGGCGTCGGCATAGCCTGTGGTGTCAGCGTTGTAGTCCAGATGCTCGCTGTTAATGACGTAATCGCCCTCGATAATCAGTCCGGCACTGGCGCCGCTGGCGTCCAGGCGAGCATTGATGTCCAGGGTGTCTGTGCTGGCCAGTCCAAGGGTGCTATCGCTGCTCCAGCGGATGTCATCACTGATGGTGATGCCTCCATCCATGGCATTGAGCAACAGGTTGCGTACGGCCAGTTGGACTGCTACTTCGTCGGCGCTGAACAGGCCGCTGTCGCCAATGCTGATGGCAGGCACAGAGACGGACCAGGTTGCCGCTGCGCTGTCGTCGATCAGCGTCAGGCTGTCGAGGTTGAGGGTTTCACCGGCGGTTTCCAGCAGACCATTACTGATGCTGGCGCTACCACCGAATGTCAGTGCACCGCTGACATCGTCCAGCTGGTAGTCAGTCAGCCCAGTGTCGTCGGTGGTCAGTGTCAGCCCGGAAGTCGCGGCCAGTACCACACTGCCATTGGTGGCGGAGAGACTACCATTCTGGCTGACGCCCTGGCTACTGAGCAGCGCCAGCAAGCCCCCGTCGGCAATCACGATATCACCCTCGCTGACCACCGAGCCGGTTTCACTGGAGCCAACGGAGAAGATGTATTGGTCGTCACCGTCCATCAGCTCATCGTTGCTGAGGCTGAGCGTGCTGGCGACCAGAGCGGCCACGTCGACGTAGGAGCTGCTGCTGAACAACACGCCATTGGAGTTAAGAAGGAATACCCGGCCATTGGATAGTAAGGTACCGTCAATAATACTGGCGGCATCGCCGGTGACACGGTTCAGCAATACCGAACTGCCATCTGGCTGGGTGATGGTGACGGTTTCGCTTGCGTCAATCGAGAAGACCTGCCAGTTGATCCAGCTGCTGGATTCGGTGGTGGTGATGCTGGTGGTGTTGACGTCTTCATCCAGGGTGACGCCGTCACTGCTGGATATGGCGACCCGCAAGGCCTCGGAAATCACAAAGCTGGCATCAGCATCTACCAGAGTGTAGTTGCTGTTATCAATGCCCAGATTACTGATATCCAGTTCATTGCTTCCCTCTTCACTGGAAATCAGATCGGCACTGCCGCTGAGGTTGACAGTATCGCCTTCAAGCACACCAGAGAGGCTCAACTCGTCGGCGCTGATCGTCGTGCCGTCGAGTTCGGTGTCGGTGGTGCTGCCATACACGGTTAATACCAGTGGGTTGATGCTGGCTTCCGTGGTACTGGTGTCGTTTTCCAACAGATAATTAGCGGCACTGTCGCCAGCCAGGCTGATACCGCTGACGGTGACTGTCTGATCATCGCCAGCATCGGCGCTGTCGAAGTCGGCACTGTCGTACTCCAGGCTCAGTTCGCCACTGGCAAGGGTGTCAGCGGCGAGGCTGTCGGTGATGCTGAGGCTGACATCGGCAGTGGTCGTGCCGTCATAGGTCTTGTCACTGGCGCTGCTGCTGAGTTCCGAACTGTCGACCAGCCGTTGGGAAATTACTGCGCTGGCGGTAAAGCTGTCGCTTTTGAGAACATAGTTGGAAGACTTGCCGCCGTTGTCACCATCGCTGACACTGATATTGTCAACGGTAATAGTCTGGCTGGTGACATAGCCGTCACTCCAGGCGACATCGGCGGAGTCGTATGAGGCATCGTAGCTGAAGGTAAGGGTCTGGTCGCCGATCAGACCATTAAAGCTGCTGTTACCGTCAAGGTTCACATCCGTGGTGCCATCGTATTCTTTAGCGGCGTAAGTGGTGTAGTTATTATAATCGAGGTTGATCTCTGCCGGAGTGACGGTGAAATTACCGAGGATGCTGTAACCATCAACACTGCTCACCGTCACATCGGTGGCGTTGTAGTCGCCGGCATCCAGATACCCCCAGGACAGCGCACTTTCATCAATGAACAGCACATCGGCAGCGGTGTCGCCCGCCTGCAGGCCATAGGTGAAGAGATTCCCTGAGGTATACGCATCTTCGCCATAGTCCAGCGTTGTTCTGCTACTGAGTGAGTTGGACACATAAACCGCATTCAGTGCCGCCAGCATGGGGAAGCCGCTGCCAGCACTGCTCCAGATGTCCGAATCGAAACCGACATAGTTGGCGAAGCCGGAGGCTTCTTCAGCACTCAGCTCTGTGGTGAGATCGACGTAGTCATCAGAGCCATCGTCGTCGACAGAATCCACCGCCGTACCACCTTCGCTATGGGTCCAGTAGCTGTTGCTGATGGTACCGCTGTTATAAGAGATAAAGCCGTAGACGATGGTGGATGAATAGGCATCACTGGTATAGCGAGCGTAGCTGTTTGTAATGGTACCGCTGTTGATATAAGCAAAACCGGCGGCGGAGCCTCGATTGCCATCGAGCATATCGTAGGCATAGGCATTGGTAATGGTACCGGTATTTTCGCCAACAAAACCGCCCACACTGCTGAAGTACTTGGCCATGGTGCCGCTGCCACTTTCGATATCGTGATAGGCGTAAGACTGATCAATAATGCCGTTATTCTGGCCGACAAAACCGCCAGCGATCAGCTCGGGATAATCCTCTTCATCATCGTTACTGGTATTGATCAATACCGTCGAATAGCTGTTGCTGATAGTGCCGTTATTGACTCCAACCAAACCTCCCAGATAAGTCACCGTGTCGGCATCCGCACGCACGCCGGCACTATTGGCTCGGGTCGAGCTGTTAACAATCACACCGCTGGTTTCATTGGTACCGACCAGACCACCACCAATATTGACGCTATAAAGAACACCAGAATAAGTGTAACTGTTGGCCAACAGACCATAGTTGATACCCACCAGGCCACCAATGCTGGAGTTACCCTCGTCATCGGCCAGAATATCTTTCACTCCGACTGCGCTACCGACGTTGATAATGCTGCCGTAGTTGATATTGGCCAGTGCACCAATAGCACTGGCTGAGCCGCTGTCCTGACCGTCGATATTGCCAGCGGTCAGAATCAGGTTGGAGACCAGGGCGCTGTTTTCCAGTGTACCGAACAGGCCGCTGGCAATGCCGCTGTCGTCATAGTCGTTGCTATAACTGAACGTATGGCCAAAGCCGTTCAAGACACCGGCAAAGCTGCTAATGGTCTGGTCATCGAAGTCATCACCCAGATCCGCGCCCAGTACGTAGTAACCGTCGCTGGCAATATCGGCCAGCTGGCTGGCGTCGGTAATCACGGTATAGCTATTGCCGTTCATCACCACACCGACGCTATCGTCCAGGTTGACCTGGCCAGCGAAGCTGGAGGTTCCCTGTTGGGTATACAGGCCGTAGAGAACGCCGTCCTCATCGGTGCCAGTACCGTAATTGGCGACCAGTCCGGCGTTGTCGGTGGCTGTCATTACGGCATTGACGTTGATGTTATGGGTGGCGGTCAGAGTCAGAGTATTACTGCTCCAGCTGACATCGTCGGCAATGGTGATATCGCCGTCGTCGCCACTGCCATCGGTCGATTGAATGGTGACATTGCTGGTTTGCAGGGCGCTGGTCAGGGATGCTGCGGTCATATCGCCGTCGTCACCGACGGTAAAGCCATCCGGGTCGAGTAACCAACTGCCGGTTGCCCCGTTCGCAGCACTGGTGTCTATGCTGATGTCACTGGCGACGCTGAGGCTGCTGGCGCTGGTTTCAATCAGACCGCCGTCGCCGGAGGTGCTGCTACCGGTGGCGGAATACTGGCCACCTACCTGGGTGTCTTGTTCGGCGTACACCACAATGGTGCCACCGTCGCCGCTGCTGCCAGCGTCGGCCAGCAGGCTGCTGTCGTTATCAATGCTGATACTGGTGGCTTTGGTGAGACTGCTGCTGTCGGTCAGGCCGGTCGACGAATAATCACTGCCCTGATAACCGGCGCCGATTTCAATGCTGCCACCGCCTGTGGTGCCTGATACGTCCAGAGTGGCCGCTGTGAGGCTAATGCTGCTACCGCTGATCTGAATGGTTCCGCCGCTGCTGACTTCCTCGTCGGCTGCTGTGGTGTCGGCTGCTGTGGTGTCGAGAGTACCGGACACTTCAACAGCACCATCGCCGCCGTTGAGCACTATGGTGCCGTTATGGTCTTCCAGGCTGGCAGCCTGAATGATGCCGTCGTTATTCACCACGGTCTGTAACAGGCTGTCGGCGGCACTGGCGGTCAGAATGACCTGGCCGCCATCGGCCTGAATCAGCTGGTGGTTGGCAACCAGAGCATCCAGCGTGGCTTCATCAATGGCGATGGATAACAGACCATCGCCAGCAAAATCCAGTGTAATGACGTTACCTGCCGCGAGGGCTACCGTACCCAGTCGGGCACTGATGACACCGTTGTTGGTAACGCTGCCGCCAAGCAGGGCGACGGCACCACCATCGCTGCGGAGGCTGCCGTTGTTAACCACGGCGGCATTATCGCCATCGCCACTGAACTGGTAATTGCCGTCCAGAAAGTCGTCATCGCTGATATCCAGGGTCGAAGCCACCAGACCGGCAGTATCCACCGAAGCATTTTCACCAAACAAGATACCGCTGCTGTTGATCAGAAATACCTTGCCATTGGCACTCAGACTGCCGTAAATCTCCGACGCATCACTGGTCACTACCCGGTTTAATGCCACCGAATCCGACGATGGCTGAACAAAGGTCACACTGTTTTCTGCACCAATATCAAAGGTTTGCCAGTTGGTAATCAGGCTGTCTGTGCTCTGATTGATGGCCATATCGTTGCCGCTGGTACTGATACTGGCCTCGCCAGACACAATATCGGCACCGGTGGGTAAATCGGTCGCCAGAGCAGGCTGGCTGGCCAGCAAGCAAGAGGCCGATAACAACAGACCACCACTACGAATAGCAGCATGGGATATGGAACGAACAGTGGCACTACGGCTGTGGCGGCGGCTGAGTTCAGACGTCGCCTGATATTCACCCACCGCCGGGTTAAATACCGTGCGATAACATCGGTTCATACAAAGACTCTCCTAATACCAGACCCGCCAGTGCAGGTGGCATAGACATCAATAACGAGTTGAAACAAGAGGAACCCTGCAGTGATATCTGACAGGGAAGGCGAAATCAGAACGCCAGACAGTAGTCTTCCAGCTCGGCCTGACCGGCGCTGCTGGCAAGCCAGTCCATAAAGGCTTCGGCGGCATCATCGACATCACCGTCACCGCTGTAGATCTGGATTGCACCGTGATCGTAGGTGTCGTCAAACACATGATAGGTGGCACCGCTCGGCACACTGACGGCGCCACTGCTGCAATTCAGCGCAGTGGGAACAAAGCCGGATTCCATGGAACCTGAAGCCACTGCGCTATCGACGGCTTTAATCATTCCATACTGGGTGGTATCAGAAGACGATATGGGAGAATAGTCTGCAGCAATGACATCCAATGCCGCCTGACCATAAGGACCATTGGTCGGGTTGCAGATGCCAATACCAGGGCTGGTGTAGTTGGCAATAAAGTCTGTAGGCCAGTTGCTGGCGACATCAACGTTGCCGTTAGACCAGTGCATCAGCTTACCTTGGGAAACTACTTCTACATCGGAGGTATGACCCAATGCGTAGTAGTTATCATATAGGTCATCTGGATAGTCTGTATCGGCGGAGATAAACAGCTCATAGAGCACTACGTCGTTATCCAGATTATTGGCTATGGTGCTGGCGTAGGTGCCCGCTGGGCCTCTGGCGACGGTAAAATCGACGCTATAACCCAGACTGGTGTAGGCCGTGGAAGTTTTAAAAGCCTGAATCACCGGGCCTTCCACATCATAGGCGGTATCCCAAAGAGCATCTTCAAACAGCTTGGCAGCAGCGATATTCACTGTGACCGCTTGGGCAGAAGCGCTAAAGGTGATTGCCATGGCGAGGGTGCTGAACATTGGCAGAACTTGCTTTTTCATCGTGTTGTTCTCCATCAAGTGTCACTGGTGAGGGTTACCCGCTCGATGTTGCTACCACTTGCCAGCGCAGGGTTCTGGCAAGCGAATACTTTTATATGATGTTTAACTAAATAACGACACATACGGAGGGAATAGCAACAGATATACCAGTTGTTGCATGAAGTTTTATCAACCAGAAAAACCACCATCACTTAAAAATAACTATTTGATTTTTAAGTAAATAAATAAAAATTACAGTGATATACCGTGATGTACTGAAGGTGGCATCAACAGGAGATTGGCGGTGTTTGGCAGGCTTGCAATGTTATATGTAGTACAAATACCTATAATTGTCGTAAATAAGACGGAATTGTGTTTTTAGTAGCTTTTTGGTTCTTTTTTGATCCGCTTTTTGACTAGAAGGCTGTTTTTAGATCAAACAAGCCTGAGAAATATCCTATTTTTATATTACTTATATTTACATATATTGAGTCAACTGATTGTTAATCGAAGCTAGATTGACTTGTAGGGCTGGATAGCCAGTCCATTGAGACGGGGCAAGGCATGCGCCAGTGCGTTCACACTTCAGGTCACATCTATAAATGACAGTGCTCCAATAAATTGGAGCCTTCCCAAAAGCCGGGGTGATTCAGTTTTTGACTTCTGAACCCCAACCCCACTCTCAGCTTTCTTGAGGATTATGATGGTAACGCAAGGCGGGATAACTGCTTTCGTCCAACTGGTACAGCGTCCGGATAGACGCCGGGTTAATCACTTCTGGTGGCGGCCCCTGCTGCAGGATTTTTCCTTGATGCAACAACACCGCCCTCCCCGGCAACCCCAGAGCATGATCCGGGTAGTGGGTGGTTTTTATAATGCTGTAGCCGTCGGCGGCGAGATCTTTTAGCAGGGAAAGCAAACGCCACTGGTTACCAAAGTCCAGGCCGTTCACCGGTTCGTCCATCAGGATCACCGTCGTTTGCTGCGCCAGCGCCCGGGCGAGAAAACAGAGCTGTTGCTGACCACCAGAGAGTTCGGTACAGGTTTTATTGGCCAGGTCGGAGATCCCCAAACGCTGCATAGCCTCATCAATTGCCGCGTCATCATCTTTGCCAGGTTGATGATAAAAGCCGTGGTGAGGAATACGCCCCATCGCGACCAGGTCCCGTACCCGGTATGGGAAAGGCAGCTGTCCCGCCTGAGGAACATAAGCAATCAGCCGGGAAATATCCCGCCGCGTCCACTCCTGCACTCGCTTGCCAAGCAAGTAAACATCGCCTTGAGTCGGCTGCAACAACCCTTGCAACAGTTTCAGCAAGGTGCTTTTACCGCAGCCATTGGCGCCCAACAAGGACACCACTTCTCCAGTGCCAATATGAAAACTGATGTCATTCAGAATTGTCTGCTGAGGTTGGTGCGGGTAACGGAATGTCAGGTGACTAACCGTCATCACAATATCGTTCATGTATTCCACCCTTTACGAACATTACGCAACACCAACAGAAACACAGGCAGTCCGATCAGTTCGGTCACAACACCAATAGGGAGTTCCGCCGCCATCAGGCTTCTGGCTAACACGTCGGCGAACAGCATGAAAATGGCGCCAACCAGGGCGCTGGCCGGTATCAGCTGGCGATTTAATGGCCCGACCAGCAGGCGGGCAATATGAGGGGCCAGCAAGCCAACCCAGCCGATCATACCCACCAGCGAGACCGTTAATGCCGATGCCAGCGTTGCCAGCAGAATCAGCATCAGCCGTACCCGACTGACCGACAACCCCAGCGCCGTTGCACTATCGTCTCCCAGGGTCAGTATATCCAGCACCCTCCCCTGTAACGTCAAACCAATAATCGCTGCCAGCATCAGTGGTGCATACAGGGCCAGATCATCCATATTGGCTAACCCCAGCGACCCCATCAGCCAATAGATAATGGCTGGCAACTGCTCATAAGGATCGGCAGCGTATTTTACCAATGCCAGCAGGCCGGCAAACAAGGCGCCGGTAAAAATACCGCCCAGCACCAGCATAATGGTCGAGGCATTACCAAACATGCGGCCAATTCCCAGCGCCACTACCACGGCTAACAGGCCTCCAGCGATGGCCCCCAGCTGTACCATCCACCAGGCTGGCGCCAATACCATCATCAAGGCAGCACCGAATGAAGATCCTGCGAGTACTCCCAATAATCCGGGAGAAACCAGAGGGTTAATAAACACCGCCTGATAGGTTGAGCCAGAAACGGCCAGCGCAGCCCCCACCAAAGCCGCAGTTAGCAACCGGGGCAAGCGAATCTCCATCAGCAAGGTTTCCAGCAACTCGTAGCGATTGCTATCCATTGTCTGCCAGCCAATATGGGCCATAAAAAACTGTACAATATCCTGTATTTCCAGTGCATAACGGCCTGAAACCAAGGACAGTAGAATGGCGGCTGACAGTAGTCCGACCAATAGCATCCAGCGGCCAGACAGGTAATCTGGCCAGTGGTATGACAGTCGCCCGGAGGCTTTTAATAACCAGTCCGTCATTGCTCTAGGCGGCCAAACGCCGCCAGGTTGGCCAGCAGACTGGCCTGGGCATCTGCCAGCCGATAACGCGATAACGGCTCCATACGTGTGCGGCGGTTCACCATACGTAAAGAAAATGCCTCCATCCAACGCCAATAGGTGTCCCGCCAGTGCGATGGAAAGTCCACATCATCAAAGCTGCGCAATAATTCCAGCAACCAGACATCACGTGCGGCTTCATCAATACTGACAGGGAAATGTCGCTCACGCATACGCACCTCTCCATGCCGTTCGGTAAAATCAACCGGCCCCCCGGCCCCTTCCAGAATAAAGGCCACACTTTTGGCGACCGTAGCGGCAAAGGCATGTGGTTGCTGTGGAAACAAGGTACCGATCACGCTGAGCTGAAGCCGTTGGTGATGCCGCTCAACCAAGCCGGTCAGAGCCTCGGCCCCGACCTCGTTATACAATGCGCTGGAGGGTAATGGCACCGCTGGAAAAGCTTCTGTCTCTTTACGATTCATCCAGCGTTCCTGCGGTTCGGCTTGCAGCTGGGAGCCACTGCAAAAGCAGTCTATTTGTTTGGCATCTGCTGGTATCCGGTTCAATTCGTCGATATCACGCTTGCTCATTACTCATCTCCTTTGATTGCCTGGTCGCTATCCAGCAAGATTGCCAGCTGCTGATCGGTCAGATCCACACCCAGAAACAGCTGGTAAAAATGACGGGTTTCTTCTTTCAGGTTGAATGGAAACTGTTGTGGATAAAACGCATTCGCCAGCCACTGGATACCCAACGCCCGCATAAAAGACGGTGGCCGATCCAGCCAGTTCATGGGTAAATGCGGCACAGTCAGTACCCGTTGATTGAGGAAGGCTGAAAGCCGCTGCCAGCGTTTATCGGCAGCTGCCCTACGAGTAAACATAGAGTCCTGGGCGACGATATACTGCGGATTCCAAAGCATGACCTGCTCCATATCCACTCGCTCCTGCCCCATCATGGTTTTCGGCTGACAACGATAAAGGTTGTACCCGTGAGCCAGGTTGATTGCTTCAGTATGGAAGGAGGTATGACAATCGGTAGCCAGGCCGTCGGCTGTTTCGGCGTAATACACGGTCACCCGTTGTTTATTGCCAATACCAGCCAACCCGCTGCTAACCCGTTGCAAGGACTGGCGGATATAGGCGGCCAGTTGCTTGCCCCGTTCAGCCCGCCCAACCAAAGACCCGACATACTCAAATGCGGCTATCCAGTCTTCCAGCGTATCCAGCTTGACGTACACAATCGGAATGCCGGTGGTGCGGAACGGCTTTTCAATCACATCACTGCCTGGGGACATAAACCGGTTTAACCAAACCAGTGCCACATCCGGCTGCAATTGCAGCAAGGTTTCAGGGTTAACCTGGCGGCCATGCCCCATGGAACTGCCAATAATCGGCAGGGTCGACATCCGAGGATCAACAAAGCCATCGCTGGCCGGAGAAAAAGGAATATTCAACGCCAGTACCAACTCAGGATCGAGTGCGTAAAGCAGAGCAGTCAAGGGAGGAGCGGCCCCGAGTGGGCGATGTATATGATCAGGCAAGATGACTTCTCTGCCAGCCATATCGGTTGTCATCGACGTTGTCTTGGCCGCGACCACAGCCTGATGAGCAGACAGTAACATCACCCCCAAAAGGATATGCAGCAGCCAGCTATTACATCTTCCGGTTTTTTCCCACAACACGTTCACTTTGGTTACCTTTATAGGAATGCTTCAATAGTAATAACTTGAGAAGCAAAACAGGTACCATCTGTATAAATTTATAATATATTGATTTTTATAGATTTTTATAAATCAAACGTGACAGCTCATGTCGCAAAACAGACACCATGTCGTTATATATACAAACTACCTAACGAAGTAACAAACCTAATAAAAACAGCCTCCGTTGCAGATCCGGCAATCACAACAATGGCCTGAGGAGAGATAATCCATCAACACTGATCAAAAACAGCAACGCCCGCTTGAGACGAAGCTCAAGCGGGCGCTGTCATGCCAGACCAATGGCAGGGATTATTCAGAAAGGTGTTACTGGGTCGTGCCTAGTGGTCATGACCACATTCATGATCGGTATTATCGAAATCGATGGCCATAAAGATCGCGCTTTGTGGGAAGTCGGCCGGGTAGCACATAAAATACTGGGTCGCTTCATCGACCGGCCACCAGCAAGAAGCAGCACGCGGAATATCGGCCAGTTCAACGCGTTCGATGCAGTAATGAAGACCAAGACCAGCCACTTCAGGGAATTCTTGTTCGAAGCTGGCCGGGAACCCATCAATCGCTGTATCGGTTTTATCTTCCAGGCTCAGTGCCTTGAGTTTCTCTTCCCACTCTTTTGCCTGAGTGCATTCGACAAAAAAATCAGCCAGGTAACGTGTATGGTATTTTTTGGTGATACGGGCATTTGCCATGTAAATATCCTGTTGAAGCGGTTGTTGTAGCGGTGTGTATAACGAATGTCACCAGGGTAAAGGCTGGCCATTGGAGTGCCAGAAACCACCACTGTTGCTTATTGTCAGTTCATCGATGCGAGCAACCAGCCCTTCGGCTGCTTGCTGCGGAGAAATATCACCCGCAAAGTTCACCATGCGGGTTTGGACAAAGCCGGGATGTAATTGTGCCACGGCAATACCGCGAGGTCTGAGATCTTCTGCCAGGCTTTTGCCGAACGCGTTTAATGCAGCCTTGGATGCTCGATAGCCGTAGTAACCACCGGAACCATTATCTGCCATAGATCCCATGCGGCTGGTGATATTGGCAATTTTACTGCCCTCACACATCAGCGGCAGCAAGGTGTGTACGAGCCGCAGCGGTGCCAGGGTATTCACTTCAAACTGGCGACTGATCTGCTCGAAGTCCAGCTGATCCAGAGTGTCGTTGGCAAAGATACCGGCATTATTGACCAGTAGATCGAGCGGTCCATCCAACAGCTCCGCCACGATCGTTTGCAACCCCTGGACAGCCTCGGCATCGGTCATATCGATACCGGTAATAATCTGGTCTGCCAGTGTATCCAATGCTTCCGAAGACTCACGACAAACCGCCATAACGCAGTCTCCACGACTGGAAAAATGACGTACCAGTTCTAGCCCAATACCCCGGTTGGCCCCGGTAATCAGTACATTCGCCATGCCTCTCTCCTGTCTGGTCGGTTGATATGAACAATCCGCGCCATACTAACCAAGGGCCGTGACAGGATGCAATGACTATGGTGTTTTCCTGGCGACCACCTCTGATCAGGCAGGCGTCAGTTCAAGCATCAACGCCTGCATACGCTGGTGCTGCATTCTGAGCGCATATTCCAGCTCCTGGTAGCGCGTACGAATCGCCGCCTTTTCCCAGCGACAAGCCAGAGACTGACGCGTACTGGAGTAACGCTCCCCTTGCAGGTTGGTCCAGTCGTTCAGCATGGATTTAAACTGGGCATATTCATTTTCCAGCACCGCACTCCAGCGCTGGTAATCGGCTTCTTTAAGCTGCCGCAAAGCCAGCTCTTCCTTCGCTCGCTTGAACTGCATCTGAACCTTGGCGCGCTGGATTTTAAAATCAGATATGGTTTTCAGATTAGAGGCCAGGCCAACCCATGAGCAGGCCTTGATAAACCATTTGGTTGGGTCCCAGTGATACCAGCGAATACCATTGCGGTAGTCATTCTGGAAAATATGGTGGTAATTGTGATAGCCCTCACCATGGGTCAGAAAGGCAAAAAACGGATTATCGCGTGCAGTATTTTCATCGGTATAAGGCTGGCTACCCCATTTATGAGCAATGGAATTAATAAAAAAAGTAACGTGATGGGTCGTAAACAAGCGCAGCAAACCCGCCAGCAGCAACATGCCCCAGACATCCCCGAACATCCATCCCAGCGCAGCAGGCAGACCCACGTTCATGGCTAATACAATCCAGACGTAGTATTTGTCTTGCCACATCACAATGGGGTCTTTCAGCAGGTTTTTGACGTTGGCGTAGTCAGTTTTGCCTGACGGCCACTCTCGCAGCATCCAGCCGATATGGGAAAACCACAACCCCCGCTTGGCGGAGTATGGATCATGCTCGACATCATCAACATAACGATGGTGCTTGCGGTGGCCAGAACACCATTCCAACACGGTATTCTGCAGGGCAGAAGCTCCCCACAAGACGTACCACAGCCGCAACACCCAATGTGCTTCATAGGCATTGTGCGACCAGAGACGATGATAGCCACCGGTAATCGCCATCCCTGTCAGCCAGGTGATCACAATATAGGTAACCCAGGCCGAGGTCTCATAACCATAGGTGAAGCCATACCAGGGCACCAGGGTCAAGACGCCCAGCGTGCTGGCTGCAAACATGATGGTCGGAACCCAGTAGATAGGCGGCTTGTTATTGTTCTGATTATTTTCACTCTGCTCGCTGGCAGATGGTGCTTGATCGTTTGACAGCATAATACCCTTTCTAGTGACGGTCGGTGCAGTAACAAACACACCTCTAGTATTTATACTAAACCACGATTGTGTCATTCGACATGCGACATGAGTGAAATAGACTGAAATAGGGTTAAAAATGCCCCATTGTCACAATACCTTCCTGATGAGCCCGAGTTTCACTACCTTTCTATCGCCAGAAAACCGGGTAGCCCTCTTTGCGCTCAAATAACAGGCAAAAAAAAGCCGCGCTGTCAGCGCGGCTTTCAGGAACAACTCAGTGATCAGCCACCGAAGTCATCCAGCATGATGTTCTCAGGCTCAACACCCAGAGAAAGCAACATGTTGATTACAGACTGGTTCATGATTGGAGGCCCACACATATAGTACTCACAATCTTCTGGCGCAGCGTGATCCTTGAGGTACTGTTCATACAGTACGTTATGGATAAAACCGGTCAGACCGTCCCAGTTATCTTCTGGCTGTGGATCAGACATCGCCACGTGCCATTCGAAGTTTTCATTCTCTTCAGCCAGCTTGTCGTACTCTTCCTGATAGAACAGTTCGCGTAATGAACGCGCACCGTACCAGAAGCTGATCTTGCGCTTGGAGTGCAAACGCTTGAGCTGATCGAAGATATGCGAACGCATCGGTGCCATACCGGCACCACCACCGATAAAGACCATTTCCGCATCGGTATCACGAGCAAAGAACTCACCAAATGGACCGTATACCGTCACCTTGTCACCTGGTTTCAGGTTAAAGACGAAGGTCGACATAATACCTGGCTGAATACCCTGGGATCCTGGTGGTGGCGTTGCAATACGAATATTGAACTTCACCAAACCTTTTTCTTCAGGATAGTTAGCCATGGAATAGGCACGAATGGTGGTTTCCTTGTTAACAGCCTTGATGTCGAAGAAACCAAAACGCTCCCAGTCACCGCGATACTGCTCTTCAATATCGAAGTCAGAGAAGTTGATTTCATACGGAGGACATTCCAGCTGCACGTAACCACCAGCACGGAAGTCAACGTTTTCGCCCTCAGGCAAAGCCAGTGTCAGCTCCTTGATAAAGGTTGCCATGTTCGGGTTGGAAACAACGGTCGTTTCCCACTTTTTCACCCCAAACACTTCTTCCGGAACTTCAACCACCATATCTTGCTTGACTGGTGTCTGACAGGATAACCGCCATCCTTCACGGGCCTCACCCTTGGTGAAGTGAGAGGCTTCGGTAGGTAGCATTTCACCGCCACCTTCCGTTACCTTGCACTTGCACTGGGCACAGGTACCACCGCCGCCACAAGCAGACGACAGAAAGATATTATTAGCGGCCAGAGTTTGCAGCAGCTTGCCACCGGCTTCGGTTTTTACTTCCCGCTCGCCGTTGATCATGATGGTTACATCACCCGAGCTAACCAGCCGGGAGCGAGCGCCTAGAATGATGAACACCAGTGACAATACAATCACGGTGAACATCACTACGCCCAGAATAATTTCAATATCCAAAACTTCGTCTCCTTACAGTGATACGCCAGAGAAGGACATGAAGCCAAGAGACATCAGACCTACAGTCATAAAGGTAATACCCAGACCTTGCAGACCTGCTGGCACATCGCTGTACTTCAGTTTTTCACGAATGCCTGCCAAAGCAGCAATGGCCAACGCCCAACCCACACCGGCACCAATACCGAATACGGTACTTTCACCAAAGTTGTAGTCACGTTCCACCATGAACAAGGCAGCACCCATAATGGCGCAGTTCACCGTGATCAGCGGCAGGAATACACCCAGCGCGTTATATAAAGCCGGTACATATTTATCCAGCACCATTTCCAGAATCTGGACCATGGCGGCAATAACACCGATATAGGTCAGCAGGCCCAGGAAGCTCAGATCAACCGCAGCAAAATCGTTGGAGATCCAGGTCAACGCACCTTCTTTAAGCAAGTAGGTATAAATCAGGTTGTTGACCGGTGTGGTAATACCCAGCACCACGATAACCGCAACACCCAAACCAATCGCCGTTTGAATTTTCTTGGAGATTGCCAGGAAGGTACACATTCCGAGGAAGAACGACAGCGCCATGTTCTCCACAAAGACGGACTTAACGAACAGACTGATATAGTGTTCCATTAGTGACCTCCTGAGTGTTCAGTGTTAGGCAGGATTTTGAAATCTGGTGCTTCGACCTGTTCGGTCTTCACAGTACGCAGAATCCAGATGAAACCACCGATAATAAAGAAGGCAGACGGTGGCAGCAGCAGCAAACCGTTGGACTGATACCAGCCACCATCCTGAATCAATGGCAGGATCTCGAAACCAAACAATTTGCCAGAGCCAAACAACTCACGCACGGTCGCAACAGAAACCAGAACCACGGAGTAGCCAAGACCATTACCGATACCGTCAAAGAAGCTCAGCACCGGGCCATTTTTCATGGCAAAGGCTTCTGCGCGTCCCATCACGATACAGTTGGTAATGATCAGACCAACAAACACCGACAACTGCTTGCTGACTTCATAGGCATACGCCTTGAGGATCTGATCCACCACGATAACCAGTGACGCAATAATGATCATCTGTACGATGATTCGAATATTGTTTGGAATATGATTACGGATCAGCGCGATACCAAAGTTGGAACACGCCGTTACCGAAGTCAGCGCCAGACACATAACCAGTGTTACGTTCAGGCTGGTCGTTACTGCCAATGCAGAACAAATACCCAGAATCTGAACTGCAATCGGGTTTGCGCTGAAAAGCGGTTCGGTAAGAACTTTCTTCAGATCAGACATATTACGCCCCCTGTCCTTTCAGTTTGTTCAGCAATTCGCCAAAGCCTTTGCCACCAACCCAGAAACGTACCAGATTGCTGACACCACGGCTGGTCAAGGTAGCACCAGACAAGCCATCAACCTGATAAGGGTTACCGGCTTCTGCACCACCTTTTACGACACTGATTGCGACATTGCCTTGATCATTAAAGACTTTTTTGCCCACCCACAGTGCTTTCCACTTGGGATTATCGACTTCACCACCCAGCCCCGGGGTCTCAGCATGAGAATAGAAACCCAGGCCAACGATGGTATCCATGTCGCCTTCCAGCGCCAGGAAGCCATACAAGGTAGACCACAGACCATAGCCGTGAACCGGCAGGATAATCTTCTCGATATGATCGCTACCGCCGACAATAAAGACCGCCGCGTATTTTTCCAGACGCTTGATGCTGGCTTCATCTTCTTCAGAAGACAAGGCACGAGACAGCGCAGGCGTCTTGGACGATTTTTTCTGATCGAAGTTTTCGACCGTCAAACCGGCATCACGGATTTCCTGGAGTTCAGCATCCGTCGCAAAACGTCCTGCTTCCAGATTAACAATACGGGTAGAAATCTGTGTGAACTGATCAGCTACCGGCTGGCCTTCGACATACAAATCAGCAGCCTGTAATACCGCGATTTTTTTATCATTGGCCTTGTTTTCATTCTGTTTGCCACGCAAACCCACTGCGGCACCGGCAACAATCACCGAGCACACCAGGCACAGCAAAATAGCAACCGTCAGAGTTTTTTGAATGCTGTCGTTATTAGCTGACACGGGCGATCCTCCGCTTGATGTTTGCCTGCACTACGAAATGGTCGATCAGTGGCGCAAACAGGTTGGCAAACAGAATGGCCAGCATCATGCCTTCAGGGAAGGCCGGGTTAACCACCCGAATCATAACCACCATAAAACCGATCAAGGCACCAAAAGCATACTTGCCGGTATCGGTCATGGAAGCGGACACTGGATCGGTAGCCATAAAGATCATACCGAACGCAAAACCACCAACGACCAGATGCCAGTACCACGGCAGGGCAAACATATAGTTGGTGTCTGAGCCAATCATATTCAGCAACAGACTGAAGACCACCATGCCGCCAAACACACCCGCGACAATACGCCACGCAGCAATATTCATCACCAGCAGTACCACACCACCCAACAGGATCGCCAGCGTACTGGTTTCACCCATGGAGCCCTGGATAGTGCCGAAGAATGCATCACTCCAGCTAACACCCGCATCAATAATAGCTTGTACGCCGCCTTCAGCCGCATTACTCAATGCTGTCGCACCGGTAAAGCCATCGGCTGCCGTCCATACCGCATTACCTGACATATTGGCCGGGTAAGCAAAAAACAGGAAAGCACGACCCGTCAGTGCCGGGTTGAGGAAGTTTTTGCCCGTACCACCGAACACTTCCTTGCCGATCACAACACCAAACGAAATGCCCAGAGCCACCTGCCACAGCGGAATGCTGGGGGGCAAGGTCAGAGCAAACAGCACGGAAGTCACAAAGAACCCTTCGTTGACTTCGTGGCGACGAATGGTGGCAAACAACACTTCCCAGAAACCGCCCACAATAAAGACCGTGGCGTAAACAGGCAGGAAATAAGCAGCGCCAAAAACAAAGTTATCCCAGAAGCTGGCCGCATCGTGAGCACCACCGCCCAGCAATACAATCAGAAACTCGCGCCATCCTTCAATGACGGTACCGGCACCGGCTGCCATGGCTTCGTTCGCCTGCAAGCCAATGTTGTACATACCAAACAGCATCGCCGGAAAGGTACAGACCCATACCGTGATCATGATACGTTTGAGGTCAATGCCATCCCGTACGTGCGCCGTGTTATTGGTCACATTCGGTGGTGAAAACAGACCGGTATCAACCGCTTCATACAGCGGGTACATCTTTTCGTACTTGCCGCCCTTCTCAAACAAAGGCGCCAGGTTATCAAGCATAGTTCGCAGACCCATAATCAGCCCTCCGCCTCAATTCGAGTAAGATTTTTACGCAGGATCGGGCCGTACTCATATTTGCCTGGGCAAACAAAAGAACACAGAGCCAGATCTTCTTCATCCAGCTCCAGTGCACCCAGCGCAACGGCCGATTCCATATCTTCAACAATCAACGCTCGCAACAACTGGGTTGGCAGCATATCCAGCGGCATCACACGTTCATAAGCGCCGACAGGCACCATGGCACGTTCACTGCCGTTGGTTGAAGTCGAAAACGGAAAGCTCTTCTTCATCAGATTGGACAGGTAAATCGGCATCACAGAGAAGCGATTGGCACCTGGAGTCAGGTAATGCAGCAATGGACGCTCACGCCCTTCCCGCAGTACGCTGATCTGGTTGTGGTAGCGACCCAGAAAAGACTCAGCTCCGGCGGCAGTACGACCACCAAACACAGAACCTGAAACAATACGGTTCTCGGCATTGACCAGTTCACCAGCAGTCAACTGCTGCAAGCTGGCACCGACCAGAGTACGGATCAAGCGCGGTTTTTTGACTTGTGGGCCAGCCAGCGCGACGACGCGCTCGGAAGACAACTTGCCCGTCGTAAACAGGATACCAATGGCAATCACATCCTGATAACCGATTGTCCATACGGTGCGCTGTTCACTGACAGGGTACAGAAAATGAATATGCGTGCCCGCCAATCCAGCCGGGTGAGCTCCCGCAAACTCTTCCACTGTTTCTACACCAGCGGCCGGGATATTGGCGCCCGGTGCCTTGCAGACAAACAGCTTGCCAGTTGTCAGGTTTTTCAGCACCTGCAGCCCATGCTTGAAAGCATCGGCTTGCTCGGCAATGATCAATTCCGGATTGGCTGCCAGCGGGTTGGTATCCATGGCATTGACAAAGATAGCATCAGGCGTGCTGTCCAGTGCCGGTACCCGGGAATATGGACGGGTACGCAGAGTGGTCCACAAACCGGAGTTCACCAGATTGCTCTGGACATCGGCTGCCGCCAGGGATGACAGCGCATCTACTGGATAATGATTGAAGGTTTCTTCATCAGAACCTTCGAGCTGGATAACAATCGACAAGAATTTCCGGCGATCGCCGCGGTTTACCGCCTTGATCACACCCGCAACCGGAGCGGTAAACTGCACCCCCTCGGTCTTCTTGTCTGTAAATAGGACTTGTCCCTTCTTGACCGAATCACCTTCCTGAACAGCCATTGTTGGCTTCATACCAACATAGTCCGCGCCCAGTATCGCAACTTCCGTTACGTTCTGGCCCGATGTAATGGTTTGCTCAGGAATTCCGGTGATAGGTAAGTCGAGACCTTTTTTAATTTTGATCATATGCCTCGCCTAATCACATGAGTCCGCTGCGCCAGAATCCGCAACACAAACACACGAACAGGCCACCAAAATCATCACTGAAGCTGGAAGCAGGCTCGTATTACTTGCAATTGCATTGGGAAACAAGCACTTGGATACTCGTTTGCTAAGTTTACTAAGTGAAAAATCGGCGGTTAGTATAAAGAGGCGCACCCGAATAATCTAGCGATCAAGGGTGTAGGTAGATCATGCTTTAGAGGGAACAATCTATACCAAAAAGAGGCTATTCAGTGCCAAACAGCAAGAAACAGGAGTATCAGGAAGGTAGTCATGACAGGGAAATCAGAACGTTATCGAGAAGAAAATCGCTGCTTTCTCCTCGATAACGGCATGCATTGTACCGGCTCAGCAGCCCATTCAGAGCAGTCGTGAGCCGGTCAGCACTCAGTTTTGTACCGGTGGGTAAGTCGGGTATTCAACACCACACAACTGATGCGCGATACGGATAACCTGGCGGCTGTAGCCGTATTCGTTATCGTACCAAACGTACAGGTTGGCGTGATTGCCATTCACAATCGTCGCCTTGGCATCCACGATACCGGCATGGCTGTTACCAACAAAGTCGAGAGATACCACTTCCGGTGAGTTTACCCAGTCGATCTGACGATGCAGGTCAGAGCGCAGGGAAGCTTCACGCAAGTACTCGTTTACCTCATCAACGCTGACGTCCTTGCTCAGGTTCAACGACAGGATCGCCATGGAAACGTTAGGCGTTGGAACCCGGATCGCGTTACCGGTCAGCTTGCCTTTCAGTGCTGGCAATGCCTTGGCAACCGCCTTGGCAGCACCTGTTTCCGTAATTACCATGTTCAGCGGTGCAGAACGGCCACGACGATCCCCACTGTGGTAGTTATCGATCAGGTTCTGGTCGTTGGTATAGGAGTGAACGGTTTCAACGTGGCCGCTGACAATACCGTACTCATCGTTCATCACTTTCAGAACCGGCGTAATCGCGTTGGTGGTACAGGAAGCCGCAGACAGGATCTTGTCGGCTTCTGTGATATCACCGTTGTTAATGCCATAAACGATGTTCTTGATATCGCCTTTGCCTGGTGCAGTCAGCAGCACACGGGCAACGCCGTTACATTTCAGGTGTTGGCTCAGGCCATCTTCGTCACGCCATACACCGGTGTTATCAATCACCAGAGCGTTCTTGATGCCGTATTCCGTGTAATCAACGTCAGATGGGCTACCAGCGTAGATGATTTTAATCACGTTGCCGTTAGCGATCAGGCATTCGTTCTCTTCATCGACAGACAGGCTGCCACGGAAAGTACCGTGTACTGAATCGCGACGCAGCAAACTGGCGCGTTTGACCAGGTCATCACCCTTGCCGCGACGAACCACGATGGCACGCAAACGCAAACCACGGCCACCGCCGGATTTTTCAATCAGGATACGAGCCAGCAAACGACCGATACGACCAAAGCCGTACAATACGATGTCACGGTTTTCGCCATCTTCTGTGGTTTGGCCAACGGCGTCACCCAGCTCGTCAGTCACAAAGGTGCGCAGGTCGCGACCATTTGCCTCAGTGCGGAATTTTACCGCCAGACGGCCGATATCAACATGGACACGGTTGATATCCAGCTCTGCCAGAACCTGAAGAATCGGGAACGTGTCGCGGACAGTGACTTCCTGTTTTTCCATGTGACGGACAAAACGATGTGCTTTCAGAATATCAATCACAGAACGATTGATGATCGCACGACCATACAGGGATGTGATCACATTATGAGTGCGGTACAAACCACCAATCAGGGGAATCATGGATTCAGCAATCGCTTCGCGTTCCATCCAATCCTGCAAGCAGGTGTCGCGCATATCTTGAGTCACAGGCAAACCTTCCATTTAATTGTTCGAGGGATCATTACGGTGCAGATTATGCACGTGCCGGCCCAAGTTCACAATCCGACCAAAAAGCAACCGACTTTGTAGAAAACCTACCTATTTTTTCGAATTTGGTGAACCAGACGACCATTGCTCCTCCCATGCCACCATCAATCAGCCAGACCGGTTCAGGCCAGTACGGCCAACAATAGCGACTCAGCAAAGGCATATTCCATAGCATAGCCCCTGTTTGTCGTTATCTTGTTGTCATCGTCCTCAATACCCAAACCTGTCTGTCCCTCGCGACCAGGTCGTGGCTTTTGAAATCACCATCACAACACTCTTACCTCGATTCACATAATGACAAGCTGCACAATTAACGTAGTTAATTTCCAACAAAAACCGACCCAAACTGACAAAATACTTCCATTGCCCATTGGTTGACACAGGGTAAACAGCGGATTATTGGGCTCAAAAGGTGTCAAAATTCCTCGAATTGACACAATTCCATGACAAAACAGTCACGTGGTTACGTTCTCTCCAGGAGATACACAAGGCCCAACCGCTGATGATTTCTCAATGATTTCCTAATACCAGCCTGTCTGATCCGCATTGGCAGGGCAAAACAGCAGCCCTCTGACGGGAAACCTGTGACACCCTTCCAGCCATTGATTACACTTGACCGCCTGCCGATTCCACCCTTCGATATACGCACGGAGAACGCATGACCAGTCCGATGACTCCCGACCTGCCAACCAAAGCTGCCGAACGTCGCTTCTGGGGCAATCTTGAGGGAGCAAGCCTGGCGTTGGCCATTGCCCAGGCCGCATCATCCAATCAGGGCCTGACCCTGGTGGTATGCAACGACACCACCAACGCCTTGCAGCTGGAAGAAGATATTCGTTTTTTCGCCGCCAAACTGCCCGTGCTGTTATTTCCCGACTGGGAAACCCTGCCCTATGATGTGTTTTCTCCCCATCAGGACATCATTTCCCAACGGATCGCCACCCTCAGCCAGTTGCAGGATATTCGTCAGGCCGTTCTGATTATCCCGGTCGCAACCCTGTTGCATCGCCTGCCCCCTGCCAGCTTTTACCAAGGCCAGAGTTTTGCACTGGACGTCGGCCAGCACTTTGACGTCGACAATACCCGCAAGCAGTTACAGGCCGCCGGTTATCATTGTGTTGACACCGTGTATGAACACGGCGAATTTGCTGTTCGAGGGGCCATTGTCGATATTTTCCCAATGGGTCAGGCATTACCATTCCGCATCGATATGTTTGATGACGAAATCGAGACCCTGCGAACCTTCGACCCTGAAAACCAGCGCACGCTGGATAAAGTCGACAGCATCCGCATTCTGCCCGCCCGGGAATTCCCGCTCAATGCCGCCGCCATCAAGATGTTCAAACATCGCTGGTTCGACTTTTTTGAGCACAACCCCAACGACTGCTCGGTGTATGTCGACATCGGCCAGGGCATTGCCCCGGCGGGTATCGAATACTATTTACCGCTGTTTTTTGCCGATGATCTGGGTAACTTTTTTGACCACCTGCCCCGCAATACCCTGATCATTCACGATGCCGGTATCGAACCCGGTGCCAAACATTTTCGTAATGAACTGGAGCAGCGTTACGAAAGCCGCCGCTACGACCGCACCCGCCCGATCCTGGCGCCAGGTGAGCTGTTTATCGCAACCGACCAGTTGTTCAGTCATCTCAACGATTACCCACGCATTCAATGGCATGATGCCGACCTGCCCAGCCGCGGCGGTGCCGTCCGGTTTGACACCCACCCCCTGCCCGACATCAGTATCGACTCGCGACTGGATCAACCATTGCAACGCCTGCAATCCTGGCTGCAAGCCAACGCCAACACCCGAGTGCTGTTTTGTGCCGAGTCAGCCGGTCGTCGGGAAGCCCTGAAAGAATTACTCAGCCGCATCAAAATCCGGGCCAGTGAGCACCCGGACTGGATCACTGCGACCCAGAGCAACGACCAGCTCATGCTCACCACCGCACCGCTCAGCAAGGGCGTTGTGATCGACGCCAGCCAACCGCTGGCCCTGATTACCGAAAATGAATTGTTCGGCCAGCGCATTCGTCAGACCCGCCGCCGCAACAAACAGAAAACCGATGCCGACAACACTATCCGTGACTTGTCCGAGCTGAAACCCGGCGCCCCCGTGGTACACCTCGATCACGGCATCGGCCGCTATCAAGGGCTACAGGCGTTGGATGCCGGTGGCCAGCTGAATGAATTTCTGGTGCTGGAATACGCCAACAACAGTAAATTGTACGTACCGGTGTCGTCGTTACACCTGATTTCACGCTACGGCGGAGCCGAAGACGGGGCAATTCCAATCAGCCGCCTCGGCACCGAAAAATGGGCGGCCGCCAAACGCAAGGCCGCCGAAAAAATTCGTGACACCGCCGCCGAGCTACTGGAAATCTATGCCCGCCGGGAAGCCCGCAAAGGTTTTGCTTTTAACGGCCCGGACGAAGAATACGACCGCTTTGCTGCGGGCTTCCCTTATGAAGAAACCCCGGATCAACAGACCGCCATCGACGCCGTTGTCAACGATATGTGCTCACCACGCCCCATGGATCGGCTGGTGTGTGGCGATGTAGGCTTTGGTAAAACCGAAGTGGCCATGCGAGCTGCCTTTATGGCGGTACAAAGCGGCAAGCAAGTCGCCGTACTGGTCCCTACCACGTTGCTGGCACAACAGCATTACCAGAACTTTGCCGACCGCTTTGCCGAATGGCCGGTCAAGGTCGATGTACTGTCGCGTTTCAAGTCCGCCAAGGAAACCCAACAGGCTCTTGAACGCATGCTTGATGGCAAAACCGATATCGTCGTCGGCACCCATAAGCTGCTGCAAAAAGACGTACGGTTTGAACACCTCGGGTTGTTGGTCATCGATGAAGAACACCGCTTCGGGGTACAGCAAAAAGAACGCATCAAGGCCTTGCGCGCCAATGTCGATATTCTGACCCTGACCGCCACGCCGATCCCGCGTACATTGAATATGGCCATGGCCAGCATTCGCGACCTGTCGATCATTGCCACCCCACCGGCAAGGCGACTGAGCGTCAAAACCTTTGTACGCCAGTACGACGAAGCCACCATCAAGGAATCCATCCTGCGGGAAATCCTCCGTGGTGGTCAGGTGTATTACCTGCACAACGAAGTCAAAAGCATCGAGAAAATCACCCGTGAACTGGACCAACTGGTGCCGGAAGCCCGGGTTGTATTTGCCCACGGCCAGATGTCGGAGCGCGAACTTGAAAGCGTGATGAGTGATTTTTACCACAAACGCTTTAATGTGCTGGTTTGCACCACGATTATTGAAACCGGCATCGACATTCCCTCAGCCAACACCATTATTATTGAACGGGCCGACAAATTCGGCCTGGCCCAGCTGCATCAGCTGCGTGGCCGGGTTGGCCGTTCACACCATCAGGCCTATGCCTATCTGCTGACACCGCCGCCCAAAGTGATGACCAAGGACGCTGAAAAACGTCTGGAAGCCATTGCTTCGGCACAAGACCTCGGTGCGGGCTTTATGCTCGCAACCCATGACCTTGAGATCCGGGGTGCCGGGGAATTATTGGGCGAAGAGCAAAGCGGCCAGATCGAAACCATCGGCTTTACCCTCTATATGGAAATGCTGGAACAAGCCGTACAGGCGATGCGCTCCGGCAAGATTCCATCTGACGACCTGACCCCGAAACAGATGGCCGATGTCAATTTGCATATTGCGGCGCTGATCCCGGACGACTACCTGCCCGACGTCAACAGCCGCCTTACGCTCTACAAACGGATTGCCAACGGCCAGAGCGATAACGAACTGAAAGAACTGCAAGTCGAAATGATCGACCGCTTTGGGCTACTGCCAGACCCGGTGAAAAACCTGTTCCGCCAAACCGCGCTGAAATTGCGGCTCAACCCGCTGGGCATTGCCAAGCTCGACGTTGGTTCCGACTCCGGTCGACTGGAATTCAGCGCCGACACCAAAATCAACCCCTTCACGCTGGTCAAGCTGGTACAAAGCAAATCCCACAGCTACAAACTGGAAGGTGGCCACACCTTGCGTTTCTACTTCAACATGGACACTATCGACCGGCGCTTTAACGTCATCGACCAGGTGCTGACCGAACTGCAAAAGGAACTCTGACCCTTGAACCTGTTTCACTCTGCCAAAGTGGCGTTCTTTCTGAGCCTCACCACATTATTCACACTGCCCACCAGCGCGGTGGCCGCCACTCCGTTAAGCGATAACTGGTTTCAGGTTGAAATGATGCTGGTCGCCTATCGTAATAACAGCGACATCGACCAGGAATACTGGCCCAAAGTCATCCTCGACAGCCAGTCGCTCTTTGCAACGATGACACCCAAGTCCAGACGCCTTGACCCGGTCGCCAAACATTACCGTTACCGCCGGCTACAAACGCAGTTTCTCAATGCCATCAAGCTCCCGGTCAGACTACCGGATAGCCTGTGGCAACCCCTGGCACCGCTGTCCAGCCTTAAACTGAAACGGGAAGCCAACCGCATCAACCCACAGGCCGATATGGATGTGGTATGGCACCAAAGCTGGCTGGAACCCGTACAAAGCCAGGAAGGCACCATCGTCCACAAGGTCAACCTGACCGTCGGCGGAGAACCGGAAATCCAGATTACCGGCGGTTTCAGCCTCTACCTCAGCCGCTACCTGCATATTTCGACCGACTTTCATGTGCAACACCTCAGCAGCCAGATGCCCGCCGAGCCACAGTTACAGGCATTCAGCACAGCCATCAATACCGACGGCACATCGACCCCGGCCATACTGGCAAGCCAGCAGCCATTGACCATTCATGGCCTCTACCCGATACGGGCCACCGAGGTTCGTCAGAAACGCCGCATGCGCAGCAAGGAATTGCATTATATCGACCACCCGATGCTGGGCGTTGTATTGATTATTACACCGGTTGAGTTTCCAGACCTGACAGCTGGCGAATAGACTGGCGAGCACAGACGACCGCCACCAAATCATCCGTCACCCCGGGCCTTGATCCCGGGGCAGAGGACACACACGAAGCTACGGCACAGACATAACCGGCGGACACCGACAGAGCCGGGAGCCGGCCCTTACAGTGACAACAAGACCGCTGCCAGCAAGTCCCGAACGTTATTCATACCGCTGTCCAGTACCGCCTGAATATCAGCCATGGTAATTTCGGCATCGCTGCGACCCGCCGCCGGGTTCACCACCAGGCAGACGCTGGCGTAGGGTATGCCTAGCTCCCGTGCCAGTACCGCTTCCGGCATACTGGTCATTCCAACCAGGTCACAACCAATACGCTCGAGGTAATTCACTTCGGCGGTGGTCTCCAGCCGTGGGCCTTGGGTCACGCCAACCACGCCATAATCACTCACCGGCGCCGGTAACACCCTGGCGGCTTCAATCAGTGCCTGGCGTAATCCGGCATCAAATGGCTCGGTGAAATCAATATGGTTCAGTGGCTGATAACTGCCGTCAAAAAAGGTGCTTTCCCGTCCCCAGGTCAGATCGATCAGTTGATCCGGAATCACAATGGCCCCTGCGCCCATATCCGGGTGAATCCCCCCGACCGCATTGACGGCGAGAATGGCTTCAGCCCCCAGCTCCTGTAATGCCAACAGGTTGGCACGGTAGTTCACCTTGTGTGGCGGCACCGAATGCGGATGGCCGTGCCGGGCCATAAACAGCACCTCACGCCCTTCCCAGAAACCCTCATGGACACTGCCAGACGGCGTCCCCAGGACGGTATTAATATCATGGCGAGCCGTTACCTCCGGCCCCTCCAGATGAGTCAGGCCAGTACCACCAATAATGCCAATACGCTGATAGGACATGCGAGCGCTCCTGTTAATCAAGCAAAAAAGGGAATGCGCCCGATAGCGGACGCCAAAACAGTGTGATTTCAATCAGGATGCGGTCAATACTGCCAGCTCGGCACGAATACGTTCAAGTGACGAATCCGTTGCTGCAGTGGTGCTGTCTGTCGCTGGCAAACATCGCCAATCCGACAGATCCAGCCGTGGCCGTCCTTGTGCCAATGCCTGTTCGACATGCTGTAACACTTCCAGCTCACCAGACTGGCGATTACATACCACCAGCGCGTTGCAACCGGCAGTCATTGCCAGCTCCGCCCGCTGGCGGTAACTGCCATAACTGGCAGCACCTTCCATGGTCAGGTCATCACTGAAAATAACCCCGGAGAATGCCAGCTGTTGTCGTAACAGGGTCAACCAACGGCGGGAAAATCCAGCCGTCTGTACGCTATCCAATGCCGGATATATGACATGTGCCGGCATCACACCCGCCATGCGCCCGGATGCAATCAGGTGCTGAAAAGGCCGCATGTCATAATCCAGCTGGGCCAGGCTGCGGTAATCAACCGGCAGCTCCCGGTGCGAGTCGGCAATCACTGCGCCATGCCCCGGAAAATGCTTGCCCACGGCTTGCATGCCAGCGGCCGCCATACCATCCACCAGCGCCGCCGCCAGCACGCTGACAACCGCCGCATGGGTGGCAAAAGCCCGATCACCAATCACCTGGGAGCAGCCGCGCTCGATATCCAGCACTGGCGCAAAACTGACGTCCACACCACATGCGGCCAACTCCGTTGCCATCAGCCAGCCAATATCGTGAGCCAGTGTTTGGGCTGCCTCTGGATCAGTCTGAAACCGCTGCCCCAGCAGTGCCATCGCCGGCAAACGGGTAAATCCTTCCCGAAAGCGCTGGACGCGGCCCCCCTCTTGATCGACAAACAGAGGCAAATCCGGCCGCAGCTGGCGAACATCGGCCGTCAGCCTCTGCAACTGTTGCGGGTTCTGGTAATTACGCCCAAACAGAATCAGGCCACTCAGAGCTTCCGACTCCAGCACCGGCCAATCTTCTTTCAGCAGTTGTGGTCCCAGCAAGTCGGCCACGACGCCAACTGCTGCGGTATCGTTCAAGACAGCTCGCGACATGGAATCCTCGAAAAACTGTGTGGCTGAATCCACACCGGTGTATCAATGCTCACCTGATCAAACAGGGCCAGCACATCCTGGTTACGCATACGAATACAACCATGGGAGCGGGCAATGCCCATCGGTTCCGAATCCGGTGTGCCGTGAATATAAATATAGCGCCGCATCGAATCCACGCGCCCCATACGATTGAAGCCTATTTCCATGCCCTGTAACCAGAGAATCCGGGTAAGAATCCAGTCCCGGGCCGGATGCCTTGTGGCCAGCTCAGTGGAGTACAGCTCTCCGGTAAAACGTCGCCCGACAAACACCGCATTCTGCGGCAGGCCTCCGCCGATACGGGCGGCAATTCGATGCCAGCCACGCGGCGTACAGCCGGAATTTTCTTGCTCACCAACCCCATTCAGGGCGGTGGATATGGGGTAGACAATACACGTTTGCGGTGTCGTCAGACGTAACTGCTGATCCGCTATCGAGATCTCGATCATGATTCCTTGTCCGTCCGGTCCATTCTTTGCCAAGGTTGCCATATCCTCGTTATTCCAGGTCTATTACATTCGGTCCAGCGGCTAGTCTTGATGAGGTGCCTGAAAGCCGGATGACAAAAAAGGCACCAGCTTGTCGATCACGCCATCAATCCCGGTACTGACACCAAGATCATGCTGCGCCATGGCGGTCAAGGATTCCACCCCGGAGAGCGTAAACACCGTTGCCCCCAGCATAAAGTGAATACGCCAGAAACGCTCTTCATCGCTCAATTCAGGAGAGGCGGCAGTGACCAGCTGCATATAACGCTCAAACACCGCGCCGTACTGGTTACGCAAGAATTTGCGCAAGTGACCCTGTTCCTGCGAGTAAGCCAACCCCAGCAAGCGCATGAAAATACCCAGCCGCCGGGCGTTGCCACCTCCGGCAGCCATGGAAGTTTCAGCCAGCAGCCGCAACAGTGCCCCCAGTTCCGGAGACTTGCCCGCCAGGCCATGTTCATAACCTCTCAAGGCCTTGCCAAGGTCGTCGCAAAACGGCGTCAGAAAGCGGGCAAAAACGGCCTGGATCAACTCTTTTTTAGAGCCGAAGTGATAATTCACCGCTGCCAGGTTGACCCCGGCTCGCGTGGTAATATTCCGCAACGAGGTTTCTGCAAAACCTCGTTCAGAAAACAGCTCCTCAGCAGAATCCAGAATACTTTTAGCGGTGTCTTTTTGAGCCATCAGAGCCATATTCCCAGCCTACAAGTTGGTTTTAAACATACGTTTAAAACAACACCCATGCAAGATGAAGACAGCTAAGTCATTCATATCCAGTGGAAATTCATTCAGGAATAACAGGCAACAGCGCCTGTATTGGCAGCGGTTAAAACACTGGGAGAGGAACGAGAGGAGCAACACAAGCCCGGCTGACAGCCGCCGCGGGCTTGTTTATATCAGCCCGGTACCTGTTCGGCATCCTGGGCAGCCCAGAACTGTTTCTTGCGATAAATGGTCGAGGCGCTGATATCCAGCATCGCCGCAGCCTTGGGAATATTGCCGTGATAATGGTTTATGGCCCTTTCGATAATGCGCTTTTCTTCGAGCCATAACGGCAACACCGGGGCTTCAACCGCAACCGGGACTGTTGTTGCTGTTATTGCCGGAACCACCTCGGGTATGGTCGCAGCACGGGGAGTTGGCGCTTTTTCCTGCTGCTGGAAAAAGTCGGGCAAATGCCCCGTTTCTATTTGTCGCCCCTGGTTCAGAACCACCATATTACGCAATACATTGGCCAGTTCCCGTACGTTGCCGGGCCAGCGATAACTCATCAAGCGTTCTTCAACACCACGACTGATACTCTGGAAGGATTTGCCTTCATCTTCGTTAAACAGCCGCAAAAACGCGTTGGCTATACGTAAAATATCCTGTCCGCGTTCCCGCAATGGTGGCATATGGACCGGAATCACATTCAGCCGATAAAACAGATCCTCACGGAAACGTCCGGCCCGGACTTCAGTCAGGGGATCGCGATTGGTGGCACAGACAAACCGCACATCAACCGTGACTTCCTGATTGGAGCCAACCGCCTGAAACGTCCCCAACTGGATAAACCGCAGCAACTTGCTCTGCAAGGACAGCGGCATTTCGCCAATTTCATCCAGAAACAGGGTGCCGCCATGCGCACGCTGGGCCGCGCCTTCACGGTTCTGGCTGGCACCGCTGAAAGCACCCTTGATATGCCCAAAGATCTCACTTTCCATAAGCTCCAACGGAATCGCCGCGCAGTTCAGCGCGATAAACGGCTTCTTGCTGCGAGGGCTTTCCCGGTGCAGCGCTTCAGCGCACAACTCCTTGCCGGTACCACTCTCTCCGGTAATAAACACCGTCGCCTTGCTGGATGCTGCACTTTCAATGATGCGATACACCGCCTGCATCGGAAGGGATGCTCCCACCATATTGTAGAAATGACTGCGGTCGAAGGTCTTTTCATAGGTCTCGACCAATGAGCTGAGCTGGACTGTTTTCAGTACCTGCTGCAAGGTGTGCTGCAAGCGGGTTTTATCAAACGGCTTGGTCAGAAAATCGTTGGCTCCCAGACGCATGGCATCAACCGCCACTTCCACGGTGCTGTGCGCGGTAATAATCACCACCGGCAACTGCTGATCCCCTTCACGCAGGGTTTTCAATACCTCCAGACCAGAGATATCCGGTAATTGCACATCCATAACCGCCAGCTGAAAACGATGACGATGCAGCGCATCGATGGCATCTGAGCCGGTATACACCACGGTGACGTCAAACAGATGTTCCAGATACGTCGCATAAACCATGGCCGTTGATTGACTGTCTTCGACCAATAGCAGCCTGGGCAGTGATATTGATTTGGTCATCCGTTGTCTCTCTATTCAGCCTATTCAGCAGCCATCGACTGCATGTAGTTGCGATAACATTCCAGCGTTTGCCGGACCAGTAACATCAGTTCCTGAGTCGCGCTGATTACCCGCGCAAAATCCGCTGCATTGCCATAACACAGCTGCTCCAGCTGTTGCGCTGCCTGTTGCAGCGCCAGAGCACCAAACACCGCCGAACTGCTTTTCAGGGCATGGGCCTGACTCCCCAGTTCCTGTGGGTTGTTGCTCTCCAGCGCGCGATCCAGATCGTCCATCCGCCGGGTCAGCTCGGCAATAAAGCTGTTCAGCATCCGTGGTAACGCCTGCAAAGATGTTTCGGCGGCCAGCTTTTCCAGCGTTGCCTTGTGCAGCAGTCGCGCGTCCAGCTCTGCCTGCGCCGCGGCCTGACGGGCCACACTGGCAGCGTGACCCGGTTCATCGTCTGGCGCTGCCTCAGGCGGTGTATCGTGCAGCTGTTGATGCTGATACACCTGTCGGTTGATAACGGCCAGCAGGTTTTTGGTAAAAAAGGGCTTGCTGACAAAGTCATTCATGCCGGCGGCCAGGCACCGTTGCATTTCGCTTTTCTCGGCATTGGCGGTCAGAGCAACCACGGGAATATGCTGATTTGTACCGGGGCAGGCCCTGAGCCGGGTCACCGCAGCAATGCCATTCATCACCGGCATATGCAAATCCATCAGCACAATATCGTAATGACCCACTTCCAGCGCCTGCAAGGCTTCAACACCGTTACAGGCATGATCGACCTGATAACCCGACTTGGTCAGTATTCCGCCCAGTACAATCCGGTTCGCTTCGATATCTTCCACAATCAGGATACGGTTATGGCTGCCCGTCACGGTCGCAGTCTGGCTGGGCGTTGCCGCTTCATCGCAGGCCTGCCCGCGCAGCAGACGTTCAATTTTCTGATATGACAGGGGTTTGTACAGCACGCTTTCCTGTTCAGAACAGGGGACAGATTGATCCTGCCCCAATCGGGTCAGCCGCACCTTGCTTATGGACAGCTGCTGATACCAGTCGAGTTCTTGTCCTGTGGCTGGCAGTTCGGCCTCATCGATCAATACCACCTCGGTCGACGTCGGCTGGCGCTCCTGCTGGCTGGCTTTGAAGTGCGCCAGGGAAGCAAACGCCGACAGGGCAACCTCCAGCGGTTGTACACACTCTGCAATTGCCTGCTGCAACGCCTCGTTGCCGGTAACCAGAATCACGCGGCGAAATTGCAAGGGTGGCGGTGTGGCCTGCCGGATCATTTCGAAGGAACGTAGCGGCACAGTAAAACGGAATACACTGCCCAGATTCGGGGTTGAACTGACATCCACCGTGCCTCCCATCCAGACAACCAAACGTTTGACAATCGCCAACCCCAGGCCAATGCCTCCGGCGCGGGTATCCTCACGGGCATGGACCTGCTCAAACTCATGAAAAACATCTTTCAACTGGGCTGCCGGAATACCACGACCGGTATCATGGATGGATATCGCCAGACACGATGTCTGCCCGGTGCCTGGCACCAGGGCGATTTTAAGGCGAATCAATCCTTTGTCGGTAAACTTGATGGCGTTATCCACCAGGTTTCGAATCACCTGGATCGTATGATCAACATCAAACTCTGCCCGACAGGGCACGCCGTTTTCGATCTGGCAAAACAGCTCAACCTGATCGGTATCGAGCTTGCTTTCCAGTGTGGTGAGCAAGCAGCTGGTCATATCGGCCAGATCAACCGTTGCATAATCCGTGTGCAAGTTGCCTGCTTCAATCCGGGAAAAATCCAGAATTTCATTAATCACCGCCAGCAAGCTGCTCCCGGCAGTATCGGCAATGGTCAATAAACGCCGCTGGCTGGCCGATAAGGATTCCAGCTCCAGTAACTGCAAGATCCCCATCACGGCGTTGAGTGGCGAGCGTATTTCATGACTCATATGGGACAGGAAGCGGGACTTGGCCTGACTGGCGAGTTCTGCGGTTTCTTTCGCCGCTATCAACTGGGCCTGATTGTTTTTCTGCTCGGAGATATTGCGTACAAACGCCGTAAAATAGGTGTTTTTCTGGCTCTTGAAGATAACAGAAGAGACCTCGACCGGTATACGCTCCCCGGCCCGGGTCAGCATAACGGTTTCCCGTCGAGCCCCTTGCCCATAGTACTGTTTTGCACTTAACAAGGCTTTCCGTCGCGCCAGATGGCCATCGATCAGCTCTTCTGGCACCAGGGTCTCTTCCACTTTTTTACCAATGATATCCTCACGCCGCCAGCCAAAAATCAGCTCCGCCGCGCTACTGAATTCGATGATATTACCCTGCTTGTTCAGCGTAATCATGGCATCCAGGCTGGCCTCGTAAACGGCGGATTTGATCGCATCCTCTTCTCTCGCCTGGGCCAGCTTCTCCACCATGTCGTTAAACGACTGGACGGTAACGGCCAACTCATCCCGGCCATTCACCGGTAATGGCTCGACCATTTCTCCTTTCGACAGACGCTGGGCCTGCCGGGTCAGGTGCGACAAGGTGCGGGTCAGGTAACAGCCCAGAATCCATGAAACCAGCGCAACCATAAATAATTCGGCCAATGCGATCCCGATCAGCCGCGTTTTTGATTCACTAATCAGAAAACTCAGTCCGGTTGTTGATATGCCCAGCTGTATGGTGCCCAGATAAATATCCTCTTCGAACACCTGATAGTCGACATCCAACATGCCATCGTGAATATCGCCAAAATTAAGGTCGCGCTGAAAGTTCCAGTCATGCTTTTCAGGGACACCGGCACTGGCCAGAATACCGCGCTGATCGAGTATCCTGACGTATTCAATATTGCCTTGTGCCATCAGCTGATCGACCATCTCGTTCAGAGTGGCCAGATCGGTGGCGATCAGGGCATTTTCGACCTGGGTGCCAAACAGGCCAACGGTTTCTTGCGCTCGGGTCTCCAGCGCCTGCTGATTGGACAGGGTCAGGATCTGCATGGCCTGCCACACCAGCAAGATCAGAAAGACTGCTTCAATAGCCGCGACGCCAACAATGGTTTTCAGTTTCAAGGACATCGAGTGCTACCTGTCGGAAGGTTGAATATGTAACGCCCTGACATCATTCCAGTCGGCGTATTGGGCGGCGATAAAGCCTTCCATTCCCAAAGCCTCGAGGGTGGTGTCGATACCAGGTTCATGCGGCAATTCAGTAAACGCCGCCACCAGCCGTTGACGCAGTGCCGGTGACAGCCGTGGATGAGCCGCAATGGCGTGAGGGGTATAACCGGGCGAGGTCCACAAGACCCTCAGCTGGTCCTTGATTGAGGTATCCAGCAGATTAAAGGTACGGATAATGCCGCCTCCCGCCGGGTAAAACCCTGCCGCAACGGCCTGATAAACCGCATCATGAGAGCCAACATACTGGCTGCCAAAATCGATGCCTTTCAGGCCCAGACTGGCCTGCGTCAGCAAAGTGGCGGCAAAGGCTCCCACCGATGGAAATGCCAGCGTCTGCCCGTGCAGTTCGTCCAGCCGGGTCAAGGTCGACGCCTGGTTTACAACAATAATGCCCTTGATCTGCCTGTTCTGTACCCGCACCAGGGGCACATAACCCGGGTCATCGGCAAACACCGTCAGGTGATACGGACTCATATACGCAATGTCGTACAGGCCATCGCGCACACGTTGCTCAAAGGCCGGGATATTGGGTGCCGTGGCGAAGCGTATTGCCACCCCTGTCGCGTCACTGATGACGCGCAGCAAGGGCGTCCATTCCCGCAACATTCTGGTCACCGCTTGTTGCGGCACCACACCGAATGTCAGCGTTGCTGTCTGTGTTTCTGCCGCTGCAGCGGTGACCACCGGAGCCTCTGAAGCCGCTGCCGTCGCCGTTAACAGGGTCATGCCGGCCGCCACTGCCATCGTTACGCCGGTCAACAGCCATATCACTCCCACGCGTAACCATTGTTTCATCATGACTTGTTGCCTCATCCAGGTTGTTTGTCCGGCAATGTCTGACCCAAAACACTCACCTACTGATTGTGTTGCTATAAACCACAAGCCAATCGTTCTCTCCGACCTGCCGTGCCCCTCGCCATCAAGGGCGCCCTTCCACACCATCGGGTGGTGTGCTGATCCAGACATCCGACGCCGCCGCTGGCAGTGTGACCTGAAACGGCGGCTCAAATGGTTCCAGAGCATTCATTGCCGGGTCATCCGCACTGGCAACCGATTCAGCTGCCCGCAAAGGCAGGGTTGGTTTGCAGGTCAGCTCAGCGGGACTCAGCAATGATTCCAGCAGCGACTCCAGCTCGGCCTGCTCCAGGGCAGACAAGGCCAGCTGGCTCAGCTGGTCTTTCAAGACAAGATACGCCAGGGTTTCGACCAACCCGGATTCGTTCAACTCCGAGGGAGTTTCACAACAAATTGTGCCCAGCCCATCACTGTCAAAAGGCGGAGCAATCAGCACACCCAGCGTGGCAAAGGTCTGGTCATACAAATCCCCGACCAGAGGCGCTACCTGATCAATCAGATTAAACTGGTCGGTGGTCCCCGCAGGGCACGAACAATTCAGGTCAAGACTGGTCGGGTCCAGCGGATCGGTGAGCAATGGCGTCACATTCAGCAGGCACCCGGTGTATGCCGGGACACTCATGTCTTCCACCGTCAGCTCCTCGCAGGGCAACCCGGTCACAACGCTCTGGGAGTGCCAGCGCGATTGCACGTCGTCCAGATCAAAGTCACATTGCTCCGGACTCTCCCGATACAAAAAACCCGGCAAACCATCGCTGCCTGGCCCCACCGCATAATTCGCTCCGCCTTGCAGGGCGTTCAGATAGCTGACATTACCGCTCCGGTTCAAGCGGGATGCTCCCTGGCTGTCGGTCAGTTCATCACTGACACTTTTGATACACGGATCACCCTGACAGCTGGCGCTATCGAAATACACCGCTTCCCGGCTGGAGAACCGATCATCCCGGATGCCAATCAGCACCCGTCCCAACGGATCGGTGCTACGGTCGATATAGGCCAGCAAGGGCGCTTCGTGCTCATCATAGGCCACAGGCTCTCCCAGCAGCCGGCCTTGCTGGTCCAGTACCTTGGGGGTCATGTTCTGTTGCTGCACCTTGTGTTTGAACAACGCATCACGAATTGCTACCAGCCCCACCAGAGACCCTAATATCAAAATAGTCGTAATTAGCAGTAATTCCATGGTAATCACGAATCCTTGCTGCCGTTTTGGCGATGCCTGACTCATAACGCCCTCCATCATCAGGTGTATTGAGAGTGGTAGAATCAAAGCGAAACGCCCAATTCCTGAAACAACCGGTATATTTTGTGAACAGCAGGAAAGACCACCAGCACCCCAAACACAGGAAAGGCCACCAGTAACATCGGGAACAATGACACCAGGCTGCGGCGGGCAATCAGCTTGCGCACCCATTGCTGCTGACGAGTACTCATGGACTCCGCAAACGCCCGCAGGCTTTCACACAAGGGAACCCCCATGCGACTGCCCATCTGCACCAGAGCGGCCAGCCGTTCGATTTCAAGGCAGGGCAAACGGAACCGGAGCGCATCAAAGGCATCGTCCTGCGAGACTCCCAATTCAATTTCCCGCATCACCAGCCCCAGCTCCATCACCAGCACATCATCCTTGCGATGACACACATCGATGCTGGTTTTCAGCGCCTGCGGCAAGCTCACTCCCGCCGCCAGATAGGCAGCCAGCATGTCGATAAAAAACGGCAGTCGCTGCCGTACTTCGGCAACACGCTGGCCCCGCAACAACAACAAAACCAGTAACGGCAAGCTGGTCGCCAGCATGCCCACCAGCAAGGCCAGCGGCCACACCAGACCAAACTCGTTCAGGGTCAGTAAAAACGTCAGCGGCATCAGAATCAGACTCGACGGCACAAACCAGAGTGCAACGCCATCCGGGGACAGCCCGGCTTGCCGTACCAGTTTGCGCGGGGCGATCCAGTGGTTGGTGTACAGCAGTGAATGATCGGCATCCAGCCTGGCCCTGCCTTGTAGCGGCAGCCCCCAGATCACCATCGCGCCCAGCAGGATGGTGACCAGCAGTCCCAGTAATAACGCATCAATCAGATTCATGGACGTCATAGACTTTGCCTCGCCAGGTAACGTAGCCAGAAGAACCCCAGCAGCTGGGTCAGTACCGCCAGTACCACCAGTGTTGGCCCTTTCGGATGCTCAACAATCAGGGTCAGCCAGGTTGGATCTTTCCACTGGAAAACCAGAATCAACAGGTAGGGAAACAAGCCGATAAAAACCGATGCCGACAGCAGGCTGGACAGCCCGGTGCGGATTTCGGCACGGGTATCCAGTCGCCGCTTGAGCAGGTTGCGTACCGATCGAATCAGGGTTAGCGGGTCGCCGCCGGTGTTCCAGCTGGAGTCAACTGCCGCCGTAAACGCCCGCACCCCTTCATTGGGGTAACGCTGGTTCAGCAAACTGAAGGACTGATCGGCACTGAGTCCGCCATCCAGACGATGCAGAACCCGCTGCATTTCCAGACGAAACGCCCCTTTGGATGAGTGGGCCACCGTCCGCAAACCGTCGGTGATGGGCACCCCCACCATCAGCGATGCCGACATCAATTCCATGGCTTCGTACAGTTGTTGTTCAAACCGGTTCTGTTGGAACGCCAGGCCATCTTTCATAACAATGACCGCCAGAATAACCACACCGGTGGCGGCACCGGTGGCGGCCAGATAATGCGTCGGAAACAGCGTCAGCATCGCCAGCAGTACCGCAGCAGCCACCAGAAACACACCGGTCCCCAGCAGCAGCACGCCAAAACGAATACCAAGCGTGCTCAAGCGCTGGTTCATGCGGTGCTGCCAGCGATGAAAACCGGAACGCTGTTCCGTCGCACCGATTGTCAGACAGGATTCCGACCAGGCCCGGTCACGCAGAAAGAAGAACAGCCCGCCGGAGATCAGACTGACCAGTGCCGCCAACAATACGCCCAGATAATCAATCATTGCCTCACCTCTGCTAACTCCTCGGCCCATAGGTCGATGTCGTTTCATAAGTCGTTTTATTGATCGTGGCGGACGCCGCCTGAAAGCGGATTTCCAGTTCGGTACGAGTATCCGACTGGGTCAGGGTGGCAATGCTGGCGATACGCCGATGACCATCGGCATCCCGCTGCAGATGAACGATCACATCGATCGCTGACGCGATCATTTGCTGGATCATGGCCGGAGGCATCGTCGGCAGGCTTTTCAGTGCCAGATATTCAAACCGGTTAAGCACATCTCTGGGGCTGTTGGCATGCACGGTGGTCATGCTGCCATCGTGGCCGACGTTCATGGCCTGCAGCATGTCGAACACTTCATCCCCTCGCACCTCACCGACAATGATGCGGTCTGCCCGCATCCGTAACGCCGTTTTGAGCAAGTCAGTCAGGCGGATAACACCAAGCCCTTCACCATTTCCCAGCCGGGATTCAAGCGTCACGACATGGGGGTGATCCAGCGTCAGTTCCTGGGTTTCTTCAATGGTGATAATCCGTTCGGTCAAGGGAATCTGGCCCGACAACACATTCAGCAGACTGGTCTTGCCCGCCGAAGAGCCTCCGGCAATCACCATGTTTGCGCCCTGGCAGATAGCATCCGATAAATAGGCCCACATCGCCGGGGTCATAAAGTCTCGTTCGATCAGGTCGTCCGACGTCAGCGGTGTCAGCCGGAAACGACGAATGGAGATCACCGGGCCACGGGGAGACGGCGGCGCAATCACGGCATTCAGGCGGCTGCCATCGCTCAGCCGGGCATCCACAATCGGGTTGCCCATATCAATATGCCGCCCCTGCTGGCTCAGAATCCGGTTCAGAAAGCGCAACAAATGGTCATTGCCATCAAAAGCGACACTGGTGCGCTCCAGACGGCCGTTGCGATCAACCCAGATATCGTTATAGCCGTTGATCAGAATGTCGGATATCCGTGGGTCCAGCATCAGCTCGGTAATTGGCCCCAGCCCCTGGATTTCATCGGCCACGGTGCCCAATAACTGGCTGCGCACCCCGTCCGCCAATGCACGGCCATGGCTTGCCAGCAAGTCATCCAGATGCTCTTGCAGATGGCGAATCAGGGCCACCCGATCCACCACCGAGTGTTCGGACACACCTTCCAGCCCTTCCAGCACCCGCCGATGCAGTCGGCGGCGCAGGTGGCTGTATTCTTCCGATGCCAGTGGAATCAGCGCTTCATCCATCCTCTCGGCCTGGGTCATAAGGACACCTCCATCTCCAGGCTCATTTGCAGATACTGGTAGCAAACGGGGTGGTATGACAGCCCGGTCAGACGGCCTCTGGAGGCCCGATGATCCGGCTTGATCGCCAATGCCTGGCTGTAATGGCTGCACGCCAGATCCGGATGGGATTGTGCTTCCTGTACCAGCCCTTGCAGATACTGAATGCGCCAGGCTGGAGACCCCAGCCGACCGGCCTGTTCCAATAATTGCTCGGCCTGCACATAATCACCCGACACATAGCGGACGGCGGCCAGACCTTCCCTGATTTCCGGGTAATCCGGGGATTGCATCAACGCTTCTTCCAACAGGCTGCCTGCCAACCGCAAGTTGCCTTGCTCCAGTGCAATCCGGCTGCGAAGCAGACGGGCCTCCGGCCGCGGACTGGGCAGCCAGACCAGTTGATCCAGCAGTTCCTGGGCAGCATTAACATCACCAACGCGGTAGTGCATCACCGCCGCCGCCATCCGGATACGTTCATGATAAGGGTGCAGCAACACCAGCTCATCCAGCGCACGCAGGTGGCGCAAACAGTCACGGACACCCGATCGCTGGCTTGATGGATCCACACAACCGCTACTGAAATCCTCCGATGACTGCAAGGCAGCCAACTGCCGGGTCAGGGCTTCTTCCGGGGCATAATCGGTTTGGGACTCAGGAGACATGGATGCACACCCCGTCAGCAATAATCCCACCAAGGCCAGCTTCAGAGTTGTTATAACAGGCGTTGCAGGCTTCATGGTCGTGTCTCCCCGGAGATAGAAGAATGATGATTCAACGGCATGGGGTTGACTGCCCATTGCAGCAATTCACTGCTGTCGGCAAATTCCCACAAGGCCGTCTGATGCAAAGGCTCCCGTACAATGGTCGGCGTCACCACAATCACCAGTTCACGGTCGCGATAGCTGGACACATCGGAACTGAACAGTTTTCCCAGGAATGGAATCTGCGACAGAAACGGCAACGACTGGTTACTCTCGGACTGATCCCGCGATACCAGGCCACCCAGTATCAGCGGCTGGCCATCACGCAGCCGGGTCGACGTATTGATACTGCGGACATCAAAGGCCGTGGTGTCCAGTGTCGAACCGGTACTGTCGGTAATGTGCTGGGACAGCGCGGTATCCGGCGTGGAGACACTGGGGTTCAGCTGCAAGGCGATATGATCGGTCTCATCGATCACCGCACTGACGGTGAGCTCGATACCGTATGACTTGAACTCGGTACTGCTTAACAGCGCGTCACCCAGTGCACTGCTATCGGTACTTTGACCAAAGTTCGTGTAGGTCGTCCGGATTGGCACTTCCCCACCCACCTGAATGGTACCGGTGTCTCCGGACATCAAGGTGATTGTTGGTTTCGACAAGGTGCGGGAAATGCCTTCTGATTCCAGCATCGAAAACAGCGCATTCAACGACGCCTGTTGCCCGGCGATCTGCAACTGCCCGGACAAGGCCCCGTTAAAAATATTCAGCGCGGTCTCCAGACTGTCGTTGCCCAGAGCCGTCGACGTATCGGCGGCATTGGAGCTCAGACCAATGCCCGGCTGCCATTCTTTCAGACGACTGAGACTGACCTCATACATCTGCACCGAGACCCGTAACTGGGGAATGTCTTTCACCCGGATCATCGACAGCACCCGGCCACCGGCAATGGACAGTACATTGGCCCGCGACAGCTCGGCCGTTGTTGCCTGAACAATGCCCTGATTGGTGCCACCCTGGGGCGACGACACCACACGACCCGCTTCGTCGGCATAAATCTGAATCAGGCTGTTGAGCAAGATTTCATCCTCATCCGGGCGAATAAACAGACGCGACACCACCGCCAATACCCGCGACAGCTCAGCCTGTGTTTGTACTTCGCCCTCCAGCATCAAGGTATCGTCCTCGCCATTAAAACGGGCCTGCTGCCGAATGCGCCGCACCCTGACGGAATCCGTGCCGATTTCCTTCAGGGCACGGCCAATACGATCTTCAATTTTCTCCGCCTGATGACGGACACGGATCAGGTTGATCAGCGGTAACGAGTTCTGGTAGATATCGGCCAACGGCACATCGCTCACCAACCCCTGGTTAACCAGCCCACCCTGACGCTGCAAATAACGGGATACCGCCCGCTCGGCGGTGTCTTTCTGATGCTGATAACCCACGCTGCCACTGAGCAGCAAGACCTGGCGGTCCGGTGCCGCTTCGATACGAATATTGGCGTCGATATTTTTTAATGCAGTCTCCAGAAACGACAGATCGGCCGTGACACTCAACATATAGGCATGGCTGCTGCCATCCACGAACCACACCATCATGCTGGTCTTGCCGACGTCTTTGGCCAACACCAGCAATTCTTTTTCATTCAGTACATCGATCTCGGCGATCGCCTCCTGCCCTACCGCAACGCGGCGCAATTCCCGGTTAAAGACAAAACGAACATGTGTCCAGCGCATCAATTCATCAATTTTTTCCGAGCGCTCACCATTGGCCTGCTCAATGTAATTCAGTGGGTTGCTGGTATCGGCCACCACAGGTAATGACACCAGTACCAGGGTCGCCAACAGCGAAAAAAAGTATTTCATGACATAGCTCCTGGCTGTCTGAGTGAACGACAGGAATCGCCGCCCTGATACAGTTCAATCCGGCGATAATGGGAATGTTGAGGCGGATAATCGTGATAATCCCCCGTCCGCAGCGGTCGGCCCTGAATACTGATCTGGATGCGACGGATGCCGAAGGTCGACAGGTACTGGTACACCGCCAGCGCCCGCTGGTAAGCCAGCTTGCGGTTATAAAGTTCATCACCACGTATATCGGTTGTCGCCAGAATCAGAATGGCTTCATCACGGTTTTTATTAAGCTTGGCCCAGGCCAGCAGGTGCTCAACTTCTGCGGCTTTTACTTCTGCCTTATCGGTATCGAATGCGTTGTAACCCAGATAAACCAGACGCTGGATATCCACCGCGGTTGCCTGTGACGGACTGGTTTCATCCGGTAAATGCACCGAGCAATAAATCATCGGCGTTGTGACCGCATCCTGATCCAGCCGGGTTTCACAGACCTGAAAACCGTTTTCCCGGCGGCAGTCCAGCTCATGCGGTGGCGTAAACACCTGCTCACGATGCCCTGTTGCAGGTACCGTAACCGGGTAAGTAGCAGGGTAAGACGTCTCACCGGCGGCGTTGACAGGCACAATGACAGACAAGACACCCAGTCCGATCACGATCATCTGTTGAATAAAGTTCGGCACATCAACCCCCTTCTGTTGAATGTAGTCAGAGGGTGTTTGCAGGACGCATACCAACTAGTATTTTAAATTTTTACCTTAAAATTCAATAACTTATAATTATCGAAATACAACAGCACAGCGATTACTCAAATTGCATTGCAAAATGCGAAACCAGCCAGAGCGAATCGCAATATGCGGACGGGCAAGAACAGACAAGAATAGTCGCGCATAAGCGGCTGGAGGCAACCCCAGGAGGGAGCACGAAGATCGAACAGCAAAGTTCGACGCCACAGACCGTAACGAGGATAAAAACAGAGACAGAGACAGAGACAGAGACAGAGACAGAGACAGAGACAGAGACAGAGACAGAGACAGAGACAGAGACAGA
>NZ_JAUYVV010000017.1:0-73813 GCF_030689165.1 Oceanobacter sp. 4_MG-2023 | reverse complement strand
CGACTGTCGGATATCAGCTGGTTTATGCGCGTGTTAAACGAAGCCATTGCCCGCGAGGCGAATGCGGAAGACGACTGCTCCGGGCGATTCTGGGAAGGTCGTTTCAAGTCCCAGGCATTGCTCGACGAAGCGGCGTTACTCAGTTGCATGGCTTACGTGGATTTAAATCCGGTGAGAGCGAAAATTGCCGCGACGCTTGAAACCTCCGATCACACATCCGTTAGCCGTCGAATCAATGACGCAACAACGACGGTAAATACCGATGCCATCGAACGGCAATCTTCCGGGCTTTTGCCATTTGTTGGCCATCCGAAACAACATTCACCCGTGGGTATCCAGATGCCATTGAGTGACTATCTGGCGTTAGTTGATGCAACCGGGCGGATAGCTCGCGGCGATAAACGTGGCGCGATTGATACAAGCGTATCGCCGATCCTCAGCCGAATTGGCCTGGATGACAAGCAGTGGCTGACCATTAGTCAGCAATTCGAGCAGTGCTTCACAACCTTTGTTGGTAGCGAATCCAATGTTCGTTCTGCCTGCGAACGACTCGGTTACAAACGGCCGACCGGGATAGCATCTGCCAGGAAGCTGTTGGCGGGCTGATCCGGATCACTCACCGCGAATTTCCCAAGCCAGGTACGACGATCAGAGACATACTCTGAGGCTTGATCACGCGCAACGATCAAGATTTATCCTTTTTATCACTAGTTCGCCCTGCCAATGACCACCAAAAACAGGCAGATTAGTCTGGCAAAGCCTGAAGTGGGATACCGCAGCTTGAAAATAAAAATGGGTGCCCCAATTTATTCCTCCCAATCTATTCCGGTGTCCCAATTTCAGCCAATTTCACCGGAAAATAAAAGTGGATGTCCTAGTTAAAAAGATGTCCCTGACCAGAGTGGCTCAGGGCAAGCCGGTCATCAGTAGTTTGATCCCGTAGGACATAGAAAAAACGGCGGTAAAACCGATTAAATACAGCAGTAAAAACCATTGCCAGGATTTGAGCCTGGCTATCTTGTTTTTAATAGTGGTTACATCCATTAATAACCCTCCTGATAATCTTCTACCTTGCCGGAAAATACCCGGTAACCCCATAAGGTATAAAGGCAAATCAGCGGGATAAAAATACACACGCCGGGTAATAAAAAGTACAGGCTGCTGTCGGGGGATGCTGCTGCCATAAAGGTTAGCTGGCCCGGTATCAGATAGGGAAACAGACCAACAACCAATCCGGCAAAGCTGAGCAAAAAGATGATGGCGGCACACCAGAAGGGACGGCTTTCGTGTTGGTGGTTGTGCAGGCCTCGCCAGGCGAATAATGCTGCCAAAAAGGTCAGTATCGGCAGTGGCGACAACAATAAAAAGTGGTTATCGGTAAACCAGCGATCCCTTATAGCTGGCTGGCTGATTACGGTCCATAAACTCACTGCCACCATGGCGAACAGGGTGGTCATCAGCAGGTATTTTCCCAGTTTGGCGGCGTGTTGCTGAATCTGGCCACGACTTTTCATATAGAGATAGCAGGCGGCTAATAAAGCGTAACCTGCCATAACCGCAAAGCCCGTCAATACCGAAAAGGGTGTTAGCCAATGCAGGCTCGACAGGCTGTGACTACCTGCTGGAATACCTTGCACCAGAGAGCCTAGCAGCATGCCCTGGCAAAAAGCGGCAATGGCAGAACCGGCGCTGAAGGCAAAATCCCAATAGGGTCGCGAGGTGTCGGATTTGAAACGATATTCAAACGCCACTCCCCGGAAAATCAGCGCAAACAACATCAGCATAATCGGCAGGTAAAATACCGTGGTAATCGCGGCATAGGCAGCAGGGAAGGCTGCAAATAGCATGACGCCGCCAAATACCAGCCAGGTTTCATTACCGTCCCAGACGTGTGAGATGGAGCGCATCAGGTGATCACGTTCACCATCCTGATCAAACCAGGGGTAGAGAATGCCGATCCCCAGGTCAAAGCCATCCAGCAACACATACATAAAGATGGAAAATCCCAATAACAGAAAATAGAACAAGGCCAGATCCATTATTTTGCTCCTCGTTCTTGTTGGTTCAGGTTTTTGACCCAGGCGAGGGCATAGCCGGGGGCATCCATACCAATCAACTGTTCTTCCAGTGCGTTCATGGTGGGTGGGCCTTTTTTAATCAATTTGCGCATGAAGTAGAGGTAAACACCCAGCAGGGAGGTATAGATCAACACAAACATGATCAGCGTGAACAACACCCGCTCGGCTGGTAGTGGCGATACGATGTCTGAGGTACGCACCAGGTTATAAACAATCCAGGGCTGGCGACCGACTTCCACCACGTACCAGCCAGCGAGCACCGCAATCACTCCACTGGGAGTAAACAGCGTTACCAGTGCCAGAAAGGGTTTGCTCTCAAACAAGCGCTCCTTGCGACGTAAAGCCAGCGCCAGCAGGGCAATACAGATCATGCCGAAGCCAATACCGACCATTACCCGGAATGACCAGAACACCAGTGGTACGTTGGGACGATCTGCTGCCGGTACGGCTTTCAGGCCTTGCAGCGCGCCATCCCAGCTATGGGTCAACAGCAGGCTGCCAAGGTTTGGAATCGCAATTTCATAATCGTTGGATTCGGTGGCCATGTTCGGCATGGCAAACAGCAGTAGTGGTACGTTGTTTTCTTCCGCAGGCCAAATGCCCTCAATCGCCGCCAGCTTGGTTGGCTGGTGCTCCTTGACGTTCAAGCCGTGCATATCACCCACCCATGCTTGTAATGGCGTCAAGACCAGAGCGAACCACATGCACATGGACAAGCCTTTGCGGGCGAAGGGAATATGCTGTTTTTTTAACAGGTAGTAAGCACTGATACCGGCGACCACAAAGGTGGCGGTGATCAACGAGGCCATCAGCATATGCATCAGGCGGTAGGGCATGGAGGGGTTGAAGATGACTTCCATCCAGTTGGCCACCTCAAAGTGGCCATCGACAATGATGTAACCGGCAGGGGTTTGCATCCAGGAGTTGGCAACAATAATCCAGAATGCGGAAAACCAGGTGCCGACCATCACCACCGTGGTGGCAAAGAAGTGCAGTTTGCGGCCAACCCGCTGCCAGCCAAATAGCATCACTCCAAGAAAACCGGCTTCCATAAAAAAGGCCGTTAGCACTTCATAAGCCATTAATGGCCCTAATACTGCGCCAGTCATTTCCGAAAACCTGGAAAAATTGGTGCCGAATTCATAGGATAAAACAATACCGGATACGACGCCCATACCAAAGGTAATGGCAAAGGGTTTTATCCAGAATTTGGCCAGTTGCAAGTAATAAGGGTTGTGGGTTTTTAACCATAAACCTTCCCAGATAGCAATTAATGTGGCCAGGCCAATAGTAATGCTGGGGAAGATAATATGAAAGCTCACCGTAAAGGCGAACTGCAATCTGGATAATAGAGCGACGTCGAGATCCATAGCCATTCCAATAGTGTTAAACCAGAGCTTTTAATATTTTATAAAAAACAAAAGCCGTGAATGATAAAAATGATTGATCAAGTCGTCCGCTAGTTGGCCTTGTTGCTGGCCAGCGTGCGCATTTTCTGGATGGCCAAAGGAAATAATGCCAAACCAGCAATGCTGAACAGTGCGATGACTTCCGTCATGAAAAATCCAGTATTCATTTTGCTTTCTCCAAAAACAGATAAAATTTTGAGATAGATCAAGAAATATGATTTGCTTACAAGCAATCGATAGGCCAATTTTTATTGGTTTTTATCTTGTTGATTTTTAAGGATAAAAATTAATTTTTGTGTGAACTGTAAAGTAAGTTTACGATTGTTTGTTGTGGTGGTGTAAGCGAGGTTGACAGTTTGAAGCTCTCATTGATGTTTGAAATCGCCATGTTGGTCTCCAGTGTTTGCGGTTTTTTGGTCGCGGCCTGGCTACTCTGGCGTGCTCGCAAACAAAGCGACCTGCAAGCCTTGGCTGGTTTTGCCATCATGATGGCGGTGTGGTGTTTTGGCCATGTGGTGCTGTTTCATGGTTATGAACGTATTGGTATTTATATAATTTTGGCCAATCCACTGATGCCTACTTTTTTCCTGCACTTTGCGATTCGGTTTGTAAACTCCGGTGCTGCCAGAGAAGATAAACTTGATCGTCTTTATCAAACGGTTCCCTGGTTTTATGCCACCAGTATTGCCGTGGTACTACAAAGCTGGTGGGTGGGTGCCGGAGATTCTATTGGCACCTTGGATATCCGTTACTTTTTTGTCTTTACCGACGTGGGTGTCTGGAATTTATCTTATACCGTACTGATCGGTATACTGGCACACGCAGTATTATTGTTTGGCTGGTATCGTCATTCGGGTAATAAAAAGCGATCGATTCTGGCGATGTTTGGTGTAGGAGCCTGGGGGCTGCTACTGGCTACCAGCTTTGTTTTTCCTTCTTTTGGCATCAGCTGGTTTCCCTATCCGATGTTGCTGCTGCCTACCTACTTGCTGCTGCTGGTGTATGCCGTGGTGCGTTATCAGATTCTGTCGGTCAATGCTTTTGCCAACCGGGCACTGTTGTGGGTGTCCATGATGTTGGTGATTCTGTGTCTGATTGCGGTGATCGGGGTGGTGTCCGGACGTATCGGTTTACAGGCATTGGCGAACGTGCCCAGTTGGCAACTGTGGTTGTATTCGTTGCTGGTATTGGTGGTGGCTGCATTTATCTATCAGCCGTTAAGCCGGATGGTATCGCGGTTGATTTATCCGGGGGCTTCGCTGAATGAAACTGTGCTGGAGACTTGGTCAACCCGGTTAAAGGAAGCGGAAGACTGGTCTCAGCTGGTCAGTCTGGGTGAGCAGTTGCTCTCACAACAAATACGCCACAAGGTCGCTATCCAGCTGGATAAGCCGGTTCCGATGGAGCCATCCCAACACACTGCGCTGGCGCTGCGGCTATCACGATCAGCGTCTGGCTGGCATTTTGTGTTGGTGGGTTGGGACGATGCCAGCCCTGGTATGCGTCTGACGGCGGAAGTGTTTGCCTCGCTGTTCTCGACCAGTTGTGGTTTGTTGGAGCATTCGCTGGCGCTGGCGGCGGCGGAGCGTAAACGGCTGGATGAACAGCACCTGGTCGAGCTGGGTAGCCTGTCGGCAGCGATGGCGCATGAGTTGCGTAATCCCCTGAATATCATTGCGATGGCGGCTTATGATGCACCTGCTGCCACCCGCCAGCATATTCAAACCCAGCTTAAGAGAGCAGACCGGCTGGTCAGCGATATGCTGGTGTATTCCGGCGGTCTGACTCTGCAAATCAGCGTTATCCCCTTGCGGGCGTTAGTGGCGAATGTCTTGGCGCAAGCTCCGTCCGACGGAGTGGTGTGTGAGCTGAAAATTGCCGAGACACTTGAGCTGGAAGGGGACCCGCAACGACTGCAGCAGGTGTTTATTAACCTGATCGATAATGCCCTGTCGTTCCTGCGTAATGCGGCCGATGGCCACTTGTGTATCGAGGCTGAGAAAGAGGGGCAATATCTGCTGGTGCGCGTTCACAACAACGGGCCGGAAGTGGATGCCGGACTGCAAGGGGATGCCCTGTTTCAGCCATTTGTCACTCGGCGGGCAGGCGGCAGTGGTCTGGGGTTGGCGATTGTGCGGCGTATTGTCGATGCCCATCAAGGCCAGATTTATCACCGCAAGGATAGCGATTGGCCGGTAACGTTTGATCTGCGGTTACCGTGCCGCCCGGCAACGGCATCTGCTGTCGAACCGGCTGCCGTGGTTACACAGAATAATGACTTTTTGCCAGAGCAACTTTTATGACACGTGCCAAGACACAACAACGCATATTACTGGTGGATGACGAGCCGGCATTTCGGGAGCTGGCCAGTCGCTGGTTGGCGAATCAGGGTTATCACGTCAAAACTGCCGTCAGCCTGGACGATGCCCGTCAGGCGCTGGTGTCGTTTGAGGCTGACCTGGTGTTACTGGATTTATCCATGCCGCCGCTGTTTGACCCCCAGGTTACCCTGGCGGCGATGGCTGACTTTGACGGTCGGCCAGTGATTATTATCACCGGCCATGCCGATCGTGATCTGGCGCTGCAAGCGGTGGCGCAAGGAGCGTGGGATTTTATCGCCAAGCCGATTGATCCTGACATGCTGGCGGTGGTGGTGCGGCGGGCGCTGATCAAGACGACGCTGGAGCGAGAGCTGCAGCAGCTGAAACAGTCCAGCCAGCAGCCATCAGGGGCGGCGGCCTATCTGGGCCTTTCGGCCAGTGCACAAAAAGTGCGGGCCTTGATTGAGCGTATCGCGCCCACGGACGTGCGGGTGCTGGTCACCGGGCCATCAGGAACGGGCAAGGAAGTGATCTCGCGGGCATTACACGACCTGAGTCATCGCTCGGACAAGCCTTTTGTATCGGTGCATTGTGGAGCGATACCGGCCGACTTGCTGGAAAGTGAATTGTTTGGCTACGTCAAAGGCGCGTTTACCGGAGCCGAAAAAGACAAGGCCGGTTTGTTAAGCCTGGCCGATGGCGGCACATTGTTTCTGGATGAAATTGGTGAAATGCCATTGGCAATGCAGGTGAAGTTATTACGCGTGTTGCAGGAAGGCACGTTTTTCCCGGTGGGAGGGCGCGAGCAAAAACACATCGATATCCGGGTGGTCTCTGCCACCAATGCCGATTTGGCCGAAAAGGTACGCGGTGCTGAATTTCGCGAAGATCTGTATTACCGCATTAAAGGCGTCAATATAGAAACCCGGCCACTGTCGGAGCGACAGGAAGATGTACCGGTATTGCTGCAGGCATTCCTGTCGCGTTTGCAGCAACAGCAAGGTAAAAGCTGGCAGCTCAGCCCGGAGGCGATGCACTGGTTCCGGAGCCAGACCTGGCCTGGTAATGTTCGGGAATTAAGGAATGCCCTCGAAAGCGTGGCGTCCATTTGCCCAGAGGGGCAAATCACCCTGGAGGATATTCAGCTGCTGTATCCTGCGACGGCAGGAGCGGTGGCCGGAAATCCAGCGTCCGCCATCGAGTGTGCGGTCGCTGAGGTGCCTCTCAGTGAAGCGAGCCTGGATGAGCAGGTCAGGGCGCTGGAGATCCGACTGATCGGGCAGGCGCTGTTGCAATGTAGCGGCAACCGTACCCGGGCCGCCCGGCAATTGGGTATCTCCCGGCAAGGGTTAATCAAGAAAATAGAACGTTATGGGCTATAGGCCTGCGGCTGGTGACGTTGCCATCAGGCTGACTTGACCTGATCGTGCCAGTCTGATCGGGCAAAAATCACCCCTTCAACGGCGAGGACATTGCCGTTACTGCTATAGACGCCATGGCCTTTTTCCGTGACATGGTTCATCTGGCCGCTGGTATGAAACAGCCGATAGTTCAGTTCAAAGCTGCGGCGCTGTGACAGGGCTTCCTGTACCTGCTGCCAGACGTAGTCGACGTCCGCCGGATGAATCAGCCTGCCATAACTTTTCTGAGTCATTCTGACCAGATCGTCGGCACTGTACCCTGTCAGGGCCAGACAGCCTTCGCTGACGTATTCCATGGTCCAGTCGCGGTCGTTACGAGAGCGGTAAATCATTGTTGGCAGGCGCGACACCAGAGCATTGAGGCCACGCTGGGTCGCACGGTTTTGCTGGTCTTCCTGCTCCTGAAGAGAGATATCACACAGGGTGGCAGAATATTGCCGGGTCTTTGGTGATTGCGGCCCCAGGGTTTGCAGGCGTAATTCACACCAGAGTGGCTGCCGGTCCGGGCTGGCGAGGCGTAACTTGAGCGGCGGATACGGACCACTGGCAGTCAGGTCGCTGCTGCCGTTAAGCAGCTGTAGCCAGGCGGCACGATCCTGCGGGTGCAGAAAATCAGCCAGTGGTTGGTTCAGGCTGCTCGTAATGGTGTGGCCACTCAGTTGCTGCCAGGCCTGGTTGGCGTAGGTCAGGCGTCCGAGCTGGTCGAGCTGCAAGACGGCATCGCTCAGGCTGTCGAGCAACTGTTGCAGATCGGTCGTCGCAGACTCCGCGTGCCGCAATGATCGGGACTGACGGCGCAGCCAGCTCACAGCGTCAGGCTCACGGCATCCGGATGCTGGTGTACCCAGGCAGCCAGCTCCAGCCGCGAATGCAGATTCAGTTTACGCAGCAGGCTTTTGACATAGACCTTGACGGTGCCGTCGCTGATCCCCAGTTCGCGGGCAATCAGTTTGTTGTTCAGCCCTTGGGCAATCAGGGTCAGGGTCTGGCGCTCTCGTGCTGTCAGATCAACGCCGCCCGGGAGCCGTGTGTCGGATTCGGTGGTGGCAGGGCTGATATCCTGGTCGCCTGGCCCTGGTTGCCGGAAGGCTTGAGCCAGCAGGGTGACGCTGTGATTGTTGAGGGCGACTTCGCCACTTAACACCCCGTCCAGCTGGGACAGCATGTCGTCGGGGGCGGTGTCTTTCATCAGATAGCCATCGGCACCACTGCTGAGGGCTTCAAACAGGTCGCTGTCATGCTCGGAGGCAGTAATCACCACCACCTTGGTATCGATCTCGTGCTGGCGAATCTGACGAAGTAAATCGAGGCCGCTGATTGCTGGCATATTGAGGTCGAGCAGTACCAGCTGTGGCCGATGTTGCGCCAGCACGGCCAGCAGGTCGCCACCGTGTTCGAGGTCGGCGGCAACGCTGAATTGGTCGCTGTCGTTCAGCAGCTGGACAACACCACGGCGAAACAATGGGTGGTCATCAACCACCACCACACGGGCGGCAGCCTGGGGGATGGATGAGTGGCCGGGTGGACTACCAGGTGTCATACCGGATGACGGAGTCATAATGCTATTTCCGAAAGGATGGTTCAGCCAGGCGGTCGTGTCGGGCCTGAGTGAGTGGATGGGTCAGTGGCAGCTGCAAGCGGACACAAGTACCGCTGGGCTGGCGGGAACCGATCGTCAGGCTGGCACCGATACGCTGTGCCCGCTCCTGCATGATCTGTAGCCCGAAGCTGCCATTGTTGGCGGCTGCCTGAATGCCGCGCCCATTATCTTCTATCGCACAAACCAGTGTGCCGTCCGCTTCCTGATAGAGACGAATACGGGCATGACTGGCATGAGCGTGGCGCACCAGATTACACACAGATTCCCGCACAATATAGAGCAACTGGGTGGCCTGGTGGTCATCCAGAGGCAGATTTTCGCAACGATTATCCAGCTCAAACACCAGTGCTGAACGCTCTTCAAATTCTTCTACCAGCTGATTGAGCTCATTACCGAGTTCACTGGCCAACGTTGACAGGCGGGAAGTTGCAATCAGTTCCCGGGTCTGGCGATAGGCAAACAGACATTGCTCGGAGAGGTCCTGGGCTTCAGGTAACAAAGCTGACAGTTCGGCACTGTTATCGCAGCGTTTGGCCAAGCGGGCACTGCTCATGCGCAGGTATCCCAGTACCTGGGCGACAGAGTCATGTAATTCGGCGGCGTGCCACTGGCGCTCATCTTTCAGTGCTTGTTGCAGCCGTTGTTGCTGTTGCTGCCAGCCATTCAGGCCACGACACAGTTGCTCGCCGAGCAGCGACAGGCATTGCTCCAGCGATTCCTGGTCTCGGGATTTGATATGTTGTCCGTTCACCAGTAACCAGGCTGTCCCTTGTTTCAGGGTCAGGGATTGCATCCGGTGGCCAGCAGGCAACAGCACATGAACAGGGTCGCTAACCGGAGTGATCTCCGCGCTATTGGCCAGCATGACGCAGCGGTAACCGTTGTCCTGGCTACCGGGTAACCACAGTGCTTGCAGCAGGCTGTCGGGGCGGGTCGGATGAAACTGCTGTTGCAACCAGGATTGTAGTGGCACCAGCAGTGTGGCCAGTTCGGTTGCCGGCTGAGTGCAGCTGGAGATATCACAAGCGAGATCAGGCAGCAGGCGCTGGGTAAATTCCGGTGCATCGGCAGGCACAGGTCGGGGAGTGATGTAACGGCTTTGTTGTGATGAAATCACCCATTCCAACAAGCGCTGCAGTCGGCCAGATATTGGCTGGGCCATGCCATTCGATTGAATCACTGTCATCGAATTTCCCTCCGATTATGGTCCCGGCCGCGACGTGATCGACGACCAGAGAATACCTTTGGGCAAGACAGGTAGCAGGTGCTGTGCCAGTTTCGATATTTTGGCTGATATTTGTCCCGTTATATCCCCCTTGATAAGGAATATTCTCAAGTGAGTATCCCTTCCTGAGTATTGAGACCAACAATCCCTTGAGTAAATATTTTTAACCGAAGGGAAACAGCAACACCCGCTCTGTTTCCACCATTTGTTAACCAGGCTTTGTGTATGTCTGACGGCGAATATGCACCAGAGTGACTCCGGACGGCCGGAATTGCACTGGGTTGACGCACAGAATGACGTGAGAGCCAGCAGGAGTTGTTATGGCGTTTGCTTTGCAACCACAGACTCAATCCCGGATTCCAGACCATTGTCGCCGTTATCGGCTGTGTGGCCAGATGGTGTTGCGATTGCTGTTACGACCAGGGGATACCCTGATACTGAGCGGCAGCGACCCACTGCAAGGCGTCGAGATCATTCGTTGTGATGACGTGTCAGCGCCGGCGCTGACCGCCAACGATAGCACCCTGGCGCTGACACCGGTTGTGGCCGACGGCACCCTGAGTCTGCTGGAGCAGGGCGACAGCCGCTCGCTGCAGGCTCGTCAGCAGTTGCAAGACTGGCAGGTGGCCGGGCATCTGAGTGATGTGCTGAGCATCCCTGCCGAGACCATCATGGCCGGCTGCACCTTGACCGCGCAACGGGAACAGACCCTGGTGGTGGTGGCCCCGGCGGCCCCGATGGCGGTGGATAGCCAGATTGCCCCCGGAGAAGTGGAAATTGGCCACGGCAGCACGCGATTTGCGGGTAACCTGCCGGAACCGTTGGCACCACCGGTACAGGATTTACATATTCCCGACAGCACAGCCCGGGCCTATACCGTCAAGGCCGGGCAATGGATTCAGGTGATTGATGTCGAGGGCAAGCAAAGCTCCGATTTTATCGCCTTTGACCTGGACGCTGTAGAAGCCGCCAGACGTGGTGAAATATCTCCGCATGACATTCCCATGCTGGATGCTGTGGCGACCCGTACCATGATGGGGCATAGCTTGCCGACGCCGGGTCTGCACTCGCGTTTTTATGACCAGAATCTGAAAATCATGCTGGAAGTGGTGCAAGACACCGTCGGTCGCCACGACAGCTTTATGCTGGCCTGTACGCCACGTTTTTATGAAGACGCCGGTTATTTTGGTCATGCCAGCTGTACCGACAATTTCAATACCCAGCTGCGCGACTGGCAGATTGCCCCCCGTGCTGGCTGGCCTGCGATCAATTTCTTTTTTAATACCACTGTCAGTGACTGTGGTGCGGTGTATGGCGAGGAACCCTGGTCGCGGCCGGGGGATTACGTCCTGATGCAGGCACAGCGCGATTTGCTGTGTCTCAGTTCCGCCTGTCCTGATGATGTTGACTCCGCCAATGGCTGGTGCCCGACCGATATTCACGTCCGGGTTTACGATGCCGAGCAAACTTTTCCACGATCTGTCGCCTGGCGGGATATTCCCGAGGAGCTTCCACGTATGACTCAGCAAACCGGTTTCCATTCCCGCACTTCCGCCCTGACCACACACTTCGGTGAGTACAAGGGTTTTTGGCTGGCTGACGAATATTCCGGCTGGGGTGCCACTGCCGAATACCTCGCCTGTCGCGAACGGGTGGCGATGATCGACCTGACCGCGTTACGCAAATTTGAAGTGGTTGGCCCGGATGCCGAACGGCTGTTACAGCTGGCGCTGACCCGTAATGTCCGGCGGCTGTCGGTGGGAGAGATCTCCTACACCGCGCTGTGTCATGTGACCGGTGGCATGATCGACGACGGCACCGTGTTCCGCATGGGGCCGCAGGCATTCCGTCTGGTGACGGGTGATTCGTTTGTCTGCACCTGGCTGAAGCAACTGGCCAGTGAGCACCAGTTTGCCGTGCGGGTACAAGAATCCACCAGCCAGCTGCATAACGTCGCCGTACAAGGGCCAAACAGCCGTGAGCTGCTCAGCCAACTGATCTGGACGCCGGAGCATCAGCCGGATATTGCCGACCTGGCCTGGTTCCACTTCACCATCGGTCGTCTGGGTGGCGAGAGCGGACAACCGGTCATGGTGTCACGTACCGGTTACACCGGCGAACTGGGTTTTGAAGTCTGGACCCACCCGGACGATGCCCCGGCCATCTGGGACGCTATCTGGGAAGCTGGACAAGCGTTCGATATTGCGCCGATGGGGCTGCTGGCACTGGATATGCTGCGTATCGAAGCCGGGCTGATTTTTGCCGGTTATGAATTTTGCCCACAAACCAGCCCTTACGAAGCCGGTATCGGCTTTACCGTCCCGATGAAAACCAAGGAAGAGGATTTTATCGGCCGGGCGGCGCTGGCGCGTCAGGCACCGGAAAGCCGCCAGAAACTGGTCGGGCTGCTGATCGACAGTACCGAGACCGTCAGCCACGGTGACGAGGTGTATTTCCCACTCGCCAAAGGCGGCCGTTTCCCGGTCGGCGTGGTGACCAGCGCGACCTTCTCGCCGTTGCTGAAACAGCAAATTGCCCTGTGCCGGGTGGCACCAGATGCCGCTGCGCCCGGAACCGACCTGGAGGTCGGCCAGCTTGACGGGGTGCAAAAACGTATTCCGGCGATGGTCACGACCACCCCGTTTTATGACCCTGAGCGCACTCGGGTACGCTCCTGATCGGCTTATTGTGAACGCAGAATAATTAATGACTGTGAGAGTACAACCATGTCAATGACCCACTTTTCACAAGCGATCAAAACGCCGCAAGCGGGAATCAGCCGCCCCGGTATCCATACCTGGTTGCAGGGTGTCAGCCAGTTGGACGATACCGACAAGGCCCGTCTGGACGGCTGCTCGCGTATGGAAAAATCTGATGAGCCGCTGGTTTGTGAATACACCGACCATGAGATGAAAATCATCGTCGAAGGCGGCATGGTCATTAGTGATGAAACCGGTTACCGCGTTGAAGCCAAAGTGGGTGACGTTTTTTATTTTGAAAAAGGCAGCATCATCACCTTTAACCCACCGAGCGATGGCACAGGTTGTTTCTTTGGCCAGCGCCGTGAAGGTGGTGGTTGAGCTGCTGCTCACACCCGCATCCCCGTCGCCGGATAACACTGGCAGGCGGACGTCTGTGAATGAACACTGGAGCCAGCGATGACCCCGACCGAATCGATTGAGCTAGACGAACGAATCAAAAGCCGCCCGTCCTATAAACCACTGACCTTGCTGAGTGGCAAACAGTGGCAAATATTTATTGCCCAGAATGAAGACCAGCAAGGCCTGAAACAAATGCATGATGAATGTGTTTCGATCGCCGACCCTGACAATACCGTTCTTTGGGTGGTGGTTGGTGACGACCAGGCGGAGAGCTTCAAACTGTTAGAGGATGCTTCGGTAGCCGCTGCGGTATACGTTGCTGGTGATGAACCCTTCCTCTGGGATTGCCGGAATACCCTGTTGGGGATGGACTTTGCTCCCGACCAGATTCAGTTGATGGCGCCCAGCAGTCATCGCCGTCGCCTGTTTTGCACCCACTGTTACACCCTGATGGAAGACGTCACGCACTCACCGCATACCTGTTCGGGTTGTGGTGAACAGTTGCTGGTACGGGATCATTTCTCGCGCCTGTACGGTGCTTACGTTGGCGTATCGATTAATGCCGAAGATCGCAGCGAGACTTTCGAACCTGAGGAGATGCAGTAATGACAGCCAATACCCCCAGCCATCATCTTATGGTCCGCGTCAGTGATATGAAGCTGGTCGCACCGACCATCAAGGAATTTACCCTGGTTGCCGTCGACGGCGCTTTGTCGCCGTTTTCTCCCGGTTCCCACGTCGTGGTGACCATGTCGGGCACCGATGCCAATGGCAAAGCCAAAAAGTGGAAAAATGCTTACTCGCTACTGAGTGATCCAAGCGACACCGAGGCGTATAAAATTGCCGTCCGCTTGCAGGAAGTCTCCCGAGGTGGCTCCGAATTCATGCACAGCCAGGTACAGATTGGCGACGTACTGGAAATTACCCCGCCGGCCAACCTGTTTGCACCGCTCTGGCGGGCCAAGAAACACCTGCTGATTGCCGGTGGTGTGGGCATCACACCGTTTATGTCCTACTTGCCGGAAATGCAGCGTCAGGGTGCCAATTTTGAATTGCACTACTGCTACCGTGGCAAGCAGACCGGCGCGTATGCCGACCAGCTGCAGCAACAGCTGGGTGATGCCTGTGTGCGTTACGACGCCGATGCCGGTAATCGCTGTGATCTGACGGCGTTGCTCAAGCAGCAGCCACGCGGCACCCATATTTACATCTGTGGCCCAGAGCTGCTGATTGAAGGCGTGCGGCAGAACGCTGCCCAGATCGGTTACCCGGCGAGCCTGATTCACTTTGAAGAATTTGCCGCGCCGCAACCTGGTGAACCCTTCAGCGTGACGCTAAAACGCAGCGGTCAAACCATCGATATCGGTGCCGAAGAAAGCTTGCTCGAAGCGCTTGAGGCTGCGGATCTCGAGATCCCCAATATGTGCCGGGGCGGGGTCTGTGGCCAATGCCAGACCAAAGTACTCGAAGGCGATGTTGAGCACCGGGATAATTACCTCGGAGCCGCAGAGAAAGCCGATTGCATCATGCCGTGTGTATCACGAGCCAAAAGCAAAACCTTGGTGTTGGATCTATAGTCCAAGATTGTCATAACCAATCACCAGAACAAGAACAGGGCATTTGCCCATCAGGGCCAATGCCAACCAAGAGGGATACGTAATGCGTGTGACACCGACCAAACTTGAAACTTTCCGGGACGATTTTACTTACACAAACAGTGAATTTGCCATTCAGCGTTTTCCGTTCCCTTTTCCGGAAGATCAATACAACTACACGGTGAATATCGAGCCACATGCTCTGCCGGGAGAGCCGGACAGTGTGTATGAACACCTGTTCGATGTTGATGAACACTACCTGTCAGAAATGCACGAGCGCGGCCTGGTACTGGCTGAAAGCCCAAAACGCTGCTTGGCCATGCCGCATATGGATCTGGCCTGCTGGGATTTGATCGAGCGTGCCATGAACGCCTTGTCGGCGGATTACCCGGACTGGTTCAAACTCAGCAAAGAGGGTGACCAGTGGCACTGGCAGAACACTCTGCTGGACATCGACGATACCTTTACCTTTGGTGACAGCAGCACCTTGCCGATGCCGCCGATGGAATACATCGGCCGTCAGGTTCAGGGTGACCTTGCCTTGATGGATCAACGCGACGGCGACCTGTTTATGGACGCCGGTATAGTCACTTGTCCGGCCGACTGGTCGCTGGCCTTTGATGCGGGCATGAGCTTTAGCGAATGGCATGGCCCGGTTCCCATGGCTCACGAGCTGGGAATTTTTGAACGGGCATTAAAATATCTGACCGCCATGCAGGTTAATCGCCCGGTACGCCGCCTGAATTGGACGTTAACGGTGAATGCCCGTATGGATACCTCTCCTGAGGAATACCCTCACTGGGGTAACGACAGAGCGTCCGTAACCCCGGACAATGTGGGTGAAAAGGTTTACTTGCGAGTCGAACTGCAAGTGATCGACCGGATGCCACGTTCCAACGCCCTGTCGATCAATATCCGGACCTACATGGCCAGCATGAACGACCTGTGTGCCAACCCGGACTGGGCCAGACGGCTGCACCGGGTCATGAAAGATTTGCCAGCGCCACTGATTGAGTACAAGGGGCTGACCCGTTACCACCCGATGTTGGTTGAGTGGTTGTCGCAGTTTGATCGCGAGCAATAAACGGCAGCAGCAAGCGCCAGCGGTTGATCAGGGGATGGCGACAGCTCCCTGACCGCTGGATGATCGTCCTTATTCCATTACCGGTATGTCTGGCCGTGAGCCAGACGCCACATGGATGACAGCTCAGACTGTATCCACACCGAGTTTCAAGCCCGCAAGTTTTACCCGCCGAGAGGCGGGTTTTTTTTGTAATTTTCTGGTATGACTTTCTTTGGCGGATCTCGACGGTAGTCGATCGTTCTGCATCAAGACCTCGTTAAGACCTCGTTTATCAATGGGCCATATTCAGTTATCGATGTGGTCAAATACTTGAATGTTCAATTGAATATTTTTTATTTGGCGTTGTACCATGGACTCATTAACCTGATTCAACGCCCGAGGTAGAGCATCGATGAACGCAAGCAATCCCCTGAACAGAGCCGGACTGGCAGAGACATTACGCCGTATCGAGGCCGGCGAATGCACCGCTGTCGATGTGATCAATGCCTGCTTCGACCGTATTGACGCCCGGGAAGACAAGGTCGGGGCCTGGGAATGCTACTTGTCCCGTGCCGACTATTTGCAGCAATACCATGACCAGCAAGCGTTTTATGAGCAGAGCCTGTTAAAAGGTCTGCCGGTCGGTATCAAGGATATTATTGATACCGCCGATATGCCCACTGAAATGGGTTCTGCGATTCACGCCGGACGCCAACCGATCGAAGATGCCAGCTGTGTGGCACTGGTGAAAGCTGCCGGAGGCATGGTGCTGGGCAAAACCGTCACCACCGAATTTGCTTATTTCCGCCCTGGTAAAACCTGTAACCCCCACGCTCTGGATCGTACCCCGGGTGGCTCTTCCAGTGGTTCTGCTGCTGCCGTGGCTGACGAGATGGTGCCGATGGCGCTGGGTTCCCAAACCGCCGCTTCCGTGATTCGTCCGGCGGCCTATTGTGGCGCGGTGGGTTATGTCGGCAGTCGGGGAGAATTCTCGCTGCGGGGTGGTCAGCCTCTGGCGCAGTCGCTGGATTCACTGGGTCTGTTTGCCCGTCATGTCGAAGATATTCAACTGCTGCGGGCCGTCTTGTTACGACTGCCAGCAGTGGAATTACCCGCCGCCGTCAAACCGCGCCGGATAGTGATGTGTGCCGGCGACAATGTGGGTGACACCGACGCCGATATGAACACCGCCTTGCAGCAGGTGGCCGAGCGCTTGCAAGCGGCCGGGGTTGAAGTGACCTGGCTGGAAGCAGGAACCCTGCTGCAACAAATGGTGATGCATCACAGCCGGATCATGGCCTGGGAAGTGTGTCGTAACCTGGTGATGGAGTCACAACAAGCCGAGTTGCTCAGTCAGCCATTGCAGGCACTGATCAAGGATGGTCTGGCGATGCCGCGTGAAGATTATCTGGCTTCGCTGGATGCGGTTGAGACCAGCCGTCACTGGCTGTGGTCAACCTGTGCGGAAGCCGATGCCATTCTGGCCCCGGCCGCGCCTGGCGTGGCGCCGTTGGGTCTTGATAAGACCGGTGCGCCACATATGAGTCGCCCTTGGCAGGCCATGGGATTCCCCGTGATTTCGATACCGGGTGAAACCGATGGCGATCACTTGCCTCTGGGCCTGCAACTGGTCGGTCGTGCCCGCCAGGATGATGCCTTGCTGCAGGTCGCCGCCTGGGTTGAGCAGAACATCATGAACTGATTGTGCCTGTCTGCTTGGCGATGGATGGGTCTGGTGATGGTTTGCCAGTGCCCATCGATTGGCGGATAGCAGCACGATAGCGGCGGCGGTTATGATGGTGCCATACCGTCGGAGGACTGCCATGACCGCAAAACAGCTACGTGCTTTTCTCGCCGTTGCCCGCACCCTCAGCTTTGCCGAAGCCAGCACCCTGGTGCATCTGTCGCAACCGGCATTGAGTCTGGCGATCAAGAGCCTCGAAGAGTCGTTGGGTGGGCGTTTGCTTAGCCGTACTACCCGTTCTGTCGCATTAACACCGGAAGGTCAGGCGTTACTGCCGATTGCCCAGCGGTTGATGGCCGATTGGGATAACGCCGAAGAACAGTTACAAAAACGTTTTGCCCTGCAACTGGGCCAGGTCGCGGTCGCGGCAATGCCGTCTTTTGCCGCCAGCCTGCTGCCGAATGCACTCAAAGTGTATCGTCAGCGCTTTGCCGATATCCGTGTCGAAGTACATGACGTGGTGGCGGAGCAGGTCGTCAGCATGGTGCGCTCCGGCCGTATAGAAGTCGGGGTGTCGTTAAGCCCGGAAGGTGCGCCCGATCTGGTTTTTTTACCTCTGTTTGATGACGAACTGGTGGCGGTCTTGCCGCCGGATTCAACCATTCTGAGATCCCTGCCGGTAGCTGGACGGCTGTCCTGGGCGCGTTTGCTGCTGGAAGACTTTATTGCCCTGCAACGGCCGTCGATTGTGCGCCTGATGTTGGAAAGTCGTCTGGCAGCACAGGGCATGGCATTAAATGTTGCTTACGATGCCCATCAGCTGGCCACGGTTGGCCGCATGGTGGCCTGTGGTCTGGGAGTCAGCGCCGTGCCTTCCTTGTGTCGGCAACAAATGGAGGAAATGGGGGCGGTGTGTGTGCCGCTGCAAGATCCAACCATTGGCCGGGAAGTGGGCATTCTGGTGAAAAAAGGCCACGAACTGTCGGTGGCAGCCCAGGCGCTGGTGAACGTGTTGGTCGAGGTGCTGGGGCAGGGTGACTGAAGTCACCACTCGGACGGCATCAGGAGACCAGGCGCAGCCTGCCTTATTCCAAGTTCCTGGCAAACTGTAAAATATTGTCATGAATTATTACTGCAAGTGTCAGCAATCTGTCTTGTTCCCTGCTGATACTGCCTCTCCGAAAATTATTATCAGAATGATCAGAGAGGTAGCAAGATGCGTTATCAGAGTATGACCCGTTCCGTTTTATCGGTGGCCATCGCGGCAGTCACTGCCAGTGGTCTCGTTGCTTGTGGGTCAGACGATGACAACTCGTCACCATCGGAAAGTGCATACCAGCCCTATAAAATAGGCCTGTTGCCCGATACTCAAGGTGGTAGCGATAGCGAAGGCCAGTCTCACGTGGCCATGCACCCGATGCGCGAAGTCTTGTCGCACCAGGCCGATGCCGGTGTGGATATGGTGATTGCACTGGGTGACCTGACCGACAAGGGCACCACCGTTGAATGGGCAGAATGGACATCTGTGGCGGAGTCTTATAAAGATCAGGGTATCGAATTCCTGCCAGTGATGGGCAACCACGAAACCAGCTACGCCTATACCGTAGAGTGGATCAAAACCATGCGGGATTACATCCCGGAAGACGCCGTCCATATGCCAGGCTTTGAATGGATCAACTACTACGTGATCCGTGAAAACGTACTGATCGTGGGCCTGGCGTACTACAACCTGCCAATTGCCTTCTCGTGGATTCAGGACGTGATCGAATCCAACGAAGATCAGGTCGATCACATTGTTGTTGCCAGCCACGACGGTCTGGTCGGCGCTAAATACGGCCAGACCCGTGAACAAATCGTGGAAGGCACCAAAGACGACGACTGGGTTTACAGCGTTCAGGAAGACATCCGGGACTACTTCTCCCAGCACGATGTGATTTATGTTCAGGGACACGAACATCAGTACCAGCGCTCCCTGATTACCGCCCAAACCGCCTTGACCACCACCTCATCCGGTTCCACCCCGGAAGGTGGAAACTACCGCATGAATGCCTACACCCAGATCATGGCCGGTAATGCTTCGTACAAGGGTTACGAATACCGCTATGGCGAACGTGAGCTGATCCAGATGGTGATCTCGCAGAAGAACAACACACTGAGCAACGGTGCCACCGGCTTTGACGTTAACTCCAGCTGGCTGGCATTCGACAACGACCGGGTGGACTACCAGTCCTACTATTCCGAGCATACCGCCAGCAGCAACGACGCCGACCAGGCTTTCAGTGCCGACTGGAAAATGCTGGATGGTTTCAGTCGTACTACCAACCGCTGTGACAACGTGATTTACCCGACGTCTGTGCCAGAAGATACCCGCCCGGTCCTGGTGTTCCAGACCGACTACCTGAGCGATATCTGTATTGCGGATGACGGCACCGTGGCGCAACTGATTGGTGGTTCCAACGACACCTTTAACCGCACCGACACCCGTACCCGCGATATGGAATACACCCCGGGCTTCAGTCGCGCAGAAACCCTGATGGATCTGACTCGTCTGGCCTACCAGTGGATGTATGTGTACCACGAAAGCTGGACACCCAACCTTAACAGCGCCGCCCGGGCGATTCCGGATGAAGAAGAAAACCTGCTGCTGATCCCTGGCACCACCATTGACCTGAAAGAACACGTCACGCTCAGCTGGACAGAGAAAACCTCTGACACCCGCTCCGATATCCTGATTGTCAGCGGCACTCAGAACCAGACCGGCATATACCAAAGTGCCTACGGTGCCGAGAAAGACATCGAAGCCGATGCGGGTCTGGATCTGTCATCACCGTCTGGTGCCGCAAAAAGTGCTGTGGTCTTGCCGGCTACCGCAACCCAGAGCTGGGACATGGGCACTGCAGTGGCGGATAGCTATGGCGTAGCAATGACCGCGACGGACTCGCTGTCGGGCGACGACGTTGTGCTGGCGAGCAAAACCGATACCGGCTGGGAAGCATTGACATCGGCTGACTGTATTTACCAGGGATTGTGGCTGGAGAGCTACGCCGTCACGGCACCCGCCCGTGATGCCGCCTGCTCTGGAGAGCCTTTGGTCGGTTACGATGCCGATGGTAATCAGTGGTGGACGGTACTGAACAGCGATGCTGAACTGGCGCTGGTGTCTCGTTAAGTATTCTGGCTGTACAGGATTACCCGCCACGCGTGCGGTAATCCTGGGCTGATCTGGAATATCTCTTCTGTTTTGTCATGTCTTTCCGGGCGTGCCCGGAATCCACCGGCTCGGACTCGCAACCGTCTGGCTCCTGAATCAGGTTCAGGGTGACGCTTGAGAGGGGAGCCGGTCTTTACTCTTCGACGTAGTTAATAATCGATAGCAGCTGCAGCGGTACTTCGATCAGTTTCTCGGGGCCGTGAGGCGTTTCCGCATCAAAGGTCAGGCTGTCGCCGGGGCCCATTTCATACAAGTGGTTGCCGTGGCGGTACACCAGCTGTCCTTTTAGCAGGTAAATAAATTCTTCGCCGGGGTGGGAGAAGGTCGGGAACACCTCCGACAGATCATCCATGGTAATCAGGAAGGGTTCAAAGTTACGTTTGCCACCCCGCTGATAGGTTAGTAGCTGGTAGGTGTGGCCTTTGTCGGTGCCACGGCGAACAACTTCCAGACCTTCGCCAGACGGTGTGAAGTGTGCGCCGCCGTCCGGGCGGTCGTAATCGCTGAACAGTTTGGAGATAGGCAAGCCGATGGCGGTGCACAGGCGGCTGAGGGTTTCCAGGCTGGTGGAGACTTGGGCGTTCTCGATTTTGCTGACCATACCCTGGCTGATGCCAGAAATTCGCGCCACATCGGTAATTTTCAGGCCTTCTTCCAATCTGGCCTTTTTGACTTTCATGGCAATGTACTGGTCCAGATTAAAACGTGTGTCGTTTTCTTCCATGTCCTGATGCTCCACCGGTGCTGTAGATGAACCCTCTTGGTGCGTAAGAATGAATGGACGCACTCTAGTGGTGCTTTATTTCAGTCTATTCAGCCCTGATCGACGAACCAGACGGGTTTCTCTGTGGGAAAATTTATTAACTAACTATAGGTAAATCGGGGCTTTCGGTTCAATATGAAAAAAATATTCCCCTTGGGAAATTATGTGGCATAGGGGTTGCATTCACTTTAGGAAAGTAATTTTCCCAAAGAGAAACAAAGGTTCGGCGAGAAGCTGACCTCGGAATCAGGAGCAAGTGTATGTTGTCCGCGACCCCATCCGCCGCCGAAATCGAAGCTTTCATGTCGGAAAATGATATTCGATACGTTCTGGCCCAGTTTGTTGATATCCACGGTGTGGCCAAGACCAAGTCTGTGCCCGCCAATTGCTTGATGGACGTTGTTGAAAAAGGGGCTGGTTTTGCCGGCTTTGCTGTCTGGGGAATGGGCATGGAACCACATGGCCCGGATTTCCTGGCACGTGGTGACCTGGCCAGCCTGACCACCGTACCCTGGCAGCCAGGGTATGCCCGTATTGCCTGTGACGGTTACGTGAACAACGCGCCGTACTCCCACGACAGCCGCGTGGTACTGAAAAACCAGCTCAAGCGTCTGGATGACAAAGGCTGGACTCTGAACACGGGTCTGGAGCCTGAGTTCTACCTGTTCAAACGTAACGCCGACGGTTCTCTCGGCCCAGTGGATGATACCGATACGCTGACCAAGCCGTGCTACGACTACAAGGGCCTGTCGCGTTCACGTGAATTTCTGGAAACCCTGGTTGAGAGCCTGCAAGCGGTTGGCATGGACGTGTATCAGATCGACCATGAAGACGCCAATGGCCAGTTCGAAATCAACTACACCTACAGCGACGCACTGACTTCGGCTGACCGTTTTACCTTCGTCCGTATGGCGGCCGGTGAAATTGCCAACGACCTTGGCATGGTCTGTTCCTTTATGCCAAAACCATCAGCAGACCGCACCGGTAACGGCATGCATTTCCATCTGTCGATTTGTGATGAAAGCGGCAAGAACCTGTTTGGTGATGACAGCGACAAGCACGGCATGGGTCTGTCGAAAATGGCTTACCACTTCACCGCTGGCCTGCTGCATCACGCCAAGGCGTTGTGTGCTATCGCCGCTCCTACCGTGAACTCTTACAAGCGTCTGGTTGTTGGTGGATCGGCTTCCGGTTCAACCTGGGCACCAGCGTATATCTGCTACGGCGACAACAACCGTTCCGCCATGGTTCGTGTGCCTTACGGCCGCCTGGAATTCCGCCTGCCAGATTCAGGTTGTAACCCGTACCTGGTACACGCGGCACTGATTGCTGCGGGTATGGACGGAATCGAACGTGAGCTGGAAGCCGGTGATCCGAAAAACATCAATATGTATGCCCTGAGCGAAGCAGAACGCAAAGCTGAAGGCGTCGAAATCCTGCCGCAAACCCTGGGCGAAGCCATTGATGAACTGGAAAAAGACACGGTGCTGACGGATGCCATCGGCAAAGAAGTGATGGCTGAGTTTGTCCGCCTCAAACGCGAAGAGTGGATCGACTACTGTCGCCACGTTTCCGACTGGGAAGTACAGCGCTACGGCGAATTCTTCTGAGCCTGAACTAGCTCGGTGCGCCTGGGGCGCACCAGCCGTTATACCCCATTTTTATGTGCCGCTGCTGTGTTTGGCAGCAGCGGAACGGCTTCGCTTGTGCTGCAACAGGCATAACGAAGCGAATCAAACGAACAAACGACTGTGAATTAACGAGGATAGCGCGATGTGTGGAATCGTAGGTCTGTATCTGAAAAATCCGGCGCTGGAGAGCCAGCTCGGTGCCCTGTTTGAACCCATGCTGATCGCGATGACCGATCGTGGTCCGGACAGTGCCGGCTTTGCTATTTACGGTGACGAAGTCGCCGATGGCATCAAGTTGACCCTGCGTCACGAAGATGTCAATTACGACTGGGAAGCGCTGGCTGAAGCCGCTCGTGCAGAACTGAATGCTGAAGTCAGCTGGTTCCAGAATGCTACGGTTGCTGTCTTCAAGATGCACACGGATGCCGCCACTGCGACTGCCTTTGTTGAGCAACACGCACCGGAAGTGCTGATCCTCAGCGCCGGTCATTCGATCGAAATTCTGAAAGAAGTGGGTCTGCCGGAAGTGATTACCGAAACCTTCAACCTGAAAGGCATGAAGGGTACACACATCATCGGGCACACCCGTATGGCAACTGAATCTGCCGTCACCATGGCTGGTTCGCACCCGTTCTCAACCGGTGAAGATTTGTGTCTGGTACACAACGGATCGCTGTCTAACCACAACCGTCTGCGTCTGGAACTGGAGCGTGAAGGTATCCGCTTTGAAACTGAAAACGACTCGGAAGTGGCCGCTGGCTATCTGACGCGCCGCCTGCAACTGGGCGACACCCTCAATCAGGCGCTGGAAAACGCGATGAAGGATCTTGATGGTTTCTTCACCTTCACCATCGGAACACGTAACGGTTTTGCGGTTACCCGCGATCCGATCGCTTGCAAGCCTGCCGTCCTGGCCGAGACCGAAGACTACGTTGCCATGGCGTCTGAGTATCAGGCACTGACGACACTGCCTGGCATCGAGAACGCCAAGGTCTGGGAGCCGGAAGCGGCCAAAATTTATGTCTGGGAACGTGCCTGAGCACGCGAGCTGCCAACGGCAAATACGAGGAATCTCATATGAAAACATTTGATCTGGCCACCACCTCGCTGCGCGATATCAATCAGGCGCTGCATGAACAGGCGGTTGAATGCACCGAACGCGAATGGAAAATCACCGGCGCCAAGGGCGATCACAATCTGGTCTGTGGTCTCGACCAGGCGCTGAGTGTGGATATTGAAGGCCATGCTGGCTACTACTGTGCCGGCATGAACAAGAAAGCCCACGTTGTGGTACACGGCAATGTCGGGCAGGGCGTAGCAGAAAACATGATGTCCGGTTCCGTCCGGGTCAAGGGTGAAGCTTCCCAATCCGCTGGCGCAACCGCCCACGGTGGCATGCTGGTGATTGAAGGCAACGCCGGTGCCCGTTGTGGTATCTCCATGAAAGGTGTGGAAATCGTCGTCAAAGGCAGTGTGGGTCACATGAGCTGCTTTATGGGTCAGGCCGGTGCACTGGTTGTTTGTGGTGATGCCGGGGATGCCCTGGGTGATTCATTGTACGAAACCAAAATCTTTGTCAAAGGCAGCGTGGCGTCTCTGGGAGCCGACTGCATTGAGAAAGAAATGCGTCAGGAACATCTCGATTACCTGACCGATTTGCTCAACCGTGCCGGGATCGATGAAGATCCAGCCAGCTTCAAGCGCTACGGCTCAGCCCGTCAGCTGTATAACTTTAAAGTCGATAACGTCAGTGCCTACTGATCACGCAGCCAGGAGAGAGTGATATGAGCGATAAAGATCTGAAAGTGAACCCTGGACTGCGTGAGTCTGCGACGTTTGACGCGTTGACCATGCAGGAAATCCGCCGCGCAGCAGACACCGGTATCTACGATATCCGTGGTTTTGGTGCCAAGCGCAAATTGCCGCATTTTGATGACCTGTTGTTCCTCGGTGCCAGCATGTCCCGCTACCCGCTGGAAGGCTACCGCGAGAAGTGCAACACCCAGGTCACACTGGGCACCCGTTATGCCAAGAAGCCGATCGTGATTGAAACACCGGTCACCATCGCCGGTATGAGCTTTGGCGCACTGTCTGCCAATGCCAAGGAAGCGTTGGGACGGGGTGCTTCTGAAGTCGGTACCACCACCACGACCGGTGACGGCGGCATGACACCGGAAGAGCGCGGTCAGTCCACCAAACTGGTGTATCAGTACCTGCCTTCCCGTTACGGCATGAACCCGGACGACCTGCGTAAAGCCGATGCCATCGAAGTGGTATTGGGCCAGGGCGCCAAGCCTGGCGGCGGCGGTATGTTGCTGGGTCAGAAAATTACCGACCGTGTTGCGAAAATGCGTACCTTGCCGATGGGCGTGGATCAGCGTTCCGCCTGTCGCCACCCGGACTGGACTGGCCCGGACGATCTGGCCATCAAGATTCTGGAACTGCGTGAAATCACCGACTGGCAAGTGCCGATCTACATCAAGGTCGGTGCAACCCGGACTTACTACGACGTCAAACTGGCTGTCAAAGCCGGTGCCGATGTGATCGTGGTCGACGGCATGCAAGGTGGTACGGCGGCGACTCAGGAAGTGTTTATCGAACACGTGGGTATTCCGACCATGGCCGCGATTCCGCAAGCCGTACAGGCACTGCAGGAAATGGGCATGCACCGCAAGGTACAGCTGATTGTTTCCGGTGGTATCCGTAACGGTGCCGACGTCGCCAAGTGTATGGCACTGGGTGCCGATGCGGTGGCGATTGGTACTGCGGCTCTGATTGCCCTGGGTTGTAACCATCCGAAGTGGGACGAAGAGTTCAAGAAAATCGGTTCTGCAGCGGGTTATTACGACGACTATCACGAAGGTAAAGACCCTGCCGGTATTTCTACCCAGGACCCTGAGCTGATGAAGCGTCTGGATCCGGCTACTGCTGGTCATCGTCTGGCTAACTACCTGCGCGTGCTGACGCTGGAAGCCCAGACCCTGGCACGTGCTTGCGGTAAAAGCGATCTGCGTAACCTGGAGCCAGAAGATCTGGTTGCCCTGACGGTAGAATCTGCCGCCATGGCACGGGTGCCACTGGCTGGTACCAGCTGGATTCCTGGACAAGGCTACTAAGGCCATCACCAGCCTGATTACCCAACCCGGCTGGTCTGGTTCGACTGATTGAGCGCACCGACAACAGGGCGCATCGCCGCTAGCGGCGAGCTGGTACGCAGCGGTATCGGGTAGTCACCGCGCGTACCAACACAACTCGCAGCGTCAGGCTCGGATATACTCCGGGCTGCCGCGCGCAGCTGTGTGAATACAACCATTGAATTGATCAGCGAAGCGACTGATTTCGCAGGCTTTGTGCGGCTTGAAACTCCATAAAAGCCATGACTGATACAAGCCAACAGAGGAGCAGAACCATGCCTCGTAACAACGAAAAAATTGAATACGTACTAAAAACCACCTGCCCGGCGGGTAGTGGCATTGTCGCTGCAGTTTCCAGCTTTTTGTCCGGCAATGGCTGCTATCTCAGCGAGCAGTCCCAGTTCGATGACCAGGACAGCGGTAACTTCTTCATGCGCACTCGTTTTCACTTTGAAGGCGATGATCAGTGCGATGCCGTAAGAACCGGTTTTGTTGAAGTGGCCGAGCGTTTTGGCATGACCTGGAGCCTGAACAGTGTGTGTTCACCAATCAGGACGCTGATCATGGTGTCCAAGGCTGACCACTGTCTGAGCGATTTGCTGTACCGCAAAAACAAGGGTGAGCTGAATATGGAAATCACCGCTGTGGTTTCCAATCACCAGGATTTGCGACCAATGGCAGAACGCGAAGGCATTCGCTTTATTCACCTGCCAGTGACGAAAGAGAACAAGCCGCAGCAAGAACAGGCGCTGATCGACATCGTCAACGAAACCAACACCGAGCTGGTAGTACTTGCCCGTTACATGCAAATCCTGTCCAACACCCTGTGTGCGGAGCTGGCCGGTAAAGCGATCAATATTCACCACTCGTTCCTGCCCGGCTTCAAGGGTGCTCGGCCGTATTACCAGGCTTATGACCGGGGTGTGAAACTGATTGGTGCGACCGCGCACTATGTAACCTCCGATCTGGACGAAGGCCCGATCATCGAGCAATCCGTACAGCCAGTGGATCACACCATGGGCCCGGAAAAGCTGACTGCCGCTGGACGGGATACCGAAACCGTCGCTCTGGCCCGTGCTGTCAAACTGCACACCGAACACCGTGTGTTTGTTGATGGTAACAAAACCGTCGTTTTCAAATAGGAGCACAACATGGCTACTCGAATCGACGGAAAAGTTATCTCGGCGCAAGTGCTGGACGAGGTCGCCACGGATGCGGCGGCCTTTCTTGAAGACTACGGCATCAAGCCTGGTCTGGCCGTGGTGCTGGTCGGGGAAGACCCGGCCAGTCAGGTCTATGTGCGCAACAAGATTGCCCGTGCGACCGAATCCGGACTGAACTCGATCGAGCATCGTCTGCCGATCGATACCACCCAGGAAACCCTGAACCAGCTGGTGGCCGCATTGAATGTGGACCCGGCGGTACACGGTATTCTGGTACAGCTGCCATTGCCGGTCCATCTGGATGAAGAGCAGATTATTGCTGCGATCAGCCCGGAAAAAGACGTTGACGGGTTTCACCCGGTCAACGTCGGTGCGCTCAGTGTGGGCAAGGAATCTCTGGTTCCCTGTACGCCCCAGGGCTGCATGATCATGATCGGGAAAGTGCTGGGTGACGATCTCAGTGGCAAGCACGCGGTTGTGGTTGGCCGTTCCAACATTGTTGGCAAGCCGATGGCTGCACTGCTGTTGCAAGCCAACTGCACGGTGACGGTGGTGCATTCACGCACCAACAATCCACAAGCGCTGGCGCAGCAGGCCGATATTCTGGTTGCGGCAGTGGGTCGCCCGGAAATGATCGGTGCCGACTGGGTCAAGCCTGGCGCGACCGTGATTGATGTCGGTATCAACGTGATTGAGCGTAACGGCCAGCGCAAGCTGGTAGGGGATGTCGACTACGCCGCGGTTGAACCGGTGGCTGCTGCCATTACGCCGGTTCCAGGTGGTGTTGGCCCAATGACCATTGCCTGCCTGATGAAAAACACCCTGACAGCCGCCAGACGCCTGATGTCTGACGAACTCTAGTAAACGGGAGCAAGGCCATGCCTTTTGCACTTCTTAAATACGGGCTGAACAACGATTATCCGTTTGAAAAAGACGCGGACTTGCCTGCACCGACTGCCCTCAAGCGTCGTTACGACGTGGTAATTATCGGTGGCGGCGGGCATGGTGTTGCCACGGCTTATTACCTGGCCAAATACCATGGCATTACCAATGTAGCCGTGCTGGAAAAAGGCTATCTGGGGGGAGGGAACACCGCCCGTAACACAGCGGTGATCCGTTCCAACTACCTCACCTCCGACGGGGTGAGGTTTTACAGTGAGTCGGTAAAACTGTTCCAGGAATTATCGAACGAATTCAACTTCAACATCATGTACTCCAAGCGGGGTCAGTTGACGTTGGCACACACCGACTCGGCTATTCGTGGCTTTCGCCAGCGTACCGAAGTCAACAAACACTTTGGCGGCAAGACCGAGCTGATTGATCCACAACAGATCCGTGAGCTGGTGCCTACGCTGAACATGAACCCCGGGCACCAACCGGTGCTGGGGGGCTTGTGGCATATGGATGGCGCGACCGCCCGTCACGATGCCGTGGCCTGGGGCTACGCCAAGGGTGCCACCCAGCGTGGCGTCGAATTGCATCAGCTGACCGAAGTCACCGATATCATCGTGGATGACGCTTCGGGTACCGTCACCGGCGTCAAGGTCAAGCAGGGCAGCGCTGAGCAAATCATTGAGTGTGGCTGCGCGGTACAGGCCGTTGCAGGGCACAGCTCCTTGCTGGCCGAAAAAGCCGGTTTCCGGTTACCGATTGTGTCTTACCCGCTGCAAGCGATGGTGACCCAGCCGGTCAAGCCTTTCCTCAATCCATTGGTCAGCTCTCCAGCTTTCCACTGCTACGTCCAGCAAACCGGTCGTGGCGAACTGGTCTTTGGTGGTGGATCGGATCCGTACCCGCTCTATAACACCCGTTCCAGTCTGGAACTGAAAGAGCAGCTGCTGGCACACGCTGTCGAGCTGTTTCCTTTTATGGCCAATCTCAAGCTGATGCGACAGTGGGCCGGACTGACGGACATGACCTCAGACTACAGCCCGATCATGGGGTTGAGCCCGGTCAAGAACTACTACCTCGATGCCGGTTGGGGCACCTGGGGCTTCAAGTCCACCCCGATTTGCGGCAAGACCATGGCCGAACTGGTCGCCAGTGGCGGCAAGGTTCCTGACCTGATCAAACCGTTTGGCGTTGAGCGTTTCAGCGAATTCCGCCAGGTGAACGAAATGGGCGCTACCGCTGCCTCACACTAACCACTGTTAGATGGCGTACAACGCACGTGTTTTTAATTCAGCTGCCGCCGAAGGGCAAGATGATCCTGTCTTTCGGTAAAACAGCCAATTCAGTGCCGGTTGCGCCTCTGATAATGAAGATAACGCGGTTGGCCAATACCTGGTATCGGCCAACCGGAAACCGCTTGCAGGGTGCGCATCACGCATCAGATTGTGGATAAAACACAGTCGCCATAACACAGAACTAATCGGCGTCAGACGTCTGACCCCAGGCGTCCGGCAACATAGGTGAGATATGAAAATCATGCCCTGCCCGTTAAACGGGCCACGCAATATCAGCGAATTTGTATATGGCGGCGAAGTCACTCCGCTGCCAAGCGTTGAATCTGCCCCCGACAAGGCCTGGGCAGAACACACCTTTTACGCCTACAACGGCACGGGTGTGGCCCGCGAATGGTGGTATCACACACCATCGGGTTACTGGTTTGTCGCCGAGCGCCATCGTGTGAGCGATGAAATTTTACGTACTTACGATCCATCCGAATTGCCATCGGATGAGTCAACGCCTGACGGGGAGACTTGCTGATGAATTCCGTTGCATCTACACCATCGACTGCCCTCTCACAACGGCTGGCAGCCCCCATGGGGCTGCTGCTGGATCGCAGTGAAACCGTCCAGTTCCGTTTTGAGGGACAGCCCGTTATCGGCTACAAGGGCGACACCATTGGCAGCGCCTTGCTGGGTAATAACTACTGGATGTGGTCGCGCTCGTTCAAGTACCACCGCGCCCGAGGCCCGCTCACCATGTCGGCGCACGATGCCAACAGCCTGGTGCAGATCCAGGGTGAGCCCAATGTGCTGGCCGACAAAATGGCGGCCGCCAACGATTTGCAAGTAACCGGTCAAAACGTCAACGGCACGCTGGCGAAAGACAAGGACGCGATTCTGGGTCACTTCGGCCGCTTTATGCCGGTGGGCTTTTACTATCGGGCGTTCTACAAGCCCAAGGGTGTATGGGACTGGTGGGAAAAACAGATCCGCGAAAAAGCCGGACTGGGTATTGCTGACCTGAAATTCACCCCGGAATATTACGACAAGGCCTACCGCTTCTACGATGTGGTAGTGGTCGGTTCTGGCCCGGCGGGCATGACCGCCGCCCTGACTGCCGCTGACGCGGGTGTCGAGGTGCTGTTGCTGGAAGAACATTCAGTACTGGGCGGCTCGCTGACCTATGCTGACTTCAGTGATCTGGATGACCCGGAAGCACTGCGTCAGCAGCTGATCAGCAAGGTCACGCAGCACGACAAGATCACCGTGATGACCGACTCGGTCTGTAACGCCTGGTTTGTCGACAACTGGCTGCCAGTGCTGCACGGCAAACGCTTGTACAAGATCCGTGCAAAAGAATGCATCATGACCACTGGCAGCTACGAGCAGCATGTGGTGTTCCGTGGCAATGACTTGCCCGGTGTGGTGATGTGCAGTGCAGCCATGCGGATGATGAAACTCTACGCCATCAAGCCTGGCCAGAGTGCCGTGGTCGTCACCGGCAACGACGATGGTTATCTGACCGCGCTGGCGCTGGTGGCCCAAGGGGTCGAAGTCAAGGCGCTGGTGGATATGCGCGGCGGCGTCGATGACCCGACCGGCACGGATTCGGTCGAAACCAAAAACCTGATTTTCCGCGCCCAGCAGGCCGGTATCGCCCTGCGTTTTGGCCAGACCCTGTATGAAGCCTTTGGTAAAGAACACGTCGAAGCGGTTGAGATTCGCGCTATTCGTGGTCGCGGCAAAGTGGCGGATAACGGCGATCTGTTGCGTTGTGATCTGGTCTGTATGTCGTCGGGTTATATGCCTGCCTATCAGCTGTTATGCCAGGCCGGTGGCCAGCTGAGCTACGATGAAGAGCGTGCCGAGTTCGCGATCCGCCATCTGCCGGAACATCTGCACATTGCCGGTTCTGTCAACGGCAAGCACAGCATTGGTGCGGTGATCAAGGACGCCGAATATGCCGCTGCAACAGCATTGGCGTTATTGGGACAGCCATTGGCAACGGCACCGGAAGCGGTTGAATGCAGTCGCAAGGTTAACTACGACTGGCCGATTTTCCCGCACCCGAAAGGCAAGGACTTTGTTGATTACGACGAAGACCTGCAAAGCAAGGACATCGTCAATGCCACCCGTATGGGTTACCGCGATGTGCAGCTGGTAAAACGCTTTTCAACCGTTGGGATGGGGCCATCCCAGGGGCGTCATTCGGCATTGCCGACCGCTCGACTGGTCGCGCAATCGACCAACCGCAGCATCACCGAAACCGGTGTGACGACGGCCCGGCCGCCGCTGACTCCGGAAAAACTGGCCTACCTGGCCGGGCGGGGTTTTGATCCGTATCGCCAGACCGCCATGCATCATCGTCACCTGGAACTGGGTGCCAAAATGATTCCGGCAGGCGCCTGGGCACGGCCAGCGTTTTATCCGCCGCAAGGCAGTTTGTTGAGCGGCAGTGCGGCCAGCCCGCTGATTCCGCGCAGCCGCAAGATCCGTAACACCGCCATCGAAGCCGAAGCCCTGCACGTTCGTAACCATGTCGGTCTGATTGATGTGTCGACGCTGGGTGGTATCGAGCTGCGCGGCCCGGATGCCGCCGAGCTGATGAACCGGATTTACACTTTTGGCTTCCTCAAGCAACCGGTGGGCAAAACCCGCTATGCGGTACTGACCAGTGATCAGGGTGTGGTAGTGGATGACGGTGTTGCCTGCCGTTTTGCTGACGACTGCTTCTATGTGACAGCCACCACCACCGGGGTTGATGCGGTTTATCGCCTGATGACGTTCTGGAATACCCAGTGGCGTCTGGATGTCGATATCACCAACGTCACTTCTGCCTTTGCGGCCGTTAACCTGGCCGGGCCAGACAGCCGCAAGGTTCTGGAGCAGTTGACCGATCTGGATCTGAGCAAGGAAGGTTTTCCTTACCTGGCGTGCCGGGAAGGTGAAATCCGTATTCCTGTTGATGGCAAGGCTGACCAGACCATTCCGGCCCGCCTGTTGCGCGTCGGTTTTGTTGGCGAACTGGGCTATGAAATCCACGTTCCGAGCCGTTACGGCGAAGTCCTGTGGGATGTCTTGATGCAGGCCGGTGCCGCGTTTGATATCAAGCCGTTCGGGGTCGAAACCCAGCGTCTGCTGCGACTCGAAAAAGGCCATATCATCATCAGTCAGGACACCGATGGCATGAGCCACCCGGGAGAACTGGGGCTGGATTGGGCGGTGAGTAAAAACAAGCCGTACTTCAATGGCTGTCGGGCCGTGGATATCGTGATGAAGCGTCCACAAAGCCGCAAACTGGTGGGCTTCAAGCTGCCGGCCAATTTGGTGGCTGCAGGCAAAAAACCGGAAGAAGGGCACCTGGTTCTGGCGACGTCGGCGACCGAGGCCGATATCACCGGTAACGTCACCTCCTGTGAATACTCGCCCACGGTGGGCGCCATTATTGGTATGGCGTACGCCGGAGTGCATCAGAGTGAAGTCGGTGCGCGTTTGCCGATTCGGGTGAACGGTGAAATCGTCACTGCTGAAGTGGTTGCTCTGCCGTTTTACGATGCCGAGCAAGCCCGCCAGGATATGTAATGGCTGGCCTCGTTGGTAATACATGTGGGTAATGGTGGTTGCAGCGGCGTGGGTATCACGCCTGCAACAACCGGCGGCAGCGTATCTCAGAGCGGCTGCCAGAATCTAATGACCGAGTGGCGTGAAACAGCCGTCACAGGAGAGAACCATGTCTGAACTCTATCAAACTGACATTTCCGCTCATGTTGAATGGGCCGATGCTGAACTGGCGCGCAGTGGCTGTTACCGCCGCAGTGCCGGTGCCCGTCGGGTCGAGACTGCTGCCGGAGCGTCGGTGATCGCACAAGTGGATAGCGGCGATGTCCAGCGGGCCGCCAAAGCCGGCGTGCTGGAATTATCAATGCTGCCACGGACAGGCTATCGTGGCACCACGACCACCGATTTGCTGGCGGCTAACAAACTGCCGATTCCCGCACGTCCGAACACCGCCGCAAGCAGTGCTAATGGCGAATGCGTGTTGCGCCTGAGCCAGAAAGAATACTGGCTGCTGGCTAGCCCGGCAGACCTGGGTGCAGCCGTGATGGCATTGCCGACCACGGGTGCGGAGACTCCGGATCATTGTTATCCGTTGTTCTGTATGGACTCCCATGCCTGGCTGATGCTGACCGGTGAACACCTGTCCAATATCATGTCCAAGCTGAGTGGGGTGGATATGCGTGAGTCGGTATTCCCCGTCGGCAGCATTGCCCAAACCTCTATCGCGCGTATCAACGCCATTATGGTTCGCCAGCAAATCAACGGTTTGCCGGTGATGTCCATTCTTTGCGATACCGCTTCCAGTGACTACCTCTGGACGGCATTGATGGATGCGGTGCAGGAATTTGAGGGCGGCGCCGTCGGCCTCGATGTCTTGCGCTGAATCTGGATGTTTCTGCTGATGGCCTGGCTGCGGTGCCTTGTACCGCCGCCGGGTCATTGGTTTTTCAATGATGGCTACAACAGGAGTTGTACACAATGGGTTGGATTTATTTGTTGATCGCTGGTGGCCTTGAATGTTTATGGGCGATTGGACTGAAACAGAGTGACGGTTTTTCAAAGTTGTGGCCATCGGTCATTACCGTGCTGCTGATTATTGCCAGCATGTCGATATTGTCGCTGGCCATGCGCACCATTCCGATGGGCACCGCGTACGCGGTCTGGGCCGGTATTGGTACCGCGTCTATTGCCTTGGTGGGTATTCTGTTTATGAACGAACCCGGCGGCATTTTGCGGCTGGCGTGTATCGGCCTGATTGTGCTGGGCGTGGTTGGATTAAAGCTGGTGGAAGGTAGCGCTGGCTGAGCCGCCTGTATCTGATTCTTGTCTATCGGGTTGAATGGCTGGTTCCGGAGATAATAGCGACCTGATCACTGTGTTTTGCCGGGGCGTCGATTTGGAAGCAGCAGGCTGAGTAGCGTAACTGGGTCTCGAAAACAGGATTCTGTGTCGCACGGACCAAGCAGTCCGATGATTACTGTATCATTATATGCGAGAGGAATGTTGATCGAGCAAATGCAGTGTTTACGTATAATTTTAACAGTAATTCATTCTCTATCCTGATTATTGATGATCACCGCATGTTTGCCGAGGCGATGGTCAGCCTGTTCAGTAAGCATTGGCCAAGCGCGACAATCCGTTGTGTTCATTCTGCTGAGCAAGGTTTGGAACAGGTATTGGCATCTTCCTGGCAACTGGTATTGCTGGATCTGGGGTTGCCGGATAGCGATGGGCTGAAGTTGTTACAACAGCTTCGCCAGCAGGATACTCAGGTTGCGGTACTGGTGTGTACCGGTGAAAGTCGGGGTGCTGTACTGACTCGGGTGCTGAATGCCGGTGCCTCGGGTCTGATCACCAAAAACCAGTCTACCGACGATATCTTGCTGGCGGTTCGGAGAGTGCTGCAAGGTGAGCGCTATCTGGCTCCCGAGGTGATGGCCGCATCGACACCTCATCCGGCGGATCTGCTCAGCGAGCGCCAGTTGGCGATTCTGACGCTGATGCAGGCGGGTTATGCGACCCAGCAGATTGCCGAGCAGTTGTTCCTGAGTCCCAATACGGTAAAAACACATATTCGGCTGATGTTTGACAAGCTGGGAGTGAATAACCGTATCGAGTGCCTGCGTGCGGCGCACCAGCATGGATATCTTTAAGCGGTATCTGTCTCCTGGTGACAGTCGGCGTTTTGCAGGGCCGCTTTCAATTGTGCGGTTTCGATCGGTTTATGCAGTAATGGGTAGCCCGTCTGGGTGAGCTGTTTGACCCGTTGTGGGGTGGTGTTGCCGGTCATTATGATAATCGCCGGAGTGTAAGGCAGCTGGTGCCGCAACGTCGCCAGGATCTGTTCAAAATTACCATCATCTGTCAATGAATCATCGCTGATGACGACGTCAGGCAAGCATGCTGGCTGATCCAGTTGTTGCTTCAGGTTCGTCAGGCTCTGGGCGATCCACACATCACAGTCCCAGCTCACCAGCAGCAGGGACAGAGCATCCAGAATGTCTTTCTGATCATCCACTAACAATATTTTCAGGCCATTCAGGCGGCAATGCGGCGCTTCTTCTGTGTTGGCCTCTGGCGGCTTGAAGGGGGCTGGCCGGGTGCGAGGGAATATCAGGGAAAAACAGCTGCCTTGTCCTTGTCTGGAGTCGAGCTGTAGTGGAACCTGCTGTAATTGACAGAGACGTTTGACAATGGCGAGACCCAGTCCAAGGCCTTTCTGATGAAGGCGGCCAGGGTTGTCCAATTGTACAAACTCTTCAAATATGGTGTGTTGATGCTCGAGAGAAATACCCATACCGGTATCCTCAACGTTGATTTGCACCTGCTGCTCTCGCGCGATAACACGCACAAGAATACCTCCATCAAGGGTGTACTGCACGGCATTGGCCAATAGATTCTTGAGTATCTGGAAGGTCATAGACCGATCGCACCAGATCGACACTTCAGCATCACATTCGATATCCAGATGCAGGTTTTTGCGTTGTGCCAAGGGCAAAAAGACGATGCGCAGTTCGTCCAGTAACGTGGCTACATCGGTGGCCTGCGGTCGTAATGGCGTCACCCCGGCATCCAGTCTGGAAACATCGAGCAAATGATTGAGCAGTTCATTGGTGGCTTTCAGGCTGGTGCCCAGGCGCTCAAAGAGTGGCTGTTGCTGGGGGGCAAGCCTGGCTGGGTCGATGGTGCTCCAATACAGCGAGGCCGCTTGTAGAGGCTGGCGAATATCGTGACTGGCGGCAGCAAGAAAGCGGGTTTTGGCCTTGTTGGCCTGTTCGATCTTTTGTTTGGACTGCTCTAGCTCCAGCCTGAGCGCCAAGGTATGGATCTGGGTTTTGAACATGGCGTAACTGAAACCGACCAGGGACACCCATACCGCTGGTGCCATGATCTTGTGCAGCCAGGTGCCATCCAGCTCCATTGTCGCCAGGTGCAGGCCAAATGCTCCCAGTACCGGGGTCAGAAAGGTGATGTACACATCCGGATACAGCCCCATGGTCATGGACGGGGTGGCGGAGACAATGGTGACCAGCAGCAGCATCGAAAAGATTTGCACCAGTGAAGCATCGGCCAAAAACAACAAGGGCAAGGCCGCCCATTGGAAGCCCCATAGCAGTGCCAGATACAGGTTCGCCATATGCCATCGGTGGATCGAACGCCGTTGCTGTTGTTGGTTCGGGTCGGGCCGATGGCCGATACGGGTTTTATGGTAGTGGCGGATAATCAGCCAGGAGTTCAGTCCTGCCAACAGGTTCATACCGAACCAGGTGCACAACTCTGTGGTACTGGCGGACTGCATGAACAACAGGCCAACCACCACCGCGGCGACCAGGGTGGCCGCCATTCTTGGGCCGACTTCGCGCATAAACAGGTGATGGCGTTCCCATTGTATTTTGTCGGCGAGGGGGTGGTGGGCAAATCCGAGATGGCTCAGTTTTTCGAACAGGGCTGAGAGGTACTCTGATAAGGCGTTACTCATGTTGGGTTCCTGTATCCATGGCGTTTACAGAATATCTCAGGCCGTTGGCGGTTGATAAAAAGCCCGCGGTCATTGGAGCCAGACGGTGCTGGTGATTATTTTACAGCGACATCCACATCATACTGATACCGCTGACCGAAGCATGGACAGTACACATTAAAAAAATGCCAGATTCGGCAGGGCTGGGAGGGCCGGTAGCCTGCCAGAGCAGGTTACCGGTCGAGGAGGATTACTCCGTTGGGTCGAACTCGATCAGCTTGCCTTCGTCTGTGGCGTCGTGACACCAGAGAGTCGGGTTACTGCCGCTGATGCTACCGGTGATGGCACCCTTACAGAACTGCTGGTCGCCGGAGTCATGGAGACGTTCTGAGGTTTTGGTGTCGGTGGTAGGATCGAAGACGACTTCGTACAACCCCATGGTGGCCGAGGTCAGGTACAGGTGGTAAGCCGTTTCGGACTCTTTCCAGATGTGTATGTCCGCGACATCCCAGCTACCGTCATTGCCTGTGAAGTAGTTGATCGGCGAGATGTTCAGGTCAACACTGCTACCGCCACCGTAGTACATACGCAGGTAGTTGTACGTGTCGCTGCCATTGTTCTCGAACATGGCAAAGAAGCGGTAGGAGTATGAAGTGATGGACGACAGCTCCACCGCTTTGTACTCCTGGGTGCCGAACATGAGGCGATATAGCGGCGTGGCCAGGGTTTTGCTCATGGCTGTGCTGGCATCTGCTGCATTGAGATCATAGCTGTATTCAAACACCGCGATCTGATGGTAATCATCGGTGTCCATCTTGCCAGCACCGCTGACTCCCAGTTTGATCTGGAAGGTATCGTCGGTGGCATTGTAACTGACATCGGCAACCGACAGATCATCACAGGCGCTCAGGCTCCATGCCATGCCTTCTTGCAGGGCAGAAGCGCGTCCTGCGAGATTCGCACTGACGGTATCCGACAGTTCCAGGCTGCTAACAGTCGTTGGGTCAGAGGCCAGGCGAGCGGTGATCCTGGCGGGCTGGGTAGCGGTATCGCAGCTGAAAATAAGCTGTTCGCTGGTGCTTCCCTGTTCCAGCAGAGCAACCGCAAGGCCTTCGTACGTGGTGCTGCTCAATGCTTGCAGTGTCGCCAATTCACGATCCGCCGAGCCGGGCGTGACGTTCATCAGGCTGCTGGTTGTGCTGCTGTTTTTCAGCAGGTACAGCTCACTGCCATTGGTATCCAGATTGACTGGTAATGCCAGGGCGTTCACCTTGTCCTGACCCAGGTTCCAGCTGAGATCCATAATCGGATCTGTCTGGCTGGATGCGGCGGTTTTGGTCGTAGAGGTAAAGGTAGCGCTGACCGAACCGTAACCTTCTTGCGTGGACACTGTGGTGACCGTATCCGTGTCGTACAGGTTAGAGCTGGTGTGCACCACTGTAATAGTATCGTTTGGCCATACCGACAGCGAGGTCAGATCCTGGCCTGGATAGCGACTGGAGCGGACGACACCATTGGTTACCTGGATGCGGGTGGCGTCTTCCAGACCGCTGAACGAGATTGGTGCGCTGACCACTTCGACACCGGGTTCTACCTCGGTTACCGAGGCAAAGCTGAAAGGATCGGGTGTGGTAATGGCAGTACGGGTGCCGGCGATAAACATGGCGGAGCCATTACTGAACTCAACGACCGCATTCGCGTTCCAGCCAAAGTTCGTATACGTGGTGACGGACAGCTGGATGCTGTCACCACTGGCAACTACGGCTGAGGTACCCATATCGGTACCGTTAACGATCAGGCTGCCAACGCCGTTGCGCAGGGTGAATGTCTGGGGTGTATCAAAGCCGCTGACGGTGACGGCGTTACTGATGGCTACGACACCGGGTTCAAGATCTTCTTGCTGCTCGAAGGTGAACGGATCAACGTCGGCGCTTTCGGCACGGGTGGTGGTTTCGAAACTGGTTGAGAAATCACCTATGGTTACGGTGCTGACCACCGTGGTTTCAAAATCGGCAGAAGACTGCTGAACGACACTGATCTGGTCACCGACGGAGACCGTGGCTGAGGTACCAGACAAGGTGCCGTTTATACGCAACTCACCATGGGTGACTGTGATCTCGGGTGAACCTTCGAAGCCGCTCAGGGTGACGGTGTCGCTTTCGTAGCGGGTATCCGGCTCGGCATTACTCAGATTGACCAGATTAAAGCTGTCTGGTGTGGTATCGCCGGTACGGGTGACGGTGCTGAAGGTGTAGCTGTTGCCGTTGATGGTCACCGTGGTGTCTGTTGTGGTGCCAAAACTGTCTGGCACATTCTGAAGCAGACGCAGGGTATCCCCCTCACGGATAGTACCTGACGTAAGCCAGGTGCCACCATTGATCTGGAATTGGCCATTGGTGATGCTGATCGTCGCGTCTTCATCAAAACCCGTGACGGTTACAACGTTGCTGAATATCTCTTCACCCGGAGTGACATTGGCCAGGGAGTCAAATGAGATGGCGTCCGGCGTGTTGTCGATGGCGCGGGTGGTGACGGCAAAAGTGGTGCTGTAATCGCCCAGGGTGATGGTGCTGGTGACTGTCGCACCATAATCACCGCTGCTGGTCAGGCGGAAATAGACCGTGTCACCGGCTGTCACCATCACACCACTGCTGTAAATTGCACCGTTCACGACCACGTAACCCTGATCAAATGCCAGCGCCAGCTGGCCTTCGAAACCCGTCAGGGTGATTTGGTCGGTGCTGACTTGTGTTGCAGGTGCCACATCGGTCACGGCGGGCAAGGTAAAGCTGACTGGGCTGGTATCCGCTGCCCGGGTAGTCACTTCGAAGGTGGTACTGTAATCGCCCAGGGTGATGGTGCTGATGCCGGTGCTGCCAAAATCGTTGGGGGCTTGTTGCTGGATGGCGAGCTGGTCGCCAGCGGAGACGGAGGCGCTTTCACCGACGGATTGGCTGTTAACAATCAGGGTGCCATTGGTAACGGTCAGGGTCAGGCTGCCATCAAAGCCCGACAGGGTAACCGTGGCACTTTGCGAGGTGCTGTTGGGTGCACGGTTGTCCTGGGCCGGGAATGAGAAGCTGTCGGGTGTGGTGTCTGGCTCTGTGTCTGTACCGCTGCCAGCGTCGGGGTCTGTACCTGTGTCAGGATCGGTACCAAATTCAGCATCTTCATCGAAGTCGTAATCCTGCTCGTCAACATCGACTTCAAAGCTGCCCTCATCCATATCAAAGACGATACGCACATCGTCCAGTACCGCATCAAAGCCGGTGCGGTTGGCACGGAAGGCATTATTAAACAGGTCGTAGGTTTGCGGGTCGAGCGCGCGCTCTTCAAACTGGTCGGCGAAGTTGGCCAGAATGACATCTTCTGCTGCTGCCAGTGCGGTTTCATCAAAGCTTTCTGCTTCGTCATCCCAGGCGCTGACCAGAGCGGCCAGGCTTTGCTGGTCGTTGGCCAGGAACAGGGCCAGGGTGGTCAGAGGAGTAACGTTGACCGTAATATCGGCAGCTTCAGCAAAGGAATATTGAATCGCTGTGCTGGTATCATCCGGACGGGCTTCCAGCATGAATGGTGGCGTCATGCCGTCGACGTTAACGCTGAAGCTGCCGTCGTCTTCGATGATCACATTGGTCTGGCGGCCATCCGCGTCATACACAAAGACCGTGCCGTCGATGGCCAGGCCAGTGGCGGCGGTACCGGTCAGAACCGGGCTGTCGGTATCACCGCTGTCAGTATCACCGCCAGTATCACCGCCAGTATCACCGCCAGTATCCTGGCTTTGGTCCTGGTTATCACTTGAGCCTGAGCTTGAATTGCCGCCACAGGCGGTCAGAGTAAGGGTTGAAGCCGCCATAATGGCTAGCATCAGTTTGCTTATTTCCATTGTATTTATTCCATGTTATCGGGCGATTCATGTGGCCCGTAAGCCGAAAATTCGGGCATTAAGGAAAATATTTGCGCGTCTTGTTCTAAAAACGTCAGCAGACTAGGGAAGAAAAAGCGGTTTTCCTTCACCAAATCGGGTGAATTTTCAGTTTTTGTGGTCTTTTGTTCGTCTGTGTCAGTAACTGTTGTTTTTCAAATGACGGTCTGCCTGGGCAGGCGTATGGCTTGGGGGATGTGCTGGGGGGAAGTAGGTGACGCGGTTTGTCGCTTTTACGACATTGTCTTTACAGATGCGGCCATGGTGTTTTTTCTTCTCTCGACTTTTTTGTAAATTACTGATTTTAAAGGATAATATTTTGACCATGAGTGGCTGGTGATTTGCAACGTAACAGCCAACTCCGTGACTGATGCAGGACCACCCATGCGCTATGAACCTTACGATGCCGAATACGCGGCTGTTCCGACTCTGACCGATGGTGAGCGGCTGGATTATTATCTGTTACGTGCTTTCGAAACCGAGGAAAGTTGGAGCTTGCGGGCAGGCAAAGCCTGGTTTGTACGTGATCTGGATGGCCAGCGGGTACTGCCTTTGTGGCCTTACCGGCGTTATGCGCTGGAATCGGCTCTGGATATCTGGGAAGACTGCCGCCCGGATTCTGTCGCTCTGGAGTATTTGCTGGACACCGTACTGCCCGAACTGGCGGCCAATGATGTGATGCTCGATATCATGCCGCGAGGCACAGAGGCCGGCTGTCTGATTACGCCCCACCGGCTGATGAGTATTTTTGAAGGCATGCTGGATGCCGGAGAGTATCGGCTGGAAGGGTAGCCAACGGCTCAGGAGCTGCACTGCGATTACGCTAATGGGCTGATATACTGGCGTTATTTACACCGGAGGCCGTGATGGCAGAGCAGATTCCAGACGACAAGCCATTACCACCAGGGGATTACGAGTGCTGTGAAAGTGGCTGTGATCGCTGTGTGTGGGATATTTATCGTGAGGACGTGGCAGAGTGGGAAGCGGCACAAAAAGCCAAGCGCGCCCAGGCAGAATCAGCACCAGCTCCAACCCCAACCCCCAACGACACTCACAACGGTCAGTAAGTGTATCTGGCTGGTCACTGGTCAGGCTGCTGCTGTCCTCTACTGGTTGTTACGGGCAGGCTGCACCTGTGCCGAACCTTCTCCTCTCGGGTCTGCGGCGGCAGTCACCGCACCGGATACATGATCCCACCGAATTGCCTGCATATTGCCATATTGGCGTCCAGCATCCTTGAGTTGATGACCCAGGGCTTGCAGCTGTTGCCGCTGATCCGGTGTCAGGCTGCCGGGTTCATATTGGATTCTGTCGGGCAGGTATTGGTGGTGAATACGTGGCTGGGCCACCCAGTCTTCGACCGGCTTGTCTTGCATGGCTTGTAATATGCCGAGCAAGACCATGGTGATAATACGGCTGCCGCCCGGAGTGCCAATAATGGCTGTCTGGTCGGCGGAGACCAGCAGGCTGGGACTCATACTCGACAGCGGTCGCTTGCCGGGAGCAATGGCATTGGCTTCTGCACCGACCAGACCATAGGCATTGGGTGCGCCGGGTTTGGCCGAGAAATCATCCATTTCGTTATTCAGCAACACCCCGGTGCCGGGAACGGTAAATGCAGAGCCAAAGGGTAAATTGATGCTGAGCGTGGCAGACACCATATTGCCGTGGGCATCCAGTACTGACAGGTGAGTGGTGTGGAAACCTTCTTCGATGTTTTTGGGGCCAGCTAGCGAGATGGATGGCGTGGCCCGGTCGAGACGGATGCCGTCGGCCCACTGCCGGTTGTGGCTGGTCGACATCAAGTGTTGGGTTGGTACGTCAACAACGTCGGGATCACCAAGGTATTTGGCGCGGTCGTGGTAGGCCCGGCGCATCACTTCGGCCAGCAAGTGGGTTTGTTGTACCTGATCCATGCTGCGCCAGGGAAATTGCGCCAGCATGGTTAACATCTGGGTCAGGGCAATACCACCAGAGGATGGCGGTGGAGCGCTGATCAGGGTGTATTCCCCCAAGGTTGCCGTGATGGGCTGACGTTCTATCACCTGATAGTTTTCCAGGTCCTGTAACGTCCAGTCGCCACCGGCAGCCTGGACGCCTTTAACCAGCGCCGCGGCGGTCGGGCCACGGTAAAAGCCGTCGTGGCCCTGGCTGGCCAGGCGTTCCAGGGTGATGGCCAGTTCGGGTTGCTGGATGAGGTGGCCAACGGCTGGCATCTTGCCGTTACTGAGAAACAGGCGGGCACTGTCGGGGTAACGTTGCAGGGTTTTTAAGCGGTAGTTCAGTAATTTGCGGTATTGCGGGTAAACCGCAAAGCCATCACGGGCCTGTTGGATCGCGGCGTGTAACGAGGTGCTGAGCGGCAAGTGGCCATACTGTTCGGCAAGCCAGTGAAAAGCCGCGGCCTGCCCGGGAATCGCCGCAGCAGTGGGGCCGTTAATGGCCTTGTCGCGGATAACGTTTCCCTGCTCATCGAGATAATAATCACGGTGAGCTGCCAGCGGGGCCTGCTCGCGAGCGTCAACAAAACGGTATTGCTGGCGGTCGGCCAGGTACAGCAGCCAGAAACCACCACCGCCGATGCCAGCGCTGTAAGGCTCAACCACGCCAAGACTGGCAGCAACGGCGATGGCGGCATCAATGGCGTTACCACCGGCATTGAGGATATCCATACCGGCCTGGGTTGCCAATGGGTGGGCGCTGGCAATGGCATGGGAACCGGGGGGCTGGGGCCTGACGATCAGGGTTGTTTCAGGCGTGGCAGGCGCAGTGGCTTGGAGAGTGGTTGCTGGAGATGTAGTTGTTTGAGACGTGGTTATTGGAGATGTCGCCGTGGACGGCTCTTCGGTTTGGGCACAGGCAACCACCCCGATCAATATGAGTAATAACAAGCCCGGGCGGTAAACGAGTGGCTGGTGTAACAGTCGGGATAATAAGGTTGCGGTCATCGGTCATCCTGAATGGCGGCGGAAGGCCGTATAGAAGATGCCAGTGTGCGCAACCCGATAGCGTGCTGCAAGGCAAACACGCTATCGTCAGCAGAACAGGGTGTTCAGCTCAGAGGGTCAGTTCAGGAAGCTTGTTTGCCCGTCAGGCGTTCGTACTTGGCTTCGAGCTCTTCCTGGGTTTCGGTGTTGTTTTCGTCCAGCGGAATACAATCGACAGGGCAGACCAGCTGACACTGGGGCTCGTCGTAGTGGCCAACACATTCTGTACATTTGCCTGGATCGATCTCGTAAATCTCTTCACCGGCAGAAATTGCTTCGTTGGGGCACTCAGGCTCACACACGTCACAGTTGATACATTCATCAGTAATAATTAACGACATTTATTCCTCCGTCAGGCGTGTGGCCGTGACTCATTAACATGTTTTACCAAGGCGTCTGCGACTGCCGGGTGTACGAAGTTGCTGATATTGCCCTGCAAGGAGGCAATTTCGCGCACCAGAGTGGATGAAATAAACGAATATTTCTCCGCCGGTGTCAGAAACATGCTCTCGACACGTGGAGCCAGCACGCGATTCATATTGGCGAGCTGGAATTCGTATTCGAAATCCGAGACGGCACGCAGGCCTCGCAAGATGATGTTGGCATCGCGTTCCTGGACAAAATCTGCCAGCAGGTTACTGAAGCCGACAACTTCAACATTGGGCAGATGGGCCAGCACTTCACGGGCCAGGTCGACGCGTTCGTCCAGTTCCAGCATAGGCCGTTTTTTCTGATTGTCTGCAACTGCAACGATGATGTGGTCAAACATCTTCGCTGCGCGTTCAACCAGATCCGTATGGCCATTGGTAATGGGGTCGAACGTACCGGGGTAGACGACAGTATTCATGGCTGTGGCCTCTGAGGTTCAGGTCGGGCGCATAGTAAACAAAAGCTACCCAAGCCACAATAAAGGTTACAACGGTTGTTCATGACCATGGTCAGGCCATTGATCAGACTGTTGCTGGCTTTGGGCGGCAATTGCCAGTGAAAAAGCAAATAGCAAATGGTGCCGGATGTCATCATAACAGTTGTTGCCCCATCAGCATTGGGCCAGCACTCCGGCCGGTACAGGGGTTTCCAGAATCGCGGCGATGGTATGGATCAGGTCGCGTTCAGCCGGGCGCAATATACCGTCAGCACGGCCGCAGGCTACCATGGATTTGATCAATCGGCCTTTGATATGGGGGTATAGCTCGGTCAGCCGGGTGAGCGACTGGTTCAACGGTTTCAGGCTGTTGCCTGGTGGCTGAAACTGAATACCAAGTGAACCAAAAGCCCCGTCAGCCAGACTCATCTGAAAGGCCTGGGCGGCGCTTTCCGAGTCATCGTGGCCTTTGGCGGCCAGGAACGACAGTAATACGGCGATGTCGTCAGCGACTGCTTCGGGCTTGCTGTAGCGGGCCTTGACCGGGGTGACCTTGTTAAAGTGGCCAGCAAGATACTGACTCAGCAAACGGAACAGACACCATTCAAACAGATCAATCTGGCCATCCGCTTTCATCAGGCCTATCAGCAGGGTGTGGAAGGTACGGTACTGGTTTTCGGATAGCTGTTTGAGAGCCGGAATGGCCAGTTCAACCAGTGGTAACCGTTGTTCTGGCGCCAGAGCCTGGATTGCAGGAATCAGCCGCAGGGCCTGTTGGTATGTCTCGCGACCGGCCTGTTGCAGAATAAGATTCAGCTGTTGGTCGTGCACAAAACGCTCGGGAGGAGCCAGCAGCAGTGCATAAATGAGTGCCTGAGCCTGATGCGGGTCACGGGCCTGGTCGGACAGAGACATGGCCGGGCTGCCCGAATGATGATCGGCCGGGCTATTGATCGTATTGATAGTATGGCTGGCAGCGTCTGGACGCTCGCTGGTTGCTGCAACAGCCGCGGCAACCCCCATGACACCAGCCAGTCGGCTGGCACTGGATGAGTGATCAACCAGCTCTGGGTTGGCCTGTTCGGCATCGGTTCTGGCCTGTGGTGCGAGATAACGGCCGTCCCAGGTGGGTTCGATGCGGCGGATACGTTGTTCCAGCGGCGGGTGTGTTGCAAACAGTGGCAGGCGGAAGTGCATGGCGCTGCCAAAAAACAGGTGGGCGGTTTCTTCGCGCTCCGGGCTGCTGATGTCGCTGCCACTGCCATGACCAATCACTTTCAGTGCTTCACCAATACTTTCCGGGTTTCGGGTGTACTGCACTGCGGAGGCGTCGGCGAGAAATTCACGTTGTCGTGAAACCGCTGCCTTGATCAGGTTGCCAAAAAAAACGCCGATATAACCCAGTACCAGCAATGCCAGGCCAATGGCCCAGAATGGCGCGCTGTTATTGCGTTTGTCGCTGGAACTCAGCAGGCGGCGCTGGCTGGTGGCTTCGATAATAAAACGGCCGCTCAGGGCAATAAACAGAATGCCGAATAACAGCGCCATCAACCGGATATTCAGCCGCATGTCACCATTGGCAATATGGCTGAATTCGTGGGCAATAACCCCTTGCAGCTGGTCGCGGCTGAGCTTGGTCATGCAGCCTCGGGTAACGCCGACCACCGCATCGGAGGCCTGATAACCGGCGGCAAAGGCGTTGATGCTGTCGTCGTCCAGTACATAGACAGGTGGTACCGGCATACCGGCGGCAATGGCCATTTCTTCCACGACATTAAGCAAGCGGCGTTCGTAAAAATCGCTGCTGTTGGGGGGCAGGCGATGGCCGCCGAGAGATTCGGCCACCACATGACCGCCACCTCGCAGGTTGAGCCAGCGATACAGGCTGGCCAGTCCGATGACCATCATCACCAGTGCCGAGATGATCAGGATTCGTTCTGTCGAGAGGGAATCAAAAAAGGAGAGGCCAGGCTGACCCGCCCGGGCGGCCAGCTCAACACTGTTGATGGTCTGACCCTGGCCGTACCAGATAATCAGTGCTACCAGCAGGTTGATGGCAGCCACCAGCGCCACCACGGCCAAAACAAACAGCAGAATCAGTCGCCGGGTTTGTTTGCGGGCCTGATCCTGATGGTTAAAGAAGTCCATATTGTATCCACTCTGCCTGTACGGTCGGGGCTAATCAGAAAGACACTTTGGGTGCTGCCTGGATGGCGGCACTGTCGGCAAATTCGAGCAGGCGTGCATCTTCCCGGTGACCAAACAGGCCGGCAAACATTACCGGTGGAAAGGACTGGCGATAGCTGTTGTAGGTGGTGACGGCATCGTTGAAGGCCTGACGGGCAAACGAGACGCGGTTTTCGGTGCTGGTCAGTTCTTCCGAGACTTGCATCATGTTCTGATTGGCTTTGAGATCCGGGTAGGCTTCCATCACCACGTTGAGGCGACCGAGGGCACCGGTCAGGGCACCTTCGCCGTTCATCAGTTGTTGCATGGCATCGGCGGCCCCAGGGTGGCTGGCAGCGGCTTTCAGTCCTGCGGCCGCGCTGTTGCGCGCGTTGATAACGGCTTCAAGGGTTTCGCGCTCGTGGCTCATATAAGCCTTGGCGGTTTCTACCAGATTGGGAATCAGGTCGTAGCGCCGTTTCAGTTGCACTTCGATCTGGGCAAAGCTGTTTTCGTAACGGTTGCGGTAGCTCACCAGAGTGTTGTAAATCGACACCAGATAAATCAGCAGCAAGGCAATAACAACCAGCGTGACAATGGTAGATATATCCATAACAGTTCCTTTCTCGGTTAGCTCGTCCTCGATATGCTGACATGACGGGGTCGAGGATCGTGTGACGCATGATTATTGACGAAGATTAATTCCGCACCCAGTCGCCGTTGGCAGTCTGGTAATACAGTCCCTGTTTGTTGGCTTTGGTCGTCAGTTTTTCTCCGGCAATTTTTTCAATACTGGCCAGTGGTGCGTTTTGTTTGTTGGCAATTTCCTGGTAGTGGATCTTGCGCTTGAGATTGATCTCAACCATCAGGGCGGCGGCTTCAGTATGGCTGGTATCGACCAGGCCAAGGTAGCCGTCCAGTCGTTCGCCCACCAAACCCGACTCCCGAGCGGTGTCAAGGTCGATGGCCATAACCGAAAAGGACAGCATCAGGGTGCAGAGTGCCAGCAGCAGTCGTTTCATGAATATCTCCATAACTCAGAACAGGGCGTCGTTTTCTTCAAACAGATTGTCGAGATCTTTTTCTACCTTGACCCGGACTTCGTGTTCAATCTTGACGTTAAGGTTGATGGTAATGGGTTTTTCGGGAGCGGCCAGTTTGACGGTACAGGCTGATAAAACGCTGGCCAGAACAATCGCAGACACGCTCAAGACAATGCGGGGGGTGTATGGCATAACAAGCCTCCTGGGCAATTGGACTCTACTGTAACGTTGGATTGTGGCAATGCAACCGCTGTCTGGCGTCAGTAGACAGTCAGTACCCGGGTCTGGCATGGTCGTCAGGGGATCGGTTGATCGATCAGACAGTGCAGCTTTACCGTGCCTGGAATGATAATACGTGGATACGGTGTTTGATCAGGACTTTGGTTTATTTTATGGCATGGTTGACTTTCTAATGACAAATAGCCTTGTGCGATTCCCTCTGACAGCATGGTTGCTGTTGATCCTGGCCTGTCCTGTGATGGCGGAATCCATCCGGGTTGCGGTGGGCATTTCCATGTCGCCCTATATTATTACTGAAGAAGATTCAGGGGCAGAGCTGGAGATTGTTCGCGAAGCGCTGGCGCTGCAAGGGTATGACATCGAGCCAGTGTATGTACCTTATATCCGGGTGCGCAGTCTGTTGCATCAGGGAAATGTGGCGGCGGCGATGACCTTGCCCAAGACCGATGAACCAGCGGATAAAAGCATCTTCTTTTCAGATGAATACATTACTTATCACAACGTGGCGGTGGCGCTGGCATCCGCCGGGATCAAGCTGGATCACGTTGCCAATATGGCCGATTATCGTGTGCTGGGGTTTCAGACCGCCCAGCAGCTCTTGGGGCCGGAATACGGGCGCATGAGTCTTCGTAACCCTCAATACAGTGAAACCATACGGCAAAATCGCCAGATAGAAATGTTGTTCTCTGGACGTACTGAGATGATTGTTATTGATCAACATATTTTTGATTTTTATCGAAATCAGACAACCCGGGTGAATACCGGACTCAAGGTGGATGTGTTTGATGTGTTGGATCCTGTCCACTATCGGGTTGGCTTTCGCAATCCGGCCTTGCGGGATAAATTTAACGTCGGGTTGCAGCAATTGCGTCAGAGTGGCCGTTATCAGACGATTCTGGATCGTTATTTAAAGTAGTCTGCTGTTTTTTTCATGTATTGGATACCACCTTTCAAGAGGCAATTATCGCCATGAAAAGGGCCATTATGGCAGTGAAAATGCGGATTTCGTCAACACTGAAGCAGCCTAATACCATCGTCCCTTGCGTTCAGTCATGCTGTTTGATTCCAATGAGCTCGTAAAACTCGCTATAATTCGCGCGATTCTAATTCTGATAAGCCGTATTAGCTTAAAAAGGGGACCGTTGTGAAACATCTGAAAGCGCTGATTCTGGTTGCTGCCACCTTATTGGTTTCGCAAGCATTCGCTGCGACAGCTACTAATGAAGAAAACATTCGCGAACGTATCGCCCCGGTGGGTGACGTTTGTGTGGGTGCAGAGTGTGGTGGTGCTGTTGTGGTTGCATCCGGTCCTCGCTCTGGCGAAGACATCTATGGTGCTGCCTGTATTGCCTGCCATGGTAGCGGTATTCTGGGTGCTCCAAAGAAAGGCGATACTGCTGCCTGGAACACTCGTTTGGATAAAGGCTTTGAAGCCACGTTGAGCAATGCGGTCAACGGCCTCAATGCCATGCCACCAAAAGGTAACTGCCTGGATTGCTCGGAAGATGAGCTGCTGGCGGCTATCAAGTTTATGTCTGGTCACGAGTAATCTTCGGTTACTTTGCCACAGGCACAAAAAAAGCCGCGTTATCGCGGCTTTTTTTGTGCCTGTGATTTGTCCCGGCCCGGTGTTGCTGTGTTGCTCATCCGGGCTGGGTCAGGCATCAGTCGGCGATATTCAGCGCCCGACGCATAAACTCAGGCATGGCCATACCGGCCGCATGGATTTCGGCATTATAGTACTCCGTGCGGAACGGTTTGGCTGCGGCGTCTTCGATACGGAAGCTGGTGGTATCCCCCCCCTTGCTGGCCAGAGTACAGCTCCACCAACCGGATGGGTAAATCACTTGCGGAAACTGCACGGTGTGGCTGCTGGTAGCACCGGCGGCGGCCATATCAACATGGATTTTCTTGATGATGGAGTCACTGTGGTACAGCGGTGATTCCGACTGTTGTACCACAATGCCCAGTGGCGCCAGCGCCGTGAAGCAGTCCTTGTAAAAATCGATGGCAAACAGTCCTTCTGCCGGGCCAACAGGGTCGGTGCTGTCGATAATAATCACATCCAGGGATTCCGGTGCGCGATCCTTGATCCACTGAATGCCATCGGCAAATAAAATATTGGCCCTTGGGTCGGCGTTGGATTCACACAGTTCCGGGAAGTGTTGCTCCGACATGCGGGTCACAAGCTCATCGATATCGATTTGCCAGACCTGCTCAACGCCGGGGTGTTTCAGCACTTCGCGCAGGGTGCCACAGTCGCCACCACCAATAATGGCAACGTTTTTGGGGGCCGGGTGAGCGAACAGCGCTATATGCGACATCATTTCGTGGTACACAAAGTTCTCACGGGTAGAGACCATGGTGCAGCCATCAATCACCATCAGCTTGCCGAAGGTTTCCGTGTCGTAGATATCAATGCGCTGGAATTCGCTTTGAACGCTGTCGATTTTGCCCTTCACTTTCAGGGAAAAGGCAGAGCCTTGTTGATCAAATACTTCGGTAAACCAGCCGTCTGCCAGTGAGTGTGTCATATTGGATACTCAAATGAATCGATGTTCTTTAAAATCGGCGGCTGGCAGCACGACGGATATGCCGTCCGCGCTCGCCCCGACAGCGATCTGTGCGTTGATCCGTGAATTGATCTAACGCCGGTCGTTGCGGATTTTGCGAGCCGATAACAGCTGCCGTTACCGCGACCATTCTTTGGCGCAGCAAGATACCTTAACCACGGATTCGCGCCAAGTGAATCAGCATTCAGGATAGCCCATGACCACCGCCCAACCTGCCTCCGCCAGTGATGTCTATAACCTGCCTTACTGGAGTGAGGGTTATGCCCGTATCAATGATCTGGGCAACCTGAGTATTCACCCGGATGCATCCCCGTCTGCAGGTATCGACCTCGAAGGGTTATCGGCACTGGTGCGTCAGGAAGGCCTGCGTTTGCCGGTCTTGCTGCGCTTCCCCGGTATTCTGCATCACCGGGTGGGCAGTCTGGTGCAGGCTTTTGAGCAGGCACGCCAGGCATGTGATTATCAGGGCGGGTTTACGCCGGTTTACCCCATCAAGGTCAACCAGCAGCAACCGGTGGTGGCGCAAATTGTTGCCGGTCAGCGCCTGGCGGGCATTGAACGGATCGGGCTGGAAGCCGGCAGCAAGCCGGAGCTGATTGCGGTACTGGCGCAAACCCGTGATATCAAGGCGACGATTGTGTGTAACGGCTACAAGGATGCGCATTTTGTGCGGCTGGCGCTGATGGCAGAGAAAATGGGCCATCATGTGTTTCTGGTGATCGAAAAACTGTCGGAATTACCCATGATCCTGCGCGAAGCGGAGCGGGTTGGCGTCCAGCCTCGGCTGGGGGTGCGGGCACGGCTGGCCACCATCGGCAAGGGCAACTGGCAGAATACCGGCGGTGAAAAATCCAAGTTTGGCCTGTCGGCCCTGCAGATTCTGCAAGTGGTGGAGCTGCTGCGTCAGCAAGGGCAGCTGGAGACGCTGCAGTTATTGCATTTCCACCTGGGCTCGCAGCTGGCCAATATCCACGATATTCATACCGGTTTGCGCGAGTGCAGCCGTATCTTTGCCGAGCTGGTGACGCTGGGGGTTCCGGTGCAGTGGCTGGATGTCGGGGGCGGCCTGGGCGTGGATTACGAAGGCACACGCTCGCGCAGTTATTGCTCAATGAACTACAGCATGCAGGAATATGCCCGCAAAGTCGTGGAAGCCATGAAGGAGATCTGCGCCGAAATCGGTGCCCCGGAACCTCATATTCTGACGGAATCCGGTCGTGCCATGACTGCTCACCACGCGGTGTTATTAACCGAAATCATTGACCATGAGCGGCCCCTTGATGGCGAGCTGGAGCCAATGCAAGACAGCGACCCTGTGTGCCTCAAAGGTCTGTATCGGGCGTATGACACCTTGCTGGCATCTCGCAGTAGCGGTCTGGTGGAGTTGTTTCACGATATCCAGCACTGGGTGGCGGAAGCCCATGCCTCGTTCAGTCTCGGGCTGTTGTCACTGGCGCAGCGAGCCAGTGTTGAAACCCTGTACGCCCGTACCTGCCAGTTGCTGGTGGAAAAGCTGAACCCCGGCAATCGTGCTCATCGGCCCCTGCTGGACGAACTGCAAGAGAAGCTGGCCGACAAGGTATTTGTGAATTTTTCGCTGTTCCAGTCTTTGCCGGATATCTGGGGCATCAACCAGATTTTCCCTATCCTGCCGGTGACGGGGCTGGATCAGCCGATGGCGTATCGCGGCGTGTTGCAAGACATCACCTGTGATTCGGATGGCCGTATTGATAATTATGTTGAAAATGACGGTCTGGGCACCAGCTTGCCGCTGCCATCGATCAATCGCGGCGATATGCTGGCGTTTTTTATGGTGGGGGCTTATCAGGAGATTCTCGGCGATTTGCACAACCTGTTCGGGGATACCGACTCGGTGGATGTTGTGCTGGATGCCGAAGGCCAGCCACAGCTGCACAATCCGGTGTGGGGCGATCATATTGCCAAGGTGTTGGGTTACGTCAATTTTAATGAAGATGATATTCGCCACCGCCTGCTCAGTCAGGTAGAACAGAGCGCACTGGATGACAGCGACAAAGCGATGTTCCAGCGTGAACTGGCGGAATCCATGCAGGCGTACACCTACTTGCAGTTATAAGCGCTGGCCTGAATATTCAAGCCAGCAAGCCCCGCTGATGCGGGGTTTGATGTACGGAACGGAGCAAAACCGGTCAACCGTCGTGTGACCGCTGACCGGCCTTCAGTCCGGAGTCATCACTCAGGACAAGTGATTGACAGCTTCCATGCCATAGACAGGGGTTGCAATCCCTTCCATGCGAGCCTTGATTTGCAGGGACAGATATTGCGAGTAATGACGCGACTGATGCAGGTTACCGCCGTGGAACCACAGCGCCTGCTGGTGAGTGGGTTTCCACATATTGCGCAATTCCCCTTCCCATGGTCCTGGGTCCTTGGTGGTTTGCGATCCCATGCCCCAGCATTTGCCCACCTTGTCGGCGACTTCCTGGGAAATAATCCGGGCGGCCCAGCCGTTCATCGAGCCATAGCCGGTGGCGTAGACAATCAGGTCGGCAGGTAGCTCCGTGCCGTCGGTCAGTATCACCGAGTGGGGTAATATCTGTTCGATGGTGGTGCGGCTTTTCAGCTTGATATCGCCGTTGGCTATCAACTCGGATGCCCCCACGTCAATATAGTAGCCCGATGCCCGGCGCAGGTATTTCATAAACAGACCGGAGCCATCATCGCCAAAATCAAGCATAAATCCGGCTTTCTCCAGGCTTTGATAAAACTCGGCATCCTGCTCGGCCACTTCTTTGTAGATGGGAATATGGAATTCCGGCATCACCTTGAAAGGAATTGAGGCAAAGGTCAGATCGGCCTTGTAGGTCGTCATACCGTTTTGTACCGCTTCTTCGGAATACAAGCCTCCCAGTACCTTGTCCATCAGGGTATCGGATTTGATGATATGAGTGGAAGAACGCTGGATCATGGTAACGTCGGCACCGTGTTCCCACAGCGCGGCACAGATATCGTGGGCGGAGTTGTTAGCTCCCAGTACCACAACACGTTTACCGGCATAGGCTTCGCCACCTGGGTGCTGGCTGGAGTGATGCTGTTCACCTTCGAAACTGTCTTGCCCTGGAATCCTGGGAATATTCGGGATACCCGACATTCCGGTTGCCAGCACCAGCTGTTTGGGGCGCAAGGTCAATGCTTCACCCTGACGATTGACCTGTACTACCCACTCTTCGGCCTGTTCGTCATAGTGGGCTGAAGTGCATTCGGTCGAACCCCAGTAATTCAATTCCATCACCTTGGTGTACATCTCCAGCCAGTCACCGATTTTGTCTTTCGGTGCAAAGACGGGCCAGTGATCAGGGAAGGGCAGGTACGGCATATGGTCGTACCAGACCGGATCATGCAAGCATAAGGACTTGTAGCGTCGACGCCAGGCATCGCCGGGTTTTTCCAGCTTGTCGATGATCAGGGTTGGTACTTCCAGCTGGCGCAGCCGCGCACCAAGACCGATTCCTCCCTGGCCGCCACCAATAATCAGGCAATAAGGCTGCTTTTCGTAGCCCAGTTCGGCTTCTTCCTGCTGGCGCTTTTCCTGCCAGGTTTGACGGTTACGCTGAATACCATGTTCTGCTCCTCGAGGGCGTTGGGCATTACGTTTTTCCGGAAAATCTTTCAGCTCCACCATGGTGGTCAGTAGCGTCCAGGCTTGCCCCTGACGTAGGCGCAGATGGCCTCGTCCGTGAGCGACAGCCGTGTCGAAACAGATCCAGGCTTCAATCACACCGTTGTTGTCGGTGGCTTCTTCTTCCAGCCGCCAATTGGATGGCTGCACCTGAGCGAGTGTTTCGGTCAGCATCGCCTGTATGGCGTCCCGGCCTTCCAGGGTTTTGATATTCCAGGTGAAGGCGACCAGATCGCGCCAGAACCCTTGCGGTTCAAACAGGGACGTAGCCGCTGCGGTATTACGGTTCTGTAACGCCTGATTGAAGTGATCGAGCCAGGTTTGTGCCTCAATGGATGCGGGGGACTGTGGTGACGTTGCCGCCGGTGTGGCTGTGGAATTCCGGGTCATGGATAACTCCTGCTTTCTCTTGTTGTTTTTATTTGGGCGCTGAGCCTCTGATGGGTTATAGCAGCTGCTGTGCCAGATTGAGTGCATTGTTATTTGTTCTTATAACTTACTGATAAATAATAAGATTTATTTTTAATCGGAATATCTGTAGCGGTACTGGAGGCAAGCTGTGAAACAGCTGTAACGCCGAAAACGATACAGCTGCAGTGGTCACATTACAGTTGTAACGCTGAACGAAAGTGGAACGAATGGGCCTGTGACAGCCACTACATAGTCTCTTTAGACTGATTGACCTGATAACAATAAGTATTGGCCGCCAGGCGGCAAGGATGGATATAGGTGCCTGAACATATGACCTGCTCAACCGATGCGATCTGCGCCCGTGCTCATACCCAAGCGATTACTGAATTCGCCCGGCGGCCACCAGAGTCTGCTGACGCCGATATGATCGGCCGCTCTTGGCAACGCTGTTTGCAGCAATATGGGTTGCAGCCCGGACGTCAACAGTCTGCCCGGATTGTGACTCGGTCTATCCTGAAGGAGCATCAAGAGGCGGCTGATGAACTGCTGGCCGTTGCGCGTGCCGGGGTTAACCAGCTTTACGCCAGTATTCACGGGATGGGCTATGTCTTGCTATTGACCGATCACCGTGGCGTAACGGTTCAGTTTCATGGTGAGCGCCATCTTGATGACCACTTGCGGCGGGCGGGGTTGTATCTGGGTGCTGACTGGGATGAAAGTTATGCCGGTACCTGCGCGGTGGGTACCTGTATTCAGGAGCAGGCAGCGCTGACTTGCCATCGGGGGGATCATTTTGACGGTGCCCATATTGGCCTGACCTGTACTGCTGCCCCGATCTTTGGCCCTTCCGGTGAGTTGATTGCGGTGCTGGATATCTCTGCGCTGAATTCTCCGGCAGCGCGGGACAGCCAGATGTTTGCCTTGCATTTGACCCAGCTGTACGCACATATGATTGAAGATGCTTACTTTCTGCGCCGTTATCGTCGTCATCTGGTGTTTCGTTGTGACGACTCACGGGAGTTTGTTGCTCTTAATGGTCGGGTGTTGTTTGCGCTGGATGACACAGGTGAAATTATCGCAGCCAATACCGCCGGACGTTTATTGCTGGCCGATAATCCTGTGGGTTTGCCGGAGCTGATGGACAGTGACTGGGACGATATTCTGGCCATTAACCAGACTCGTGGCGATGGCGTACAAGCCTTCCATCTGGCCTCGAGTGGACAAACGGTGTTCGGCACCTTGATAGAACCCAAGCGTCCCTGCATCTCGGTGGCAACTGGCCCGGCACCCGTGGATGTCAGTCGGCCACTTGAGAGGGTGCCGGAGTTGGACTGTCTGGCCGGTGATGATGCGGCCATGCGTAAAACCCTCGAACAGGCTAAGCGTTTGCGTCAGCGTGATGTCAATTTGTTGATTCTGGGAGAAACCGGAACGGGTAAAGATATGCTGGCCAATGCGATTCACGCCAGCAGCCACCGCCGCAACAAGCCCTTTGTCGCGCTGAATTGTGCCGCCATACCGGAATCTTTGATTGAAAGTGAACTGTTTGGCTACCGCGCAGGAGCCTTTACCGGCGGACGCAGCAAGGGTGCCAAAGGGCTGGTGCAGCAAGCCGATGGCGGCACCTTGTTTCTGGATGAAATCGGCGATATGCCCTTGCAGTTACAAACTCGCTTGTTGCGCGTGCTGGCCGAAGGCGAAGTCACGCCGTTGGGGGCTGATGAGGCGGTTTTCGTTGATTGTCGTATCATCGCCGCAACTCATCATAATATTCAGGCCATGATTGAACGTAACGAATTCCGGGCCGATTTATATTATCGCTTGAATGGCGCGACGCTGACTCTGCCACCACTGCGGCAACGGGCTGACAGGGAATTTTTGATACGTGCTTTACTGGCAGAACTGAAACAAAAATTACAACGGCCGGAATTGCGCTTGCGGGCGGATGTGATCAGCGCTTTGTTAGCCTACGCCTGGCCTGGCAATGTTCGTGAGCTGGTCAACGTACTGGCCTTTGCAGAAGCCAATAGCTGTGATGATGTTATTACGCTGGCGGATCTGCCGGAGCTTCTTCACAGTGATCAATCTGCTTCTGTCGCTGGTGCGCGGGAGACCAGTCATGTGCTGAGCAGATCGATGATGACAACCGGTGCAGTACCTTCGGCTGCGGTGTCCCGTTCTGAATCGGCGAGCCATCCATCACTGAATGCAGAAGGACAGGCATTGGTGGGGTTACTGGATCAGCATGACTGGAATCTCAGTGCCGTGGCCCGGGTGATGAAGGTGTCCAGACCAACCTTGTACCGTCGTATTCGCAAATACAGCATCCAGCGCCAGACTTGCATTGTATCCGGGCACGCTGGAGGGAAACCGCAGAACCGTTTGGTTTAGAGAGCCATGGCGTGTAAATAATTGTATCGTACCGCGCTAAGGCTGCCCGAGTGGTCTATATGCAATGGGGAGCAGTTAACAAGAGGGGATTCAAATGTCTGATGATCATTTTGAAAGACCGGCAGATGACGGTAGCGAACTCAAGCAGAGTGATGCTGCACACAAGCAACGCCAGCAAGCGCTGGCCAGTGATGTCGAAGCCTTTTTGTCTGGCGGCGGCCAAATTCAAAAGGTAGAAGACCGGATGATGGCAGACCCGCCGCGCAAGCCGCAAACCAGTTACGGCCGTCGTCCAATCTGAGGGATGGCTCCCTGGTTGGCGGCAGAGCCATATGTTGCCGGGTTTGTCTGTGGCGTTGTTGTTGGTTGTTATGGCTGCTGCCAGCGCTGAATCAGCTCAACGACTTCAGACAGCGTGCGGACTTGCAGGGTCGGCGGGCTAAAGGTATCCGGCCAGATACGGTTGTCCAGATTGACCCACAACGTATGTAAACCCACCGTTCGGGCTGCGTCGATATCGTGATGCGGATGATCGCCAATATGTAAGCATTCGTGCGCTTCGACACCGGCGTGAGCCAGGGCCGCCAAGAAAATATCTCCCTGTGGTTTGGCTGCTCCAACGGTTTCGGCGTTCAGGTGAGCGCTGAAATAATGATGAATACCCACACGCTCAAGATCAGCGTTGCCATTGGTGGCGGCGATCAAGGGCCAACGTGCCGACAATTGTTGCAACATGGTTTCGGCACCGGCAAACAATTCCAGCGTGCTGCGCTCCTGGGAGAACACCTCAAAGGCGGCACTGGCAAGATCATGGGCCGTGCTGCTGTCACAGCCGGTTTGCAAGGCTGCCCGGCGCAGGGTTTCGAAGCGTAGCCTGGATATCTGATGCTGCAATGACGGGTAGCATTCGGCCAATTCTGATTTGTACTGGCGCAGGCCGTCCCGGCTGTAAAGGTCGGCAAACCCGGGGCATTGGGCGCATATCCAGTCATAGCAGGCTTGCTCGGCGCGTTGCATCACCGGGGCGGTGTGCCAGAGGGTATCGTCGAGATCGAGGGTGATCAGTTTCAGAGCCAAAGCATTGCCTTATTGTTTAACGGTTAACCGGCGTTTGCTGTAAGCGCAAGGCCAGTACGTCACAGAGATAATCCAGAAACAGGGTATCCATGGAAGTACGGTAGTAATTACCATCCTGACTGGCCAGTACCAGCAGGCCATGGTTGTCCTGGCCCCGAATCTGGGCGGCAGCGATGGATTCCATATCGGTGGTATCGAGCCTCAACAAGGCGGCCATATCGGCCTTGGGCAGCTGGCCACAAATGGCGCGATGGCCTTTGAACAGCCGCTGGATATTACGCTGATGTTCCTGATTACGCACCGCGATCAGTGGTCGCTCCAGCTGTCGCTCGGTAAAGTGCAGCATGGCCCAGGCGTTGACGCCAAAATCATTACGCAATGAGTCATCCAGTGCGGTATGGAGCGCCAGCCAGCTGTTGGCTTCGATCAGGGCCAGCACCAGCCGCCGGGTTTTTTCGAACAGCTGGTCGTTCCGGCGGGCATTTTCGAGCAGGTCAGACATGCGCTGGCGCAGCTCGATATTACGATCCCGATGCACCTGGACCTGACGCTCGATCAGGCTGGTCGCTCCGTGAGCTTCATGAGGAATACGCAAATGGGATAACAGCTCATCCTTGCCGACAAAAAATTCGGGATGATCTTCCAGGTACTGTGCGACATCGGCGTCGGTGAGTCGGGGTTGCTGGCTCATGCGGTCCTTACCTTGTTCTGTCAGAAGCGTTGTTCAGCGTCAATGGTTGGGGGAATCAGAGATTAACCCGACCATCATAAACCGTCACGGCTGGCCCGGTCATGCGGACGCTGGATTTACCATCCCAGTCAATCGTCAGCTCGCCACCCGGTAACGATACCGTCACGCCCGGTTCGAGCCAGCCACGTAACTGCCCGGATACCACCGCTGCGCAAGCACCGGTGCCACAGGCCAGAGTTTCACCACTTCCTCGCTCGAATACCCGCAAGCGAATGGCGTGGCTATTGATGACCTGCATAAAGCCGACATTGACCCGGTTGGGGAAGTATTCGCAGGATTCAATGATCGGTCCCCACTGCTGTACCGGAGCGTTCTCGAGGTCGTTGACCCGGATCACGGCATGGGGATTACCCATGGACACGGCACCGAAGCGCACGTCACCAATACCGGCAACATGGCGTTGATATTCGGGCATGAACTGTTCAGCGATCATCGGAATGTCGGCCGGTGTCAGAATCGCCGGGCCCATATCCACCATCACCTGACCCTCGTTGGTCAGATGTAGCTCGATAATACCGTTGGCGGTTTCGACCCGAATATCCTGTTTGCCGGTGAGCATTTGCTCGTTAACAAAACGGGCAAAGCAGCGGGCACCATTGCCGCAATTCTCGACTTCACTACCATCGGCATTGTAGATGCGATAGCGGAAGTCGACATCGGGCCGACTGGGGCGTTCGACCACCAGTAACTGATCAAAGCCAATACCAAAGTGGCGATCGGACAGTTCCCGGACTCGCTCGGGGCGGATTCGGCCGGTTTGAGTCACCAGATCGATTACCACAAAGTCGTTACCGAGGCCGTGCATCTTGCTGAATTTGACTCTCATGAATCCACCGGCAGCAGATTCTCATCTTCGAACAGCTGTTCGATGGTCTCGCGGCGGCGAATCAGATACGCCTGCTCGTCATCGACCATGATCTCTGCCGGGCGGCCACGGCTGTTGTAGTTGGAGGCCATGACAAAGCCATAGGCTCCCGCAGACATCACTGCCAACAGATCGCCTTGTTGCAGGGCCAGATCGCGGTCTTTGCCCAGAAAGTCACCGGTTTCACAAACTGGGCCAACCAGATCATAACGGCGTTCGATGGCGCTGCTGGTTTCTGCAACGGGCTTGATGTCTTGCCAGGCGGAGTACAAGGACGGTCGGATCAGGTCGTTCATCGCCCCGTCAATGATGGCAAAATTCTTGTGCTCATTGAGTTTGAGGTACTCAACCCGGGTCAGGAAAACACCGGCATTGGCGCAAATGGAACGGCCCGGCTCAAAAATCAGTTTCAGTGAACGTCCGGCCAGGCGTTCTTTGACGGCGGCCACATAGGTGGCCGGGCTGGCAGGTTGTTCGTCGCGGTAACAAACGCCCAAACCGCCGCCCAGATCGAGATGCTGGATGGTGATACCCAGGTCGGCCAGCTCATCAATCAGCGCCAGCAGGCGGTCGATGGCATCCATAAATGGATCAATTGAGGTCAGCTGGCTGCCAATATGACAGTCGACACCAACGACCTGAATGCCGGGCAGGCTGGTGGCGCGTTGATACACGGCCGGAGCGCGTTCAATGTCGATGCCGAATTTGTTGTCTTTCAGCCCCGTCGAGATATAAGGGTGTGTCTGTGCGTCAACGTCCGGATTGACACGAACCGAGACCTTGGCGACCAGACCCATGTCAGTAGCAACGTCGTTCAGGCGTTCGAGCTCGTCCTCTGATTCAAGATTGAAGCAGCCAACGCCGACTGCCAGTGCCCGGCGCATTTCGACGGCTTGTTTGCCAACCCCGGAAAACACCATCCGGGCAGGGTCGCCACCGGCGGCCAGTGCCCGTTCCAGTTCACCCAGGCTGACAATATCAAAACCGGCTCCGAGTCGTGCCAGTACATTCAGTACGGCGATGTTGGAGTTGGCTTTGACCGCAAAACAGACCTGATGTGGCCATTCACCCAGCGCATTATCGTAGGCCTGGTACTGCTGTTCCAGAGCCTGACGGGAATAGACGTACAAGGGCGTGCCGTACTGTTCGGCAAGACCGGCGAGGTCGACAAGTTCGGCGTGCAGGCTGCCCTGCAGGTAAGTAAAGGCTGACATATTAGGGAGTCGTTTCCGTATCAGGTTGGTCGGGCAGATACAGAGGGCCTTTCTGACCACAACCGCTGAGCGCCAATACGGCCAGTAACATGGCGGTCAGAAGCGGTAACGATGGCAGGCGGTAACTCAGATTTATCATGGGTAATGGCTATCTGCTTACGGGCGTAGCCAGTGTCTGGATCTGCTCTGATGACTCAGAGAGCGATGCACTGGCACGCGGGTTCTGTATCTCGAATTTGCAGGCATTATACACTGCCTGTGCAGGCTGTCTTGACTGCTGAGATCTATTCGCACTGACTTTACATAGACGGGTAGATTTCAGCCCCGGTATCGGAATACAGAGGCTGAAACCGGAGCGCAGGCACTGTGTGATCAGTGCCAGAGAGAGAACTCAGGATGGTTGTTGGTAGACCTTGAAGCCATCCACAAAGGTAGCGATCACTTGCCCGCTGCGACCGTACGCATCGGTTTGTTCCGGGTTGATCAGGCTGGCATTAAAGCGTTGGCCTTCTGCAAACCCGGAGTGTAAACCGAGGGTTGCCGCCGGGAGAGTACTCAGTGCCGACAAGGCGGCATTGAGTGTCAGTTCGCCATCGTTAACCCGCTGCAGCAGTAAGCCAATAAACGGAGCGTACAGCGCCATGCCGGCGGCGGACTCGGCAAATGGGGCTTTTTTCGCGACAATTTCGTGCGGTTGATGATTGGAGCAAATCGCCAGTTCGCCAGCGTTGACCGCTGCCAGCAGTGCCTGCCGGTCTGCTTCACTGCGTAACGACGGCAGCAGGTGGTAGCGGCTGTCGTAGCCGTTGACCTGGGCGTCGGTGTAACAGAGATTGGCGATGGCGACGTCGGCACTGACCTGTAATCCACGCTGGCGAGCTTCCCGCAGCATACTGACACTGCGGGCGCAGCTGATCTGACTGATATGAGCGCGAACGCCGGTTTGTTCGATCAACAGCAGGATTTGCGCCAGCGCGATGGTTTCGGCGGTTTCCGGAATGCCGGCCAGACCCAGTCGTGTGGCGGTCGGGCCTTCGTGCATCACACCGCCATTGGACAGTGCGGCATCATCAGCGGACAAAAACAGCAAAATGTCATAGGTGGCGGCGTATTCCATTAATCGCCGCAAGACGTAGCTGTCCTTGATTGGCTGACGGGCGTTGCTCAGGGCGATACAACCGGCGTTACGCAAGCTGACCATATTGGCCAGTTGTTCGCCCTCCAGCCCCTGAGTGAGTGCTCCCAGTGGCAATAACCGCGAATATCCAGCGCTGCTGGCTTTGTCCTGCATCAGCTGGATCACCGCCGGGCTGTCGGCTACCGGACGGGTAAGTGGCTGGGCGCAGACATGGCTGAATCCGGCGGCAGCGGCAGCGCGGGTTTCGCTGGCAATGGTGCCGCGCTGGGTATAACCCGGCTCATTGAGATAGCTGCTGAGGTCGATAAAACCGGGTACTAGCCAGTTGCCTTGGGCGTCGAGGGTGGATTCGATCGTGCCACCGGCCGGTTTTTCGCCAATAGCCCGGAGTTGTCCCTCGGCCAGATACAAATCACAGACGTTATCGAGCTGTTGTGCCGGTGCAATGACACGGGCATCACGAATATGCAGGTATTTCATTCGGTATCCCCTTCAACTGGTTGCTGGGCCGCTTGCTGGCTGGCTTGTTGGCCGCTCATGGCCATGGCCATCACTGCCATGCGCACGGCGATACCGTAGCTGACCTGGTTGAGAATGACGGATTGAGGGCCGTCGGCAACCGCAGATTCAATCTCGACACCACGGTTGATGGGGCCGGGGTGCATAACGATGGCATCGGGTTTGGCCAGTGCCAGTTTTTCCGTAGTCAGGCCGTAGAGCTTGAAAAACTCCCCCTCGCTGGGCAACAAGGCATTTTGCATACGCTCTTTTTGCAGCCGCAGCATGATCACTACGTCGCAATCCCGCAGCGCCAGATTAAGGTCGTAATACGCTTTGGCCCCCAGGGACTCGATGTCTTTGGGTAGCAAGGTGGCGGGGCCGACCACACGAACTTCCGCTGCACCCAGAGCCAGCAAGGCATAGATCTGGGAGCGGGCAACGCGGGAATGCAATATGTCGCCAACAATGGCAACAATCTGACCGGCAATCTGATGCTTGTGACGACGGATGGTCAGCATGTCGAGCATGGCCTGGGTCGGGTGCGCGTGGCGGCCGTCCCCGGCATTGATGATGGCAACGTTGGGGGTTACCTGTTCAGCGATAAAATGGGCGGCACCGGAATCGGCATGACGCACCACAAACATGTCGCTGTACATGGCTTCCAGGTTCCAGAGCGTATCCATCAAGGTTTCGCCCTTGGCGGTCGCGGAACGCTGGATGTCGAGGTTGAGAATATCAGCAGACAGCCGGGTTGCCGCCAGTTCAAAGGTTGAACGGGTGCGGGTACTGTTTTCAAAAAACAGGTTGACCACGGTTTTGCCGCGCAGCAGCGGGACCTTTTTGACGGCCCGTTCCTGGGTGCTGATAAAGGAGTCGGCGGTGTCGAGGATTTCAGTCAGTAATGCCCGGCTGAGGCCTTCGGTGGTGAGGAAGTGTTTTAGCCTGCCGTCGGCGGTGAGCTGAAGCTGGCTGGGATCAGTTGTCATAGGAGAACCATGTGTGTTGTAACCAAACCGATAGGGTGCCGAGGCACCCCGAATACTGGTGTCAGAGCAGGCTGATGGCCAATGGCTCCGGGCCGCTGAGCTTAATCAGCTGACCTTCTTCAAGTGTCAAACGGGCTGCGTACACATCGGGCTGAATAGGCAACTCGCGCCGACCGATATCAAACAGGGCAACCAGGGTAATGCTGGCCGGACGGCCGTAGTCAAACAGCTCGTTGATGGCAGCCCGTACAGTGCGGCCGCTCATGATAACGTCGTCGATCAGAATAACGTGGCGGTCTTCGATGGTATCGGGTAATTCCGAGCCTTTGACTTCGGGATGTAAACCGTGGTGAGTGAAATCATCCCGATAAAAGCTGATATCCAGGCTGTAGAGTGGCTCTGATGGCTGCAGTTGCTGATGCAGGCGCTCCGCAATCCAGACGCCACCGGTGCGGATGCCAATAAATAATGGCTGGTTTATCTTGTGTTGCTGCAAGTGGCTGTCCAGGCGAGTGGCCAGAGTGCTGCAAGCGAGCTGAATATCCGGTAATTGCATGGGGCTTCTCCCTGTTACTGCTCGTCGTCAGGGCGAGGGTGCTCGCCCATCCAGCTTTCAAGAATCAATTGTGCGGCCAGCCCATCCACTGAGTGGCGGCCGAAGTCTCGTTCACCGCTATCGGCAATGACAATGCCCTTGGCTTCGTAGCTGGTCAGGCGCTCGTCATGGGTAAACGAAGGTTTGTGCAAACGTCCTTCCAGACGTCGGGCAAATTTGGCGGCCCGGGTGCTCATCTCGCTAGGGCTGCCATCCATGTTCAGCGGCAGACCAACGACAAAGGCATCGGGTTGCCACTCACTGACCAAGGCTGCGAGTGTATCCCAGTTGGGGACGCCATCGTTGGCCTTGACCGGGTTTAAAGCCGTACTGCTGCCGGTCAGGCGATGGCCAATGGCGACACCAATACGTTTGGTGCCAAAATCAAACGCCATGACTTGCATGACTCGAGCAGGAATATGACTCATCAGGCGTGACCTACCTGATCAGTCAATGCTGTGCTGCGAATGCCGAGGCGCTGCAGTGCGGTCTGGTAAAGCGCTTCGGGAGGGGTATCAAACAGCAGTTCGGCATCGGCGTCGACGGTCAGCCAGCTGTTGCCGAGAATTTCCTCATCCAGTTGGCCTGGTCCCCAGCCGGAATAGCCCAGGGTCAGGCGGTAGTTTTCCGGCCCCACTCCCAGGCCAATGGCGGTCAGAATATCCTTGGACGACGTCAAGTGGGCAAATTCACTGATGGCTTCGGTGGCTTGCCACTGGCCCGGTTGCTGGTGGAGGATAAATCCCTGCTCGGTGCCGACAGGGCCACCTTTGAGCATGGTGGTATTGATGCCTTGATGACGGGCAATGTCGAGCTGTTCGCAGACGGCAGCAAAGTCGATATCCAGAGGCTTGTTTAATACCAGCCCCATGGCCCCCTCCTGGTCGTGTTCACAGAGGTAAATAACGGCGCTGTCAAACTCGCTACCCTGCAGCTGTGGCATGGCAATCAGAAGCTGGTTGTCGAGGCTGTTGAGTTCTTGCATCAGGATCCTTCCGACAGATAGCGGTTACCTTTGAATTGCCAGGTACGAATGATTTCCAGGAGATCGGTATTCTTGCGCATTTCTTCCGTGAAAGGGGCAAAAGGAGCCGACATACGCACAATCCGCAAGGCGGCGTCATCCAGTACCTTGCGGCCGGAGGACTCCAGCACCTCAAGATTATGGATGGTGCCGTTGGGATTGATGGAAACCAGTACGCGCAAACGGCAGTTGTCGAAGCAGTTTTCCGCTTCTTTGGGGTAGTTGAGAGTACCCATCTTTTCAATTTTGCTACGCCAGGTGTTGACGTAATAGGCGTCGCTGGCCTTCATGGTGGAGGCTGCGGTCAGACGCTGGACCCGGGGACGCTTGGCATAAGCCTGACGCATACTGTCGAGTTTGGCTTCGAGACTGGCCATTTCCAGACTGCGCTGCAGCAGCATTTTGGGTGGCCCTTCTGGTACTGGTTTGGCTTCTACTGGCGGTTGTTTGTCGGGACTGCTGACGGCCTGGTTTGGGCTGGCGGCCGTTGTGGTGATACGGGCCGGGGTGTTGGCGACGGCCTTGGGGGCCGAGACTTCCTGCTTCTGTACCGAGGCCGGGGTAATATCGTTGCTTTGGAACGGCGCTTCGACGTCGGTGGTCAGCATGCGGGCTTCTTCTTCGGTGCCGCTGCCTTCCTGGTTTTCCTGGGCGAGGAAGTCCGCTTCTTCCGGCGCTTTGTCACTGCGATAGCTGGCCAGGGTGACTTCAAGGGTTTTGGACAGGTTGCTGCGATCGTCTGGGCGAAAGCTGACACCCAGCACAATCATGGCATGCAGCAGCAATGCCAGAAAGAGGGCAAAAGAAAGACGATCGGAACTGGAGACAACGGCAGCAGGCATGAGGTATCTGTCGCAGAACGGCTTCGGTTGAAAGGGCGGATTGTAATAGGCACGCAGTCTGCGCTGATCCCCGGCTTTTGTCCACCTGCCGGGGTCAACAGTGGTAAAAACGAGCTGATTCAGTGAATCAGTCGAGTTTTGCCAGCAATGCGGCGATCAGTTGACCGGCGATATCGATACCTGAATCACGACTGATTTCACGCACACAGGTAGGGCTGGTGACGTTGATTTCTGTCAGGCAGCTACCAATGACATCCAGACCAACAAAATACAGTCCCCGCTTTTTCAGCTCAGGGCCGATGTGTCTGGCGATGGCCCAGTCGTTATCCGACAGGGGGCGGGTTTCACCACGACCACCGGCGGCCAGGTTGCCACGGGTTTCTCCTTTGGCTGGAATCCGTGCCAGGCAGTATGGTACCGGCTCCCCGTCGATCATCAGGATCCGCTTGTCACCTTCGGTAATATCCGGGATGAATTTTTGCGCCATGATTTGCTGGCGGCCATGATTGGTCAGGGTCTCGATGATAACGCTGACGTTCGGGTCGTCATGCTTCAGGCGAAAGATCGAAGAGCCACCCATGCCATCCAGTGGTTTGAAAATAACGTCCTGATGTTGTTGATGAAACTGGCGTAACAGCTCGGCACTGCGCGTTACCAGAGTAGGGCTCATAAACTCGGAAAAGTGCGTCGCAAAGACTTTTTCATTACAATCGCGCAGGCTTTGAGGTTTGTTGGCGACAAGCACACCTGCTTGTTCGGCCAATTCCAGAATATAGGTGCTGTAAATAAATTCGCCATCGAAAGGCGGATCTTTACGCATTAGGATAATATCGAGATCGGACAGCGGCTGGTGTTGCCATTCACCAAGGTCAAACCAATGATCAGGGTTCATGCTGACAGTAAGTGGAGCCATTCGTGCCATTGCACGGCCTGCGTCAATGTACAAATCGGCCTGTTCCATGTAAAAGAGTTCACAACCAAGCTCCTGTGCGGCATTCAGCAAGGCAAGTGATGTATCTTTCTTGACACTAATATCATTAATGGGATCCATGACAACCCCGAGCTTTCTGATCATTCTGTTTTCCTCAAAACAAGAGTCTGATTTGGATTCTATCGTAATTGGATCTCCATTCGGTGAAACAGTTTTGACATGGGAACCTTATAGCTTGGTACATTAATGTGTGATACAAAAGTGCACCGTAACGTCATATGCATGCGGTCGCGGCCGAAAACAGCAATTAACGATCGGATGGTTAAGGCCCTAATATGGACGACAACTTTCAAAACATCAAAGTGATGGTCATTGACGATAGCAAGACCATTCGTCGCACGGCAGAGACCCTGCTGAAAAAAGTAGGCTGTGAGGTGATTACGGCAACCGATGGCTTTGATGCCCTCGCCAAAATCGCAGACACCAGCCCCAATATCATCTTTGTCGACATCATGATGCCGCGCCTGGATGGTTATCAGACTTGTGCACTGATAAAAAACAATTCCAAATACAAGTCCACTCCAGTGATCATGCTGTCTAGTAAGGACGGCCTTTTCGACAAGGCCAAAGGTCGCATCGTAGGTTCTGACGAATATCTCACGAAGCCGTTCAGCAAAGACGAGCTCCTGGGTTCAATACGGCAATACGTAAAATCATAAGACAAGCACGCGAAGCATTAAGGGGTACCAAGCATGGCTCGCATTCTGGTAGTAGATGATTCTCCAACAGAAACAGAAGTATTTCGTTCTATGCTGGAGAAAAATGGTCATGAAGTCCTTACCGCAGAGAATGGTGCGGACGGTGTGGCACTGGCAAAACAGGAAAAGCCAGATGTAGTACTAATGGATATTGTTATGCCTGGTTTAAACGGTTTTCAGGCAACCCGACAGCTAACCAAAGACGCGGAAACCTCTGGTATACCGGTCATTATTGTTACCACCAAGGATCAGGAAACTGACCGGGTGTGGGGCAAGCGCCAGGGTGCCTGTGGTTATCTGGTCAAACCAGTGTCAGAAAGCATCTTGCTGTCTGAAATCAACTCGGTGATGGCCAAGTAACGATGAGCCCATTTGCCCTGCTTGTCAGTATTGCCGACCGCAGCCGCCGTAACGCCTCGGAATTGCCTCAGCAACTTGAGGCGGTGACGTATTGGCGGGGGGTCGGTTTTTTGCTCGCGGGGCATGAGTTTGTAACGGATATGGGACAGGTAGCAGAGATCTTGCAACCTCCCAAAATGACCAAGGTACCCGGTGTCCGTAGCTGGGTGCTGGGGGTGGCCAATGTGCGTGGCCGCCTGGTTCCGGTTATGGATCTGGCCGGTATGTTGGGATTGACAGGGAAAGCCAACTGGCGTTCCCGGCGAGTGCTGGTGATTGAACAAGGTGATGTACTGACGGGTTTGCTTGTTGATGCGGTGTTGGGGATGCAACAGTTTCCGGTGGATACCATGAGTGAACTGACTCAGGTGGATCCGGCGCTGGCAAAATATACCCAATATGGTTTTGACCGGAATGAGAAAATCTGGTCAATTTTTCGTATTGACGAACTGATTCAATCCCCGGAGTTTATGCAGATCGCGGTGTGACCGGGTTCTGAGGTGACTCCATTCGGGGCGCCAGGATAATGCATGCAGTAAGTGTGGAGACAAGGGCATGAGTTCGAAAGCTGGTAACGTCTTTTCGACGGTTTTGAAGAATGGAGTCAATGGTGTGTTGGCAGTGCTGCTGGTCGCATCCCTTGGCCTGTTTATTGGTATTACGGTGTATGTGAACAGCCTGCAAAACCGTGATGAGCAATACATCGAGCATGCGGGTGAGTTGCGGGTACTGTCGCAGCAGATGGCGACCAACGCCGTGGAATCTGCATCCGGTAACCGGGAAGCGTTTGAACAGCTCCGGATTGCCCGTGACAACTTTGAAGTGCGTTGGAACTACCTGAAAAACGGTAACCCTGAAGTGGGCCTGGCTCCTGCCGAAGTGGCCAGTATGACCGACGTGCAACAGGTTTGGGACAGTGTCAGCCAGAATGCTGACCAGATTGTACGTGCCCAGGACATCATCCTCTCTTTGCACGAAGTTGCCGCAACACTGTCTGAAACGATTCCCCAGCTGCAAGTGGAATACGATGAAATTGTAGAAATCCTGCTTGATAACGGCGCTCCAGCCGATCAGGTGGCAGTTGCCCAGCGTCAGTCATGGCTGGCGGAACGTATTGTGCGCTCGGTTAACAAGGTATTGGCGGGTGGTGAAGACGCGGTAATGGCCGCCGATGCGTTTGGTCGGGATGCCTCGTTGTTCGGTCGAGTACTGAACGGCATGGTGCAAGGCAACGTGGCGATGAACATCTCCAAGGTAACCGACGACGAGGCGATACTGGCACTCTCCGAAGTATCCGAACTGTTCGAGTTTGTATCCGGTTCGGTAGACGAAATTCTTGAGACTTCCCCAGAGCTGTTCCAGGTGCGTGAGGCATCCGACAGCATCTTTACCAACTCTGGTATATTGCTGAACCAGACATCCGAGCTGACCGAAACCATTCTGACAGAAGCCGATGAGCGGACTGTACTGCAGGCACTGGGATACGGTGCTGCGGTACTGGCCGCGATGCTGATGGTTGCATTGGGTTACTTGTCTTACCAGTCAACCCGTCGCGACCTGGAAGAAACAGAAAGCCAGAACCAACAGAACCAGATGGCTATTCTGCGTTTGCTGGACGAAATTGCTGACCTTGCGGATGGTGACTTGACGGCATCAGCAACGGTAACGGAAGACTTTACCGGGGCGATTGCTGACTCCATCAACTACGCCATCGACCAGATGCGCTCACTGGTATCGGCAATTAACGAAACAGCGGTACAGGTATCGTCAGCGGCCCAGGAAACACAGGCCACGGCGATGCATCTGGCGGAAGCATCCGAACACCAGGCGCAAGAAATTGCCGGTGCATCGGCGGCGATCAACGAAATGGCGGTGTCCATTGACCAGGTATCGGCTAACGCCTCGGAATCCTCTGCGGTTGCGGAGCGGTCGGTAGCGATCGCCAACAAGGGTGCAGAAGTTGTACAGGCAACGATCAACGGCATGGATAACATCCGTGAGCAGATTCAGGAAACCTCCAAACGGATCAAACGTCTGGGTGAATCCTCACAGGAGATTGGTGACATCATCTCCCTGATTACCGATATTGCTGACCAAACCAACATTCTGTCGTTGAACGCCGCTATTCAGGCATCCATGGCCGGTGACGCCGGTCGGGGCTTCGCGGTAGTTGCGGATGAGGTGCAGCGGCTGGCGGAACGTTCAGCTGCTGCAACCAAGCAGATTGAAGCACTGGTTAAAACGATTCAGAACGATACCAACGAAGCGGTAATCTCGATGGAAACGACGACTTCCGAGGTGGTACGTGGTGCCCGTCTGGCACAAGACGCCGGTGTGGCACTGGAAGAGATTGAAAACGTATCGAAAAACCTGGCGGAACTGATTCAGAACATCTCCAACGCAGCACGTCAGCAGGCTTCGTCTGCGGGTCATATTTCCAATACGATGAACGTTATTCAGGAAATTACTTCGCAAACATCGGCGGGTACCACCGCCACGGCGAAATCGATTGGTAACCTGGCAGAAATGGCGAACAAACTGCGTGAATCTGTGGCGGGCTTCAAACTGCCAGAAGCGGACCTGGATATGGAGCAACAACAGGTACTGTAATCACAGTCCTGGTTGAAGACTCCTTATGAATCATCAGAGTCGTCCTGTTGTCAGCACGATGCCAGAGCTTAGCGATGACCAGTTTGGTCGTTGGCAAGCTCTGCTGGAAGAGCGAACAGGAATGTGTATGCCGGTTCAACGACGGACTTTTCTGCAGACCAGCCTGGGTATCCGGATGCGTGAAATAGAGTGCAGTAATTACTCCGAATATTACAGTAAGGTTGTGAACGGCCCGACCGGAGCGATTGAGTGGAATACTCTGGTCGACCGTTTGACCGTGCAGGAAACCCGCTTTTTTCGGGATCCCGATGCCTTTGAATTTGTTGGAAATTATATTCAGACAATGGCGACGGCACTGGACGATGGTCAAACTCTCGAAATGTGGAGTGTCGGTTGCTCATCAGGAGAGGAAGCATACAGTTTGGGTATGGTTGCAGATAAGTACCTGTCTCCTGTCGAGCATCAATACGCAGTCACTGGGACTGATATCTCTACCTTTGCGTTACGCAAGGCGCGAGATGCCAGATATCCGTTGTCTGCCCTTGGATGGATCGCGGACGACCTCCGCGACCAATACTGTCTCCGTACTGACGACGGTCATATGCAGGTGACTGATAGCGTTCGTCAGCGTTGCTGCTTTACTCAGGTGAATCTACTGAATCTTTCCGCATTTCCGCTACAGTCCCAGCACGTGATTTACTGTCAGAATGTGCTGATTTATTTCCGCCGCTGGCGACGTCGGGAGATTCTTAATGTCCTTGCTGAACGGCTGGTTCCAGGGGGAATTCTGGTGATTGGTCTTGGTGAAATCGTCGGCTGGAGTAATCCTCTGGTCGACCCGGTACGTGGTGGCAAGTTGACAGCCTTTGTCCGTAAGCAAAATGATTCTAACAGGGAGAGCAAACGGCGATGAGTCAGGATTACATCGCCCTGGAATGGGTGAAAGGGGAAATCCAGGAAACACTCCAGCAAGCTCAGCAATCACTGGAAGCTTATGGTGAAAACCCCGCAGATAACAGCAGACTGAAATTCTGCTTCAGCTACCTGCATCAGGTTCATGGCACACTCCAGATGGTGGAGTTTTATGGTGCCGCCCTGTTGGCAGAAGAAATGGAAGCCGTTGCGGCCGCACTGGCTGATGGCCAGCTGCGTAATGAACGGGATGGGCTGGAAGTCCTGATGCAGGCTATTATCCAGCTGCCTCATTATCTGGATCACGTCAAGGTGGGTCGGCGCGATCTGCCCGTTGTCCTGCTGCCTATTCTGAATGAATTACGCTCAGCCCGCGGTGACAGCCTGCTGTCTGAAACCGCATTGTTCAGTCCACGTATGCAGCGTCGGGCGGTATTGACACCTGCCCAACTGGCACGTTTCAGCCGTGACGATTTCCAGCAGTGGATCCGCAAGGTCCGGCAGATGTTGCAGGCCGCGACATCGCAGCTACTGCAAAACAAAAAGCCGGAAGTTGCCAAGGAATATCTGCTGAAAGTCTTCAGCCGGTTGCATAACGCGCTGGGTCATACCCCATCCGGTGTGGTTTGGCAGCCTGCCATGGCGTTCAGCGAATGGCTGATTGGCCAGCAGCATATGCCGGCCAGTGCCAAGCAACTGTTACGCGAACTCGACCAGATACTGAAAGACCTGATTACCCAGGGTGAGCAGGTACTGAATCAGGCTGCGTCTGATGAACTGGTTAAAAACCTGCTGTTCTATGTTGCTCGCACCACCATCAAGGGTGAGGCGATTGCAGCGGTACGGGAATCCTTTCAGCTCGATTCTGCCCTGCCGACCGAAGACGAAATCCAGCACGAGCGTGATGTCCTTTCCGGCCCTGATCGGGATACCGTTGGCCAGGTTCTGACCGTTCTGGCCGAAGAGATTACCTCGATCAAGGACAAGCTGGATCTGGCCATGCGGGATCCCAGTGCAACGGTTGAGCCGTTGGCTGAGGTACTGACCGCAGCCAAACAGGTCAGCGATACCATGGGTATGCTGGGGCTGGGTGCGCCACGGCAAGCGATACAAGAACAACTGACCGTACTGGAAAACATGCAACAACAGGGGGTGCTGGATAATACCGCCCTGTTCGATGTCGCTGGTGCGCTGCTGTTTGTTGAAGCAACACTCTCCGGAATGATTCGGGATGGCAATCTGGCTGGCGGTGATGAGTCCGATGCTCTGACCGACGCCCAGAAAGCCGTTCTGCGTGAAGCTCGTAATGTGCTGGAGCAGGTCAAGGACGCCATCATTGCTTACGTTGGCAATCAATGGAATACCGAAGAACTGCGCGATATTCCGGCATTGCTGCATTCGATTGCCGGCTCTCTGCGTATGGTGCCGCTGCCAGCGGTTGCCGAAATATTGCATATCGCAGCCCCGTTTATTGAACAGCTGATTGAGTCCGGAGCGCGTTCAGACTGGACGACTCTGGATCACTTTGCCGATGTGTTGTCCGGTGTTGAATACTTTATTGAGCGTTATACCGACAACCCACGTAACCCAGGTGACGATATCCTGCAACGGGTATGGGAATCACTGGAAAGTATTACCGATATACAGGCTCCAAACCGCAGTGCCGACGTAGCGGATACCGCAACCGGTGATGCGTCACTGGATGCGACGGATCCAGAAACCGACCTCGATATGGCATCTGGTGCAGAAAAACCATTGGCAAGCGTGACAGACGCTACCAATACTGTTGAGCCAGAGCCAGAGCCAGAGCCAGAGCCAGAGCCAGAGCCAGAGCCAGAGCCAGAGCCAGAGCCAGAGCCAGAGCC
>NZ_JAUYVV010000016.1:0-77511 GCF_030689165.1 Oceanobacter sp. 4_MG-2023 | reverse complement strand
CAGGCCTGCAAGTCGGCTTCGTGATTCGAAACCATCCGGTAGCCCAGAGTGAGCACCGGATTAAATAGATGTCCCCTGATAGGCAACTTCGTTATAAATATTGGCAAAGCCGTCGGTGTAGCGAGTGCCATAATTGGGGGAATTTTGCATACCCAGCAGCATGATGCCTCTGTGTTCGGCCATGGCAATCATCTGCTGCGGATAACGCTGGGTGGTGTGCCGCGCAGGCCATCGTTGCCGCGAGTTCGATTATCAGCAGGTCTGGCTGGTGTCGCCACTGATACTGGCATTGACTACCGTGACCAGTGGAACACGCTGTTGCAGCTGCTGCTGAAGCAGAGTGACCTGTCCCTGTTGAATCGGCACGCCGAATCCGGCACTAATACTGTCTCCAACGACGAGAATCATCGGGGCAGCGTGACGCCCGGTATCCGCCGGTTCTGCCAGTGACGGCAAGCCGGTCAATACGACCAGTGCCACTAACAGGATTTTGATATTAGCCATGCGTAATAACCGCGACATCTCGCTTGATCCCCTTGAAAAACCGGCCTCGTCCTCTGCGACAGACGGTCACCACAGCCTAGCTCTTGAGTTAACCCGTGTTGGTAAAACAGTACAAGCGGGAGGACAACCGCTGACGTTATTGAAGGCGGTTTCCCTGCAGGTGGAAGCAGGTACCAGTCTGGCCATCGTCGGTACCTCCGGCAGTGGTAAATCCACCTTGCTGGGGATTATGGCCGGGCTGGATTTACCCTCTGCTGGTGAGCTGTCACTGCTCGGACACAGGCTCGACCAGCTGGATGAAGACCAGCGGGCGGCAGTACGGGCGCAAGGGGTCAGCTTTGTGTTTCAGAACTTCCAGTTATTGCCAGGGTTGACGGCACTGGAAAATGTCATGTTGCCGCTGGAAATTCGCCAGCAAACAAAACCACAGCGTGAAGCAAAATCGTTACTGGACAGCGTTGGTCTGGGTCATCGTATCAGTCATTACCCCAGCCAGTTGTCGGGGGGGGAGCAACAACGGGTGGCGCTGGCGCGGGCCTTTGCGGGTCAGCCGGATATTCTGTTTGCTGATGAGCCCACCGGTAATCTGGATCGCGCCACCGGCAAACAGATTGAAGATTTGTTATTCCAGATGAACGCTGACTACGGCACCACGCTGGTGCTGGTGACTCACGACCCACAACTGGCACAGCGTTGCCAGCGTCAGGTACGTATGACCGATGGCCAACTGCAGGATGTGACTGTCGCCGAGGCTTCGGCATGACAACATTACCCATGACCCGATTACCCTTACTGGCGCAGTGGCGGCTGGCATTACGGCTGCTATGGCGTGAGGCCCGCAGTGGTGAATTAACGCTGATTTTACTGGCGCTGCTGATTGCGGTGACATCCACCACTGCCATTGCGCTGTTCAGTGCCCGCCTCGAGCTGTCGCTGGATGATAACTCCAGTGCCTGGCTCGGGGCTGATTTGCGGGTTCGATCCACCGCCCCCTTTACCGATGAACAACGGCAACTGGCAGTCGGTCTGGGTCTGGAAGCCGCTCAGTTAATGACTTTTCCCAGTGTGGTGTTACACGGCGACAATATGACGCTGGCAGCAATCAAGGCGGTGGATAACGGCTATCCGATGCAGGCGCGATTAAAGGTGATCACCGCCAGTCATCCGGAACCGGTGTTACAGAATCATGGCCCGGCAGCGGGAGAAGCCTGGGTTGAACCGCGCTTGCTGGCGTTGCTGGGTGCCTCTCTGGGGGATGAGCTGGAACTGGGGGACAAAAGCTACCGGGTCACTGGGGAAATCATGGAAGAGTCTGATCGTGGTGGTGGCCTGTACAGCTTGTCGCCACGGATGATGGTGCACTGGGACGATGTTCAGGGCAGTGCCTTGCTGGGGCCGGGCAGTCGTTTGCGCTATCGCTTGCTGATGCAGGGGGAGCCGGATGCTCTGGCACAGCTGCAAGACCAGTGGCCGCTCAGCGACAAGGAAAAATTTGAAACCCTGGAAGATGGCAATCAGCGTATGGCCCGTTCGCTGGCAAAAGCCCGCCAGTATCTGGCGTTGGCCTCTCTGTTGGCGGTGGTGCTGGCCAGCATTGCGGTAGCGATTTCAGCGCAGCGTTACGCCCTCCGGCATTTTGATATCAGCGCCCTGATGCGTACCTTTGGTTTGCACCGGGCTGATGTGCTGCGGCTCTACCTTTGGCAACTGGTGACATTGGGCGTGGCGGCAGCGGCGATCGGGGCGTTACTGGCGCTGCTGTTGCAAGCGGGGATTATCCAGTTACTGGCGGATGTTTTGCCTGCCGAGATGCCCGCCGCTCCGGCGCTGGCCTGGTTGTTGGGCCTCAGCTCCGGGTTGGTGACGCTGTTGGGATTTGGCTTGCCGCATCTGCTGCCGCTGGCAACCGTGTCACCCTTGCGGGTGTTGCGGCGGGATCTGACACCGGTGCCATTGGCCGGTTGGCTGATGACCGGTTTGGCGTTGTTGTCATTGACCCTGCTGCTGTGGGTGTTTACCCGTGATTTGTTACTCACCTTGTTAGTGATGGGGGGCGGATCGCTTCTGGTCTTGGTCTTGCTCGGAGTTTTGCAGCTGGGTATCTCCGGCTTACGCAAGCGACTGGAAAATACCAGCCTGGCGCTACACTGGCGTTTTGCCTGGCAGCACCTGAGCCGTAACAGCCGCCAGACTGCCGGGCAAATACTGGCTTTTTCACTGACACTGCAAGTCATGATCGTGATTGCGATGCTGCGTAATGACCTGTTGGCTGACTGGCAAAACAGCTTGCCAGCCAATGCCCCGAATGTATTTGCCATGAATATCCAGAGTTACGACAAGGAAGGCTTTCAAAGCGGGCTGGTAGAACGCGGCTTTGATGCCCAGACCATTTATCCCATGGTGCCGGGACGATTACTGACCATTAATGGTCGCAGTATCCAGGAGCTGGGGCTGGAGAATATAGGTGCGATTGATCGCGATCTGGCGCTGACGGCTGATCATCAGTTGCCGTCCTCCAATCGTATTGTGGCTGGGGACTGGCAAGCGATGAGTGGTTCCGGCCAACTGTCGATAGAAGTTGAACTGGCGGAGCGGTTAGGTGTACGACTGGGGGATACCCTGGCTTTCCGAGCCGCCGGTGTTGAGTTTGAAGCCAGTGTCAGCAGTTTGCGGGAAGTCGACTGGACTTCACTCAGTCCTAACTTTTTTATGATGTTTTCCTCTGACCTGATGGAACAATTGCCGCCCAGCTACATCACCAGCTTTAACGTCCCGGAGCAATCCCAGGCCGAATTGACCAGCCTGATCCGGGAATTTCCAGCGATCAATATCCTTGATATGCAGGCGTTGCTGGGGCAGTTGCAATCGTTGTTGTATCAGGTCAGCCTGGCGGTGGAGCTGATCCTGGCGGTGGTGTTGATCGCCGCGATGCTGGTAATGGTCTCGGCGCTGGTGGCGAGCCTGAGGGAACGCTTGCAGGAAGGTGCCCTGCTAAGAACCCTGGGAGCCAGCAGTGGGATGATACGCAAGGCCCAGCTTTGTGAGTTTTCTCTGATGGGACTGATTGCCGCGTTGCTGGCGTTGCTGGCCGCCGAAGCCTTGTGCTGGGCCTTGTACACCCAGGTACTGGCTATTCCGTACAGTGGTCTGGGCTGGATCTGGTTGTGGTTACCCTTGCTGTCGGCTTTGGTACTCTCCGGGCTGGCGACGCTGCTCTTGCGCAAAACCATTCGTGTTGCGCCCTTGATTGTGATGCGCGAGTTGAGCTGACTTGCAGTACATGATCGGCATATGCCAGATCATTCGTTGATCTGGCGCTGCCAAAAGGTGTTGCCCAATGGCTTGATAAGCTGCCCGGCCTAAGCTGTGCAAGCGGCCAGGGCGAGGCGCAACAAGTCAAAATACAGCGTCTATGTTAATCTGCAACGTTTTGACCTGCTGCGGATTTTGCTATGGCCCTTCCTGACACACCAGCCACTGATCAATCTTGCTCTGCTTCCGACAAGGGAGATTCCGGTACCACGGGTTCGGTCTCTCGTGCTGGAACAGCATCAAGACCGCCACTTCCCCAGGTGCGGGTGTCTGTTATTACCGGTTTTCTGGGGACAGGCAAAACCACCACGATCTTGAATTTGTTACAGCATCGTCCAGCCGGAGAAAAATGGGCGGTACTGGTGAATGAGTTTGGCGAAGTCGGGGTGGATGGCACCATATTGAAAACACTGGGAGACGGGGTGGTGGTACGGGAAGTCCCTGGCGGCTGTCTGTGCTGTGTCTCGGGGCTGCCGTTCCAGATTGGCATGAACAGTCTGATCAGTCGGGAAAAGCCGGATGTCTTGCTGATTGAGCCAACAGGGCTGGGTCATCCGCGCCAGATTCTGAAAATACTCTCCCAGTCGGGTTATCAGGATGTGCTGAAAGTGGCAAACACGGTGACGCTGGTCGACCCGCGCCATCTGAGTCAGCCGAAATATCGCCAGCATGAGATTTACGCCGATCAGATTGCGGTAGCGGATGTGCTGGTGGCCAATAAAATCGATGTCTGTCAGCCGGAAGATCTGCGGCTGTTTGATGCCTTGGTGGCCGAACGACAGTTAGAGAATCCGCAACTCCAGGCTGTCCGGATTACCCAGGGGCAGCTGTCTCCCGACTTGCTGATCGCAGCCGGTGCTGAGGCTGGAGCATCAGAAGCAAGCGTAACGGCAAGTAATACAACACTCAGGCTCCCGCCGGTGCTGGATCTGACTCAGCCGTTGCAGTTGGAAGCTGGTGAATCTTTTCGGGCTTTGCCACATCAGGGTGATGGCTATCATGCGTTAGGCTGGTTGATTGCGCAGCCATGGCTGTTTTCGTTGGCGGCATTGAGGAACTGGTTGTATAGCCTGGAGATTGAACGAGCCAAGGCGGTACTGGCAACCGACGCCGGGGTAGTGGCATTCAATCTGCGCGAAGGCACTCTGACGGAGCAGCTGCTGGGAGACGCCAGTGTCATTGCTTTTGAAAACCGGCTGGAATTGATCGATCTGGACGTGTTGCCACAAGCGGCGCTGGAAGCTGGTTGGCAGGCCTGCGCGTTAAGCGGGATGGCATCCTAGCGTAGTGGCATCGGGCTGACGTTATCCATTGTCTGTTTATCCCGATGGCACAGGACTGCCATCGTTACCATCGCTCGTTTGGCATGCCGTAGCCTGGTGTGCCATGTCGCGGTATCCCATTCTCTTCATCTTCTGATAATAAGCAGGTCGCGATGATGCGCACGTTTTATTCGGTACTGGCGGCGGTTGGCCTTTCGCTGCTGGCACTGAGCTGTCAGGCAACACTACTGATCAATGAGGTAGATGCCGACACCGAAGGCAATGACAACGCCGAATTTATCGAGCTGTACAACGGTGGTCGTGGCGCGACGTCATTAACTGGCTACGTACTGGTGCTGTATAACGGCAGCAACGACCGCGCCTATCTGGTGCTGGATTTGTCAGCCAGGCGCACAAATGCGGAAGGGTATTTTGTGGTCTGTGGTAGCGTTGCCACGATCGCTGGTTGCGGCCTGGAAATAGGGAACAATATTCTGCAAAACGGTGCCGATGCCGTTGCCCTGTACCATGGTTCGGTGGCTGATTTCCCCAAAGGTACGGCTGTCACCGCCAGCAATCTGGTGGATGCTCTGGTGTACGGTACCCGTGATGCGGACGATCGCGGACTATTAAGCGTCCTGATGCTGGCTGACCCGGTGCAGGTCGATGAAGGTTCAGCGGGCGACAAAGACAGGCATTCTTCCCAGCGCTGTGCCACCTCCGCTCGCTCCGGTGCCGCCTTTCAGGTTGACGAAGCGACTCCCGGTGCGCGGAATTCGTGCCACGATCAGCCGGAACAATCCCGGTCCGGGCAGTGTGGTGATCCAACGGGCGTTACCCGGATCAGTGCTATCCAGGGCCGTATTCGCCATGTCAGTGACGATACCAGCCCATTGAATAATCGGCGAGTGCTGGTGGAAGCCGTGGTCACACTGGATGCCCGGGTGGGCTATGGGGGCTTCTGGATACAGGAAGAAGACGCCGATGCCGATAACGATGCCCGCAGTTCAGAAGGGGTGTTTGTTAAAAGCAAAGGGGCGGATATTCGTGTCGGTGATACCGTACGGCTGGAGGGAACCGTGGGGGAAACGTCAGGAGTGACGCGGCTGGGTAATATCCGTGACCTGACGGTGTGTCGCCGGGATACAGCGTTACCTCGGGCGCAGCCGCTGGTCTTGCCGGTGAGGGATCTGGCCGACTGGGAAGCCCTCGAAGGCATGAGAGTGCACAGTCACACCCGGCTGCTGGTTGCCGACTTGTATGGTGCCGGTTATGGGTTAGGCAATTATGGTCAGCTGGTGGTGTCTTCCTCTTTGCATTTTCAGCCGACCGATGTCGTACCGCCAGGGTCAGAGGCCGCGGATGCACTGCTTAAACGTTATGCGCTGGACCGGTTGTTGGTGGATGACGGCATGAGTGGCCGTTACCCCACATTTATTCCTTTTCCTGATGCGACAACCGGCTATCGCGCCGATAACCCGGTACGGATCGGTGATTCATTTACCACCTTGAGCGGCGTGATCCATCATTTCAAAAACGATTTTATGCTGATTCCCGAACGATACCGTATGGCTGCCAGTCATGCCCGTACCCCGACACCAACGGTGAGTGCGGATGCCAATTTGCGTATCGCTTCCATGAACGTGCTGAACTATTTTAACGGTGATGGCCAGGGTGGCGGCTTTCCTGCCTCCCGTGGTGCCAGTACCTACGCCGCCTTCCAGTTACAAAGCAGCAAGGTGGTCGCGGCGATGGCTGCCATGGATGCGGATATCATTGGTTTGATGGAAATCGAAAATGACGGCTACGACAAGCACAGTGCCATTCAGCAATTGCTGGATGCCATGAATGCCTTGCAGGCTCCCGGCGATGAGTATGCGTTTGTGGACCCGGGCACGCCGCGTATTGGTACGGATGCCATTACGGTCGGATTGCTGTATCGGCCTGGACGTCTTCGGTTACGGGGCACGACCCAGGTGCTGTCATCGGCCAATTCGCCACGTGACCGGCAGGGCGTGTTATTCAACGACCGCAAACACAGGCCATCCCTGATCCAGTCATTCGAGTTTCATGACTTTGTGTTTACGCTGTCGATCAATCATTTCAAATCAAAAGGCTCGGCTTGTCATGAGCAACACGAAGGTGCCGATGGCCAGGGTAACTGCAATCTTCTGCGTACCCGGGCGGCTACTGGCTTGTTGCAGTATTTGCAAACACAGCCAACGGGGGTGACATCCACCGCTGTCCTGGTGATGGGGGATTTGAATGCTTACAGCCAGGAAGACCCGCTGCAGGTATTGCTGGCAGGGGGATACCACGACCTCAAGCGCTCGGATGTGGCAACCGAAGCGAAACCTTATACCTACAGTTACAACGGCTTGCTCGGCAGTCTGGACCATGCCTTGGCAACGGCCACCTTTGCGGATCATGTAGTCAGTGCGGGCGCCTGGCATATCAACTCGGTAGAAGATGCACTGATGGGTTATGAAACCGACGCCAATGGTCAGAGCTATGCGTCAGTTGATCACTATGGTCAGGCCGATAGCTATCGTTCATCCGATCATGACCCGGTAGTGATTGGATTACGGGTCGGCAGCAGTGGTCAATAAGGGAGTCGGGTGTCAGTCCAGCCTGTTGGGGTGAGGTCGTGCCATGGGCATGGTGCCACTGGATTGGTAGCGCAGCCGAATACGTTCGACCAGTGCTTCCAGCTCTTTGTCGTACAGTGGTTGTTGTCGGGTTGACAGGCCATCGGAGTAGATCAACCGGGTTTGCGGTTGCCAGTGGCATGGGTGCTGTTGTGTCAGCCATTGGTTCAGCAGCGTCATGGGCATATCGGTCAGCCCTTCGAGCAATTCAGCCCCTAGCTGTTGTAGTTGAGTACTGAGCTGCGCCAGGGCGTGCAGGCGGTCATCGTCATAGCAGAATTCGTTGCCCGTGCCGCACAGCACTACTTGTTTACCGTGATAACTCAACTCTTCCAGAATAGGCCAGGCGTCTGCCCAAGGGGTTTCCGGAGTGCCAAAAGCATGGATTGGCAGCGCCATCACCAGGGTGTGGTAGGGCTGGATATCTTCCGGAATACAGCTAAGCAAATTGCACAGCGCGACCGGAGCCCAATGAATATGGTGCTCCAGTGCGCAGGCGGTCGCCGTTGAACAACGACAGCTGCTGTCGTACAGAATAGCGATATCTGTCATTGATGTGGCTCCAGTTAAATCAGGTAGCGGGTAGAGGCTGATAAATCCTGACTCAGGCGGCGGATACAGAGACGCCCTTGTGGCTGCTGCCGATATAAATAGCGCAGGGCAAAAAAGGGCTGATACAGGCTTTCGAGGCACAGTTGCCGACATTGAGGGCTGCAGTCATCGGCAAAAGCTGTGTTACGCAGGTGGCTGTAAAGGCGACGCAGCCAGCTTTCCTGCAAGGCTGGCAAGTGACGGCTGCCGGCCTCTTCTGCCAGTTCCAAGCCGATATCCAGATATTCATTCACCCAGAGTGTCAGTAACACATCGCTGTGTTGCTGCGGAATCAACTGCTCCAGTTGTTCCAGTCGCCGGCTGTTGCTGGACCCGGAAGTCAGTTGTGGCCAGGGGTTATTGCTGCGGCTGCCGGAGTCAGGGATGGCATTGATCTGGGCAGGTTGCGTCGGAAAGGCGAGTAGCGTGGCGGACATAAGCGTGGTCTCTTTCTGATCAGGTCAAGACCACTCTAATGATAATTATTCTTATTTGCAATAGAGAATGATTATTTCCATTCGAATGGCTTTTCCTGTCCATGGGTCAGCTTGACCCAGCCTGGCTGGTCTTCGGTTTCAGATTCTTTCCAAACGCGGGCAGCACAGCGAATCTCGGTTTCCAGCACATGATGGGCCGAACGGGCACATTCGAGATCATCTGCCCATGGCGTATGGTTCTGCTTGATCCATAGACTGTCGAAATTACCTTCTGCCCGGACGGTAAACACCATGTCCATATTTTCACAACGCCAGAAGTGGCTGTTACCCTTGAGGGTTGTGTCGGTGACGGGGCCAATACTGGATTCGAGCCAGGCACGTACTTGCTCCGGTTCGGCTTTTAACAGGTAAATTTCGATATCAGGGAGAGTGGAAGTCATCGTTGTAGCTGTGCCTCTGAAGAGTCGGGATCTATTTGCGCAATATACCCCAAGGCTGTGCAGATTGCGCCGTTTGGCGTTATCCTGAATGTGACGGTGCTGGCATGAAACGCAGCGTGTGGCGAGCAGGAAAGAACAAGAAAGGAAAAGGCAAAACGGTGAGAAAGCGGCAAGAAAATCGCCCGTAACCAATAACAGTGCCATTGTTGTTGGTTACGGGCGTTGCTTAGCGCAAAGGCTGAAAGCGCTGACGGAATCAGATCAGCGCCCCAGCAGATGGGAATCGAGCTACCCTCATAGCCCGCAAGCAGAATAACTCCCGGGTTATGTAGCAGCAATGTGACTGGATGCCGCAGCAAGGCCTGTGCGGTGCCTGTGCGGGGTTGGCCAGCCATACCAAACACAAAAATCCGGAATAAGGGGCCGTGCATCCCGTCGCGATCACAGTACTCGTAAGGAATACGTTTCCTGTTTGTTTTTTCACCGTTATTCTGGTAAATTCCGCGCTCCTTTTTATCCGTACACTATTGTTAAATCCGCGGTGCTGTTTATTACGGTGCCACAGCGGCTGATAATAAAAACGGACTCCTTGTCTTACCGGATTGGCCGGAAGGCTTTTTACCCATAAGGAGCTGACAATGCGTCACTACGAAATCGTTTTTCTGGTTCACCCAGATCAAAGCGAACAAGTTCCAGCGATGGTTGAGCGTTACACCGCGACTATCGAAGGCACTGCAGGATCTATCCACCGTTTCGAAGATTGGGGCCGTCGTCACCTGGCTTACCCGATCAACGATGTTCATAAAGCACACTATATTCTGATGAACGTAGAGTGTACCCAGGAAGCCCTGGACGAACTGACCACCAACTTCCGTTACAACGATGCCATTCTGCGTAACCTGGTGATCCGTCGTAATGAAGCGGTGACTGATGTTTCTCCGATCAAAGCTGCTGAAAGCCGCGAAGATCGTCGTCGTCCTGAGCCGCGCGAAGACAACCGTGAAAAAGCGGTTGAGACTGAAGAATCTGCTACTGAAGATTCTGCCGATTCCGCCAAAGACGAAGATTAAGAGAGGAGTTACTCATGGCACGTTTTTTCCGTCGTCGCAAGTTCTGCCGTTTCACTGCTGAAGGTGTCACAGAGATCGATTATAAAGATCTGGATACCCTGAAAGGCTATGTCACTGAAACCGGCAAGATTGTTCCAAGCCGTATCACTGGTACGCGCGCCAAGTATCAGCGTCAGCTGTCTACTGCTATCAAGCGTGCACGTTATATTGCACTGCTGCCGTATTCAGACGCGCACGATAATTGATTGGTCTTGTTGGTTGGATAAACTGAGCCACAAGCCCGTTTACCTTAATCAACATGAGCATCAAGCATGAAAAATCTGGCTCAATGGGCCATGCAAAGCCGCCAGAGGGTAACTCTGGTTGCGGCCATTGCTTACGCTGTCCCCATGCTGTTTTGGCTGGGAGCAGCGTTCCAGGCGCTGGTGCTGTTGCGTCAGCCCTCCAGGGACAGTCTGCCGATGGTCCTGTGGTCTTCCTTGCCAGCATTGGCATGGATGGCAGCAGGTGATCCGACCCCTGTTCTGGTAGCAGCAGGAACAATCCTGGCTGCTCAGGTACTTCGTTATTCGATTCGTCTTGATTGGGCGATTCTGACGGCGGTGGTACTGGGAGAATTGATTTATTGGTGTTTGCCCTTGTTGCTGGCCGATGTACTGCCGTTGGTAGTGTCCAGTAGCGAGGTTGCCGTCAGTGAAGCGTTAAAATCCAGTCCGGATTTACAAGCGCGCTTGCAACCTCTGGTTGCCCCCATGATTCATGGGGTACTGGCCGCTTTGCACACACTGGTTATTATCTTGTGTCTGTTATTGGGACGCTATTGGCAGAGTGCCTTGTATAACCCGAAAGGGTTTGGCATTGAATTTCGACAGTTGCGTTTGCCGTTGGCATTCACACTGCCTGCCGTACTGGTTGTGCTTACCGCAGGCCAGTTGTTGCCGGGATTGTCTGGCATGGTACCGGTGTTAACCGTGGCCATGATGTTGGCAGGCCTGGCAGTGTTCCATGGCGTGGTGCATGGCACTAACGCCAGCTCGAACTGGCTGTTGCCGATTTATATCGGTCTGGTCGTGTTTGGGCCTTACATGTACACATTACTAATTTTCGTAGCGGTGCTGGATAGCGTACTAGATATCCGCATGCGACTAAAAGACACGGCGTCTGGTGACAAATAGCACCGACTCCCTGTAATGAGGAATCCAAGATGCAAATTATTCTGTTAGAAAAAGTCGCTAACCTGGGTGAACTGGGTGATCAGGTTAACGTTAAGCCTGGTTATGCACGTAACTTCCTGATCCCTAAAGGCAAGGCAGTTCCTGCAACCAAAGCAAACGTTGAACACTTCCAGGCGCGTCGCGCTGAACTGGAAGCGACTGCAGCAGCCAAATTGGCTGAAGCTGAATCCCGTAAAGAGAAAATCGAAGAAATCGAACTGTCTGTTGCCGTTAAAGCCGGTGATGAAGGCAAACTGTTCGGTTCTCTGGGTAACCGCGATATTGCCGACCTGGCTTCTCAAGCCGGCGTTGAATTGGCCAAGGCAGAAGTTCGTCTGCCAACAGGTCCAATCCGCGCAGTTGGTGAATTTGATGTGGCGATTCACCTGCACCCAGAAGTAGAAGCGGTACTGAAACTGCACGTTGTGGCTGAATAAGTAACTGCTGTCAGTCTGTGGATACCGGTTATACCGGTTCACCGGCTGCAAGGAAAAAGGCACTATAGGGAAAGACTCTATAGGGCCTTTTTTTATGCCTGATGCCTGGGCACCAGGTTGCGTTTCAGCATGCCCGCGACGAGCACAGCGTGTATTGATCAGACAGTATTCAGGAAGGATGGTATGACTGACGACTATCACAACGATGACACGGCAACCACCAGCCAGCGTACCCCTCCGCATTCGGTAGAGGCGGAGCAATCGGTACTGGGGGCCTTGATGCTGGATGAGCGCGCCTGGGAGTCGGTCAGTGAAACACTGCGGGACAACGACTTCTATCGCCATGATCATCGCTTGATTTTTCGTGCTATCCAGCATTTGTCTTCGGTTGAACAAGCCATTGATGTGGTGACGGTAGCAGAAGAACTGGAAGAGCGTGGCCAGCTGGAAAGCATCAAGGGTGGTTCTTATCTGGCCCGTTTGGTCGATATGACACCGTCGATCGAGAACTGCGATGCCTATGCCGAAATTGTTCGCGAGCGCTCGCAGCAGCGCCGCCTGATCGAAGCCGCCAGCGACATCATGCAAAAAGCCTACGAGCCAGGTGGGGATGAAACCCTGACCCTGATCTCGGATGCTGAAAAAGCCATTGCCGAAATCGCCGAAGGCAATCGCAAAGACGGTGGCCCTGAAAAAATTGCCCCGATTCTGAAAAACACCCTCGATCAACTCGATCAGATGTTCAACCAGCCCGATGGCCTGACCGGGCTGACCACCGGGTTTGATCACATTGACCAGCGCACCTCCGGTTTCCAGAAAGCCGATCTGGTGATTGTGGCCGCGCGGCCATCGATGGGGAAAACCACCTTTGCAATGAATCTGGTCGAAAATGCCTTGCTGGCCAGCAAGCGCCCTTGCCTGGTGTTCTCGATGGAAATGCCATCAGAATCGATTGTGATGCGGATGTTGTCGTCGATTGGCAAGATTGATCAGAGCCGGATTCGTAGCGGCAAGCTGATTGAAGAAGACTGGCCCAAGCTCTCCGCCGCTGTCACCATGTTGAAAGACTTGCCACTCTATATCGATGACACCGCCGCCCTGACACCGCAGGAGATGCGTGCCCGCGCTCGCAAGATTTACCGTGAAAGCGGCGATCTGGCCCTGATCATGGTGGATTATCTGCAGCTGATGCAGGTATCAGGAAAATCGGAAGGCCGTACCCAGGAAATTTCCGAAATCTCACGCTCACTCAAAGCCATTGCCAAGGAATTTGAATGCCCGGTGATTGCCTTGTCGCAGTTGAACCGCTCGCTGGAACAACGGCCGAACAAGCGCCCGGTGATGTCAGATCTGAGGGAATCCGGTGCGATCGAGCAGGATGCTGATATTATTCAGTTTATCTACCGCGACGAAGTCTATAACGAAGACACGCCGGAAAAAGGCGTGGCTGAAATTATTACCGGCAAACACCGTAACGGCCCTATTGGTACCGACCGCCTGGCCTTTATTGGCAAGTACACGCGGTTTGAAAATCTGGCCCATGGTTATGATGACTATGGGGATGAATAAAGCGGTGATTGACTGCAGATATTAATACCCGTCACAGCCCGGCAGCAACAGCGCCTGTGACACGTCACTCAGGAATATTGAATGAAATTTACCCCGACGCTGAAATTTAACGGCGGCCGCCTGCGGCCACTGGAAGCGACAGACCGAGACGCACTGTTTGTGGTTTATCAACAGCCGGAATTACCGGGCCAGCGCCCGCTGGAGCAACCTGAGCAGCTGGATCGCATGATCGAACTCAGTGTGCAAATGGCCGCCACCCAACGCGGCATGATGTGGGCAATCGAACTGGGTGATGACAACAGTGGTTATCAGTTGCTGGGGATGGCCAGTGCCTATGACTGGCAGCCATCCCTGTTGAAAGTGGCATTACGAATCGACGGTTTACCCCGTTTAACCATGGCTGACCGGGCGGCGGCATTGACTGCCTGTATAAACTTTATGGCGGAAAAATATCACCTGCGCAGCGTTGCGTATGCCTGGATTCAGGGGCAAAGCGACGCCATTCCGGCAATGCTGGAAAGCATCGGTTTCCAGCGCTCCGTGGTGATGCGGGATGGTTGGCGTCTGGGGCAGGATGACTACTGTGACCAGACGCTTTATCACCATATTTTGCCAGCAACAACGGTGGAGGTACGGCTATGAACTGGAATCTGCAAGCGGGGCCTTTTGTAATCCGGTTACCGGTTATTGATCAGGATGGCGATGCCTTGTATGGCTTGCTCAAAGACCCTGATGCCAGTGCCCATATTCCCAAACCACCGATGTATGCATCGGTACAGTCACTGGATGAATTACGTCGTGCCTCGATGAAATTCAAAAGCCGTGAAGGGGCCTGCTGGCTGGTGGAGTGTCACAGCGGCGATGTCGATGCCCTGGCAGAACTGCTGGCGCGTGTCACACTGGACAGTATCAACTGGATGCTGAATAGCGCTCGGCTGCAGTGGGAAGTCAGCCCATCCGTTGAGGCTGACGAGCTGGAAACCATTATCGGCGCGATAGAGGCTTTTTGTTTTAATGAGCTGGGATTACATCGACTGGAAGTGGCGCTGTTACCTGGCTCGACCCGGCATGAAGCCTTTCTGGATCAGCTGGGTTATCAGTATGAAGGTTGCTTGCCAGCGCAGCTGGAATTTGACGAGCAATGGCGGGATCTGAACTTGTATGCCCGATTGGCAACTGATGCAATGGTTGAGGCACCAACACCGCTCTGATTGGGCGGTGAGACAACAGGGAGCGTGTTTTTGTCTTTCCGTTTTTATGAACAGAACCAATAAATGTTCCCAGATGGATGAATACATTGACTGACACTCCTAGCAATACGCTCGCTGATCGCCATTTCCTGGAACAATTACGTCACCAGATGTTGTCGTTCGCCCGTCTGCAGTTGAATGACGACCATCTCGCTGAAGATGCCGTACAGGAAGCGCTGGCTGGTGCCCTGAAAAATGCCGATGCATTCAAACGCCAGGCGGCTTTAAAAACCTGGGTCTTTGCCATTCTCAAGAACAAAATCACCGATATCTTGCGGCAGAAGTATCGTTTGCAGGAACATATGCTGCCAGATGATGACGATGGCTGTAAGAATGGTGAGGAGTTGGACGACCAATTGTTTGACCATCGGGGGCATTGGCAAGCTGACGAACGCCCACAGCATTGGGGTGCCCCGCAGCGACTGGTTTATGAGCGGCAGTTCTGGCAAGTTTTTGATGCTTGCCTGAATCATTTGCCCGCACAGCAGGCTCGTGTCTTTATGATGCGGGAATTTCTCGAACTGAGCAGCAACGAAATCTGTTCTGCCCAGTCGGTCAGTGTCAGCAATTTGCACGTCTTGCTGTATCGGGCGCGGCTGCAGTTACGGGAATGCCTGGAAAATAACTGGTTCTCAGGGGCACAGGAGGCATAATCATGATGAATTGTCGTGAAGCAACACGGCTGATGTCGGAAGCACAAGAACGCAAGTTATCGTTGGGAGAAACGGCAGAGCTAAAAATTCATACGATGATCTGCGCTGGCTGTAAAAATTTTGGCCAGCAAATGCAATCATTACGCGGCATGATGCGTTCTTTCGCGCAGGGTGATGACCCGGAAGACAAGCCACCGGGTTGGCAGGGCCACAACAAAGACAACGAATAACGCCGTTCCAGCACTTCTTGTCAGAGGCCAAATGGTGTCGACAGCTTGATAACCCCATGAGGATTGGTACGCGCTGATCCTCTATTTATCAGACAGGAATTTTCATGAGTCTTATCGATATACTCTATCGTCCAGCCGACCGGGTCTTGCGATCGGCGCAACCACTGGATGGCCTTGCCCCTCTGTTGATGCGCCTCTATCTCGCTCCGGTCCTGATGCAGTCCGGCTGGGACAAAATGATGACATTTGATAAGACAGTCAGCTGGTTTGGCAATACAGGCTGGGGGCTGGGCCTGCCCATGCCGGAAGTGCTGGTCGCACTGGTATCGGGCTTTGAATTTTTTGGAGCCTGGCTATTGATTGTCGGCCTGGCCGTTCGCTGGATATCGATTCCGCTGATGTTAATCATGATAATGGCAGCGCTGTCAGTACATTGGCAGTACGGTTGGCTGGCCATTGCCGATGCTTCCAGCTGGTTGGCCAATGAGCGGATTATGGCATCGGCAGAACGGCTGGAAGCCGCTCGTACGATTCTGCAGGAACACGGTCATTACGACTGGCTGACAGGTCGCGGTGCCTTTGCCATATTGAATAATGGCATCGAATTCGTTGCGACCTATTTTATTATGCTACTGAGCCTGTTTTTTACCGGTGGTGGCCGCTATCTGAGTATGGATTACTGGATTGCACGCCGTCATAACCTGTTGCGCTAACGACCGACCGAATAACCCTGGTTGTTATGATGACAGCAGTTATGGCCAGGGGTATGGGCAAACACCGGATACCCCATAGACGGTCGATAACAAACAACAAGGATCAGATCCGGTACGTCGCCCCGGTCATAACCCTGGACACGGCGCTCATGGCCATCTTGATAGGTAAGGGGAATTTGTGACCACCGGCTTCCAGAGCCGTGGTTGCGTGTCTGGCTTCGTCTTCCAGCATCTGTAACAACACCGCCTTGCTGCGTTCATCCTGCACTGGCAAGGCGCTGAGGTGAGACGTCAGGTGTTTGCATACCTGCTGCTCTGTTGCGGCAACAAATCCCAGACTGACCTTGTCACCGATCTTTCCTGCTGCGGCACCAATACCGAGGGACAAACCATAAAACAGTGGGTTGAGCAGGCTGGTATGGCCGTCCAGTTCCCTGATTCGGGCTTCACACCAGGCCAGGTGATCGATTTCTTCTGCCGCGGCTGTTTCCATTGCCTCGCGCACATCAGCCAGCTTGGCAGTTAATGCCTGCCCCTGATACAAGGCCTGGGCGCAAACTTCACCGGTATGATTAATACGCATCAAGGCGGCGGCATGCTGTCGTTCGGCGTCGGTCATCTCATGCTGCTCACGCTGCTGGGCCGGCGATGGACGTGACGCGGCCGCGGCTCCCGGTACCAGAGTACGCAGGGCCTGGTCGGCACTGGCAAGCAAACGGTCAGGCAAGGAATATTGGCGAGTGGTTGGCTGGCTCATAAAAAGTCTCTCCGCAATGCGGGTATGGCAGGCCATCCCCGGAAAACTGAATCTGCTGACAGTTTACGTTTTTCTGCGTTCTGATGCATGATTCGTATCATCGATATTCCTCCCCTTACTGACAGCCTGACAGAGAGAATCAAAGTATGCAGGATGTACACGACCTGGCCCTGATGCTGGAGCGCCATACGCCCATTCTGGTGATAGAAACCCACGAAGAACCTCGGGCGCTGGATTTACTGACCCGGTTGGCGATCAAACGGGGTATGGCACTGCAACAGTGGACCCTGACCGATGGCTTGCGGCGACTGGGGTTTGGTGAAGACCCGGGACTGGAGCAGAGTGAAGTACCGGACCGGGCGCTGATGCATATCAAGCAGCAGCAGCAGGGGGGGATTTTTGTTTTTTGTGATTTGCACCCGTTTCTCTCTGAACCGGCAACGGTCCGCTTGCTGAAAGATATTGCCTTGCAGCATGCCAATGGCGGCAAGACACTGGTCTTGCTCAGTCACCGCCTCACTGTACCGGATGAGTTGATGCGACTGAGCGCACGCTTCCAGCTGCAATTGCCGAATGAGCAGCAACTGATGACCCTGGTGCAGGAAGAAGCACGTCGTTATACCGCTCAAAGCGGGATGCGGGTCAAAACCGATGAAGCGACGCTGAAGCGGTTGGTTGCCAACCTCCGGGGCTTGACCTATTCCGATGCGCGGCGCTTGATTCGCGGGGCAATTGTGGATGACGGTGCGATTACGGCAGACGATGTGCCCGAAGTCAGCCGGGCCAAACTCCAGTTAATGGATATGGATGGCGTGATGGGGTTTGAGTATGACACCGCCCGCTTTGGCGATGTGGCCGGACTGGATACCATGAAACAATGGCTGCAACGACGGCAGCAGGCGTTCTTGCAAGCTGATGCCAATATGCGGCCCAAGGGAATGCTGCTGTTCGGGGTACAGGGCAGTGGTAAAAGCCTGGCGGCAAAAGCCGTGGCGGGGAGCTGGGGAGTGCCCTTGTTACGGCTTGATATGGGTGCCTTGTACAACAAGTTTTTTGGTGAAACCGAACGTAATTTGCGAGAGGCCCTGCAGCTGGCGGAGCTGATGTCACCATGTGTGGTCTGGATTGATGAAATCGAAAAAGCATTGGCGGGTGAAGGTGGCCAGGACAACGGCGTCAGCCAGCGTTTGCTGGGCACCTTGCTGACCTGGATGGCGGAGCGGCAACAACCGGTGTTTGTGGTTGCAACCGCCAACAATATTCATGCCTTGCCACCGGAGTTGATGCGTAAAGGCCGCCTGGATGAAATCTTTTTTGTCGACTTGCCCGATGCCGGTGTACGAGAGGCGATTTTCCGCATTCACCTGGGCAAGCGGGGCCATGATGCCGATGCCGTTGATCTGGGGTTGCTGGCAGCAGCAACAGAAGGTTTTTCTGGTGCTGAAATTGAGCAGGTGGTGGTGGCAGCCTGGTATGCCAGTTCGGAATCCGGAGTGGCCGACGGTGCCAGCTCCCGACATCAACCGCTGACCACTGCGCAATTGATCGATGCCGCCAATGCTACCCAGCCACTGTCGGTGACGATGGCGGAGCAATTACAGCATTTGCGCCGGTGGGCAACCGGGCGCTCTGTGCTGGCACATTAAGATTAAGTCTATCCAGTAAGTCTGTTCAGTCTTGTTGCGGGTGGTATTTCAGCTCCAGTAACGCCCGTTTCAAGCGTTCGCCACTGGCTGGTTTGGCCAGCAAGTGATAAATACCAACCGCATGTGCCTGCTTTCTGACGGAGCTGATACTGAGACCCGTCAGCATCAATACCCTGGGTTTGCGGGTAATGGCCGAGTCATCCTGAATACGTTGCATCAGCTCAAGACCATTCATGACCGGCATATCCTGGTCGATAATGGCAGCATCAAAAGCCTGCCCTGTGGCGGCCTGGTTGCGCAGCATCGCCAGTGCTTCCTTGCCACTGTAGGTGCTTTCCACTCGAATACCCCAGCGCCGCACCTGTTTTTCAATCACATTCCGCAGGGAGGCATTGTCATCAACAATCAGAACGCTCATGCCAATCAGGTTGTCGTCATGATCCCGCTTTATCTGAGTCGCGGTATCTTCCGGTTCCATCGGCAGATACAGGGTGAGGGAAGCGGAGTGGTTGGACAGGCTTTCCATCTCCAGTGAGGCTTTCATAAAACGAATCAGATGCCAGCAGACACCCTGATCCCAGGGTGTGTGACTGCTGGCTTGGTTGGCATTGCTAAGCCGCTCCAGAATAATGCGCAAATCATCACGGTGAGTGATGGTGCCCTGGATCTGGGTCTGGATTGATACGCCATAGATCTGGCTGCGGTTATTCAGCTGTGGACTCAAGTGGGTACGGATTTCCCCCAGCTCTGTGTACGCCAGCAACTGGGAATAGAGGTTGTGCAGCAAGGTATGCAGATGATTACGGTCACCTATCAACCGGGCTGGTAGATCATCGGCCTGGTCTACCATCAGCTCAATCTGTTTGCGATTGGCTCCCAGCTGGAGGTGTTCCAGAATCTTGTTGGTGAGTGCTACCAGATCAAACGGGCGCTGATCCAGCTCCAGATATTCATCCTGAATCTTGGCCAGTACGGAAATTTCATTGGTGATATGCAGCATTTCCTGGCCAGCTTGAGTAATGGTTTCGGTGAAATCCCGCTGGACGTCTGTCAGCGGGGAGTCGGATAGCAGTTCATTCATACCGAGCACGCCGTTGATGGGAGTGCGCAGTTTGTGTGCAATCTGCGACAGAATCTCTGGGTGAATAACACCACCACGATTGGGATACTCGAGAAATTGATCACTCTGGCGGGTGATGCACAGTACCGCCATCACCATGCAGGCGGTCATGATGGATGGCAGCCACAGCGCTATCCATTGGCTGACCGAATCGAGTTCGAGCAGATTGTGATTGATCAGCAGGCCCAGTGAGATACCGATCAGGGTTATCAGGGTGCCGGCCAGCAGCCAGCGTTGTGCCGGCTTGTGATGGCTGCAGCCGGTACCCAGCAAGATTGCCAGCAGCAGCTGCAGCAGTGGTGCCAGGATTTCAGTGTAGCTGTATGGCAAGAAAACCAGCAGGATGGCACTCGCTATCGAGCCAATGGCCATGGCTCTCAACAGCTGTCGCACCAATTGGGCATGAGGGCCTTTCCAGCCAAGGAAGTAGGCCGTGAGCACCTGACAGCTGATGGCCGTTCCGGTCATCAGATCGGTGATGATATTGGATTGTTCAAGTTCAAGATCAAACAGCAAGCCGAGCTGACCGAGCCAGCTGGCAATAAAAATGGTAGAGGCCAGGCAGTAGCCCGACATGCACCAGGCCAGCCAGGAGTTTCGGGTTAATGCCATATTGATAAAATAAGCCGCTGTTGCCAGCAGCCAGCCAGCGACCAGGCCGATGGAGATCGATTGTGACTGCTCGTTCTGCAAAAAATATTGTGGCGTCAGTAGACGGATATCGGTGTTCAGCAGGCTGTTACCGGAGATGGATAATAAATAGCTGCTGGTCGACATGGCGGGCAGTGTCAACAAAAACGGGTGTGCTTGCTGATAACTGCCGGACGACTCGGTAAAACCACGGATAAACTGGATATTATCGCGATCACTGATATCAAACATCGACACTGTGGGAATGTGATTATTGGAGAGTGCCAGGATGGCCTGCTTTTCAGACGGAAACGGGTTGTACAGACTGATACGTAGCCAGAATGTAGAGCGGCTGGTACCAAAGTGCAGATGCTCGGCATGACTGGGCGTAAAGCGCAGTTGCACCGATTGACTGAGGACATCGTGAATACCCAGCAAGGAATCCGGGTCTTCCAGAATAGAAGCGTAACTGCTGATGGAGTGATTAAAATCCCCCTCAGGGATCAATACCGGACTGCTGGCCCAGCTGCTGTGATTGTAGCTGAGCAGCAGCAGACAAAGCAGCTGTACCAACCAGGATAAATCAAGTCGCCTTGTTGCCATATCAGTCATGGGGGTACCTTGGAGTCTGGCAGTGCAAGCAATGCCCTGCCAGACGGTGATAACGGTGTGGCGGTTGATATTACCACGGCCGTATCACCATTGATTATTACGTTCGGGGGAGTTTGCCGGAATTTTATTGCTGCTCGCGGGCAATGGCACGATAGCCAATATCGGTACGGTAAAACATATCTTGCCAGCTGACTTGCTGCGCCAGCTGATAAGCGGCCTGCTGGGCCTCACTCACGGTATTGCCCAACGCCGTGGCGCAAAGTACGCGGCCACCAGCGGTCAATACATCGCCATTATCCGCTGTTTTGGTACCGGCATGGAACACCTTGCTGGTGTGACTGTTGTCGGCAGGCAAGGAGATGACATCGCCTTTGCGGTAGTCCGCCGGATAGCCGCCAGCCGCCAGTACAACACCCAGGGCCGGGCGTTCATCCCAGTCGGCAATTTCCGTGTCCAGCGTACCTTCCAGCGCTGCCAGACAATGGGCAACGATATCGGATTTCATCCGCAGCATGATTGGCTGGGTTTCCGGATCACCAAAGCGGCAGTTGTATTCAATAACCTTGGGCGTTCCGTCGGCATCGATCATCAAACCAGCGTAGAGAAAACCGGTGTAATCATTGCCTTCAGCGGCCATGCCTTGCACGGTCGGGTAAATCACCTCGGACATAATGCGATCATGAATGGCCGGTGTTACCACAGGAGCAGGAGAGTAAGCGCCCATGCCGCCGGTGTTGGGGCCGGTATCGCCATTACCAACGCGTTTGTGATCCTGGCTGGTGGCCATGGTCAACACGTTTTTGCCATCCACCATAACGATAAAGGAGGCTTCTTCACCGCTGAGGAATTCTTCGATAACCACGCGGCAACCGGCATCACCAAAGGCATTGCCAGACAGCATGTCTTGCACGGCCTCTTCGGCCTGGGCCAGGGTTTCTGCCACAATCACGCCTTTACCTGCCGCCAGGCCATCGGCCTTGACTACAATCGGTGCGCCTTTTTCACGCAGATAAGCCAGTGCTGGCTCAAGCTCGGTGAAATTCTGGTATTCCGCGGTAGGAATCTGCTGGCGAGCCAGAAAATCCTTGGTAAACGCCTTGGAGCCTTCCAGCTGGGCAGCTCCGGCCGACGGGCCAAAGATTTTCAGACCGGCGGCCTGAAACCGGTTCACAATACCGCCAACCAGGGGCGCTTCCGGGCCAACAATGGTCAGGCCAATGGCGTTGGTTTCGGCAAACTGTTGCAGACCATCAAAATCCATCACATCGATGGCGACGTTGACCATATTGGCTTCGCGGGCGGTGCCTGCGTTACCGGGAGCGACAAATACCGTGTCGACCTGCGGAGATTGCAGGGCTTTCCAGGCCAGTGCGTGTTCGCGGCCACCGGAACCTATGATTAGTACTTTCATGATTATTCTCCGAACCGTCAGACGCCTGCTGCAGGCGCCTGATCAGACTGTTTAGTGGCGGAAGTGACGCATTCCGGTAAAGACCATGGCAATACCGGCTTCGTCGGCCGCCGCAATGACTTCATCGTCGCGGATCGAACCGCCGGGCTGGATAATGGCCTTGATGCCATTGGCCGCGGCGTTATCGATGCCATCACGGAACGGGAAGAAGGCATCCGATGCCATTACGGCACCTTCGACAGCCAGACCGGCATGTTCTGCCTTGATCGCAGCAATCCGGGCAGAGTTCACACGGCTCATCTGACCGGCACCGACCCCAACGGTTTGACGCTGTTTGGCGTAAACAATGGCGTTGGATTTAACAAACTTGGCCACTTTCCAGGCAAATACCAGATCGTTGATTTCTGCTTCGGTCGGTGCCCGCTGGGTAACGACTTGCAGGTCGTCAGAGCGGATCATGCCGTGGTCGCGTTCCTGTACCAACAAACCACCGTTCACCCGTTTGAAATCGAGTGCCGGGGCACGTTCGGCAGGCCATTGGCCACAAACCAGCAAGCGTACGTTTTTCTTGGCTTCGATGACGGCTGCGGCAGCATCAGTGACCGCAGGAGCAATAATCACCTCAACAAACTGACGCTCGACAATAGCGGTTGCGGTGTCGGCATCCAGTTCACGGTTAAAGGCGATAATGCCGCCAAACGCGGACTCGGTGTCCGTGGCAAAGGCCAGATCGTAGGCTTTGCGGATGCCACCATCGGCTTCCGGTACCACGGCGACACCACAAGGGTTGGCGTGCTTGACGATGACACAGGCCGGCTTGGTGAACGACTTGACGCATTCCAGAGCGGCATCGGTATCGGCCACATTGTTGTACGACAGCGCTTTGCCCTGTATCTGTTTGGCGGTGGCGATAGAGGCTTCCTGGGGATCGGCTTCCACATAAAAAGCGGCTTGCTGATGCGGGTTCTCGCCATAGCGCATGTCTTGCGCCTTGATAAACTGGCTGTTGAACGTTTGCGGGAAGTCCAGCCGTGTATCGACGCTGAGTTCATCTGCCGACTGGTCGATGGTGCCGAGGTAGTTGGCGATCATGCCGTCGTAATCCGCGGTATGTTCGAAGGCTTTTAATGCCAGGCTGAAGCGGGTCTTGTAGCTCAGACCACCGGACTTGAGTTCGTCGAGGACACTGCTGTAATCGCTGCTATTCACCAGAATCGCGACGTGAGCGTGGTTCTTGGCGGCAGAGCGCACCATGGTCGGGCCACCGATATCGATGTTTTCAATGGCCAGTGGCAAGTCGCAATCCGGGCGGGCGACGGTTGCGGCAAACGGGTACAGATTGACAACCACCATATCGATGGTGTTGATGCCATGCTCTGCCATTACCGCATCGTCCTGTCCCCGACGGCCGAGAATACCGCCGTGTACCTTGGGGTGCAGGGTCTTGACGCGACCGTCCATCATTTCAGGGAAACCGGTGTAATCGGAGACTTCTACTGCGGCTACCTGGTTATCACACAGCAGTTTGTAGGTACCACCGGTGGAGAGAATCTCTACTCCCAGCTCAACCAGAGACTGGGCAAATTCAACAATACCGGTTTTATCGGAAACGCTGATCAGGGCGCGGCGAACAGGCGTACTGCCTGACTGTGACGGAGCGGTCGGAGTGCTGTGGCTCATAGTATTCCTGGCAACAAGTTGGCTAACATTATTCGATATCTGAAAAACAAAAAGCGGCCTTGCAGCCGCTATGATCTGTTTGTATGCCGGTTAAAGCATGCCGTACTGCTTGAGTTTTTTACGCAGTGTGCCACGGTTCAGACCGAGCACAACGGATGCCTTGGTTTGGTTGTCGCGGGTATATTTCATTACCGTTTCGAGTAATGGAACTTCTACTTCTGACAAGACCATGTCGTAAATCCCGGCAACATCCTGGCCATCCAGTTGATCGAAATAGTTCTGTAACGCCTGTTCGACACTGTCGCGCAGGGTCTGGTTGGACGCCATTGGCGTTTCCAGTCGGATGTGCTGTTCTGCTGGTTCGGTCACTGTATCAACCTTCTTGATATAGGCTTGGGTATTCATGCGGCAATCTCCCTCGAGTTCCTGATCCCCAGGAAAAACTGACGAACGGCGTGTCCTTGTTCGTCAATGGAATCCAATTGGTTGAACTGGCGGCGAAAGTCTTCGCTACCGGGTTGTCTGGCGATATACCAGCCAACATGCTTGCGAGCGATACGCAGCCCGAGATAATCGCCATAAAAGGCGTACAGGGCTTGCAGGTGGGCTTGCAAGGTTTGATAAATTTCGTTTGGCGGTGGTGCTTCCGGTTCGGCTCCGGTGGCCAGAAACTGATTGATCTGCTGAAAGATCCAGGGGTTTCCCTGGGCGGCGCGACCAATCAACACACCGTCGGCACCGGTATAATGCATGACCTCAACCGCTTTTTGCGGTGTGGTGATATCACCATTGGCAAATACCGGAATCGATACTGATTGCTTGACTGCCCGTATGGTGTCGTACTCAACGGTATTCTTGTAGCCGCAGGCCCGGGTGCGGCCATGAACGGCCAGAGACTGAATGCCGAGTGCTTCTGCCATGCTGGCAATGACGTCGGCATTACGGTGTTCGGGTGCCCAGCCCGTCCGCATTTTCAGCGTGACGGGTACGTCGACGGCAGCAACAACGGCTTGTAGAATTTCACGCACCAGACCTTCGTCTTTCATCAGCGCTGAACCGGCGGCCTTGTTACACACCTTTTTGGCCGGGCAGCCCATATTGATATCGACAATATGAGCCCCTTGGGCCACAGCATAACGCGCACCTTCTGCCAGCGATTCGGGGTCTCCCCCGGCAATCTGGATAGCAATCGGCTCGGGTTCGCCACTGTGATCGAGCCGCTGTCGCGACTTGCGGGTCGCGCGCAGGTCGGGGTTGGCGGCGATCATTTCACCAACTACCAGGCCAGCTCCGAGACGTCGACACAGGCGTCGAAACGGAAGGTCAGTGACCCCCGCCATCGGTGCCAGCACGGCGGGGCTGGTTAGCGTGTATTTACCAATTGTGGGCATGGATAGCTATGGACTGATCAAAAAGTGTGCGGAAAAAAGTGGCGCTATCATACTCGGATGAATCCGTTGAATAAAGGCCACTTTGCCAACAAATATGGCATTTTTCTTACAGCCTGTGGTTATTCCGGAATTACTGATTGTCTACCAGTTGTACCGCGTAGCTGACGGCATTTTGACCAGGGTCAAGAATCTCCAGGGCAATATGTACTGGTGTTCTGCCGGGCATGCTGTGTTGCCCTGCTACCTCTCCGGCCAGATATTCGGCGGGGGTGAATTGGCGACTGGCAATAACGTTTTCATTCAGGTCGCGGAAAATCAGTACCAGATCCGGGAACGGCTGCTCAAATTCCGAGTTGTTCAGCAGCAGAGTATCGACAATCAGGGCGTTGGCAATGGTCGGGTGAGTACGTACCACCAGGTTGCGGGTCGACATGGTGCGGACATCCTGAACATGGGGTAACTGACAGCCAAGTACGGAACAGATGGTTTGATACAGAGGGCGTGTGCCAGGGCTTCTTGACCACTGGTCAAAGTTGAAATACAGCACTTGCCCAGCCAGCAGTACCAGTAACACCATGGCGGCAATCAGCCAGCCGGTTTCTGCCCGTTTTTGCTTGTCGGTATCGAGCTGTAAGGGTGTTGCATGGATATTGCCAGCCAATTCCTGATGGCGTGACGGTTGTCCGAAACCGGGTGGCAAGCTGTTTCCGGGCGTGTCATGGTCGTTTGAGTCCGCGGGCTGTACCGGGGCCAGTTCAAAGCTGATGGCCGGTTTGCTCTGGTTGAGCGTGCTGCTGGCGGTGGTTGTAGTGGCAGCCGCAGCCGCTGCCACGTTGGGCGCTGGGGGACGTTGACGTGGCGCTGCCTTGCTGGTGTCAGACAAACCCAGTTCGCGAGTAATTTCTGCTGGTGGCTCGCTGTTGTCGTCGTCACTCAGTAACGCTCTGGCCCAGGCTTCGTCATCGTCCTCATCAGTATCGTCTTCTTCTTCGATTTCTTCTTGCAGGCTGACATCGTAGCTCAGCGGGGAGGTGCCCATGATATCGAGATCGATCAGCGAGTCGTCAATATCAAGACTGGAGCTGGGTGCCGGACGGTCGAGGTATTCGGGTTCCCGCAGACCAAGATCAGCAAAGGGGTCATCGGCAATAGCGTCGTTATCATCCGGTTGATCCATGTCGTCGTGGATCAGCAGGTCATCGTCATCGTCGTCGTCTGGCTGTTCGTTCTCAGGCTGGCTGTTGTGTTGCTCATCCGGTTGATGGCTGGGTTGTGCATGGCTTTGACTTTCCAGAGTGATTGAGTCGTCGAAACCGTCGAGCCTATCGGTATCAAGAAATTCCAGACCGTCGTCCTGGTTTTCCTGGTCATTACTGGCGCTGCCAAACAGGCTGTCGAGCAATTCGTCGGTGGAGACTTCTTGCTGGGACTCGAGGTTGATGGAACCCAATGCATCGGTGTCACTGGCTGCGGGTGTCGGAGTAGCCGCAGGGGTGGATGAGGTGTCACCAGAAGGAGTGACTGTCGCTTTGGGTGTGCTCGGTCTGTCTTTACCGGGTTTGGCGGCGGCCGCTGCCATCGCGGCAGCCGCTGCCGCTCCGGCGATGGTCTGGTCAGTCCGTGGTCTGGCGGTGTTGGTTGCTGCTGCTTTGGGGGCTGATACGTTGGGTGTGCCGGTGTTGGGTTTGGTTGATTTGAGAGCGTCTTCATCGGTCGGGCTGACCAGATGGTTCAGGGCATTGAAAATCTGCAGGCAAGAGCCACAGCGGACATTGCCTTTGGCGATCGTGAGGTGTTCGTCGCGGACGCGAAAACTGGTTTGGCAATGTGGGCAGCGAGTCACATGCGTGGCCATGATGAATCCTCAGGGTTATTCCGGTTGTTCAAAACAGTAAATGCGCCAATGGCGAATGCCGGGATGCTTTGGCCACTTGATACCCTATGGTGTGTATCAAGTGGCTGCTACAAGGCAGGCGATCGGATGGGCGCGTGAGCTCCGTGCTCCTGGTCGGCACTGCCAAACGGACTCAGCAAGCGGCGGCCTATCCCTGGCGACGGGTGCCAGAGATAATAACCCAATCTTCTTGTTGCTTTGGTGTATCCATCACAAACCACTCGTTATAACGCTGAATAACCTCGTCTGCCTGCTGTGAGAGCAGGCCGGACAGCGCTAATTTACCACCGGCGCGTGTTAATTGGGCCAGAACCGGTGCCAGTTCGTTTAATGGCCCGGCCAGAATATTGGCCACGGTGACATCTGCCTGAACCGCAGGTGCTTGCGGTGGCAAGTACACCTCAAAGCGCTCTGGCGCTATATCATTACGTTGGGCGTTGTCGCGGGTAGCGGTCAGTGCCTGGGGGTCGATATCGATACCCACCATCGAACTGGCTCCCAGCAGGAGTGCCGCCATACCCAGAATGCCGCTGCCACAACCAAAGTCGACCACCAGTTCATTCCCCTGGATCTGTTCATCCAGATAGCGCAAGCACAGGGCGGTGGTTGGGTGGGTGCCGGTGCCGAAGGCAAGGCCGGGGTCGAGCATCAGATTAACAGCATCTGGCTGGGGTGGCTTGCACCAGCTTGGACAGACCCACAGTCGTGGGCCAAATTGCATGGGTTTATAAGTATCCATCCAGGCTCGGACCCAGTCCTTGTCTTCGACCTGCTCCCACAACAAGTCAACCGGGCCACTGCCGCCTTCTGCAGCAAACATCAGCGGAAATTGTTCCACTACAGCATCGGTATGGGTCTCGGCATCAAACAGACCGATAATCTGGGTGTCGTCCCATATCGGCGTCGTGCCCAGTTCAGGCTCCAGAATCGGTTGGTCGGCATTGTCTTGCAGAGTCACTGACAAGGCTCCCAGAGCCAGCAGGGCGTTTTCACAGGCTTCTACTTGTGCTGCCTTGGCTTGAATGCGCAGTTGAACCCATTGACTCATGATCTGTCTCCGATGCTGGGCCGGGGAGTCATCAGGAAATACGTTAACCCGGACTCACGGCAAAGCGCGGAGTGTGCCGAAAATATCCACAAGCGTCCAGTGGAGCGGCAAGGCCGGGGCGGCATCACGCTGTACCGGTGAGGCTGACTTCAGCCTGTGACATTTTGTCGCTGTATGCCGTGATGGCGGTCACCAGCAGCCCTTGGTTTGCTTGTTATACTCGCCAGCTTATCAATAAAGACAACCAAGGATACCGTTATGATTCGTTGCCGCCAGGTGCGCCCGTTATCGACTCACAGCCAGCCTCTTTCTATCGCCCAACGCGGCGTCAATTCGCTGCGCTGGGCCAGTCTGGCACTGGTATTGGCTGCCACCAGTCTGACTGTACAGGCGGATGGCAAGCACGACGACAAGGGCCATGATATGAGTCATATGAAGGGTATGGAAAGCGTGGAGCATAGCGCCGGTGGCAAGCTGGACATCAGTCATGCCACGGTACGCGCACCCATTCCAGGACGAACCATGAGCGCCGCGTTCATGACGTTGACCAACAAGAGTGCCAAGCCGGATCGTTTGGTGAGTGCCAAATCCAGCTGGACTGACCATATCGAAATACACACACACATCCATGAAGACGGGGTGATGAAAATGCGTCAGATTAATGGGTTGGATATTCCTGCTGGACGTGTGGTTACCCTGAAACCCGGTGGTTTGCATCTGATGTTGTTTGGGCTGAAACAACCCTTGCCTGCCGCTATTGGAGGGTCGTTACCGTTGACGCTGTGTTTTGAGCATACAGGTTGCCAAAACATCAGCGCCAAGTTGGTGGATATGCGTCAATAACAGCGCCAGACCAATGCTGGCTGGGTTCTGCCTGGCCAGCGCTTCGTCTGCAGGCCGTGATTCACTGCGGTGTATTAATACAAGTCGTCCGACATCAAATCATTCTCATCCTGACTGCCGGGAATCCGATGGGATTCACTGGCCCACTCTCCCAGGTCAATCAGCTGGCACCGCTCACAACAAAATGGCCGGAATCGGCTGGCGGCTGTCCAGGGAACGGATTTCTGGCAGGTCGGACATTCAACCGCCAGCACGGCATCGTTGGCGGCAGAATGGCTGGTGGTCGGTGTGGCGGTGGGGGAATTGCTCATGCTGGATGCCTCGTCTGGCGAATCAATGGTCGTTGTCCTGTGATGTTTAAGAGGGTCGTACCGAAGACGCAAACGACAGATAGCCTTGATGCAGCTGGTCGAGTTGCTGCTGCAGGTCTGTCAGCGGGCCAGAATTATCGATAATGTCATCCGCCCGTTGTAATCGCTCATTCCGGCTGATCTGCGCTTTGATGATACGGCGGATCTGTTCTTCGGAATTGTCATCACGCTGGCTGGCGCGTTGCAGCTGCAGGGATTCTGGCAGGTCAATCACCAAGGTACGATGCACCAGCGCCTGCTGGCCACTCTCGAATAACAAGGGTGATGCCAGAACGGCATACGGCCCCGCCGCCTGCGCCAGTTGTTGCAGCGTGTGCTGGCGTATGACGGGGTGAGTCTGTTGCTCCAGCCAGTGGCGCTCTTGTGGATGTTCGAAGATCCGGCTGCGTAACCAGGCGCGATTCAGTTGCTGGTCGGGCTGCAGTACCTCGTCACCAAAGTGCGCCACAATCGCCTGCCAGGCCGGTTGGCCGGGTTCAACAACCTGACGGGCGACCTGGTCAGAATCAACCACATGGATGCCTTTATTGGCAAGATAGTCCGAAGCGGCGGTTTTGCCACAACCGATACCACCCGTAATGCCCAATACCCAGTTCAATGGCATGGCTCCTGTCTGTCGTTTCATCGGGAATCAGTGCATACCGCCCAGGTACCAATGAATCAGGTCATTCCCCCACAAGGCCGCAATCCAGCCAGCCATGGCCAGATAGGGGCCAAACGGGATAGGCAGGTTTTTGTCGCGGCCAAGAATAATCACCCCGGCAATGCCAACCACTGCGCCCACGGCGGACGACAGTAAAATAATCAGCAGGATACTTTGGTAACCCAACCAGGCTCCCAGTGCTGCCAGTAGTTTGAAATCACCAAAACCCATGCCTTCTTTGCCGGTGACCAGCTTGAACAGCCAGAACACCGACCAGAGGCTGAGATAACCAATGGCAGCTCCCCATACCGCAGAGTTCAGATCGGTAAACAGCCCCTGGGTATTCACCAGCAAGCCCAGCCAGAGTAATCCCAGTGTCAGCGTATCGGGCAGGATCTGATGATCAATATCAATTACCGACATGGTAATCAGCAGCCAGGTAAACACCAGCATGGCGGCCAGCTGCCAGCCCCAGGGAAAGGCGATGATCAGCGTCAGGCTGAATAGCGCAGTGACCAGTTCAACGATGGGGTAGCGCCAGCCAATCGGGTTGGCACAGCCAGCGCAGCGGCCCTTTAACAGGAAAAAGCTGAGGAGCGGAATATTCTGCCAGGCCTTGACGGGGGTTTGGCACTTGGGGCAATGGGAATGAGGCGTTACCAGGTTATACGGTTTGTCCAGATCATCCAGTGCCGGGTGAGCTGGCAGCTGGTCGATATCCTGGCATTCCAGCTTCCAGGCCCGGAACATCATGATTGGCAAGCGCAGAATAACCACATTCATAAAACTGCCGAGTAATAACCCCAGCACACCAATAAACAGAACCTGCAGCAGCCAGTGACTGCCGATCAGGGCAAACAGTTGTGATAGATTTTCCATGGTTACATGACCGATCCCATTTGGAAAATCGGCAAGTACATGGCGATAATCAAACCACCAATAACCACCCCGAGGAATGCCATAATCATCGGCTCCATCATGGCGGTCAGGCCATCGACCGACTCATCCACCTCGGTTTCATAATATTCGGCAGCTTTATCCAGCATGGCATCCAGGGCACCGGATTCTTCACCGATACTGGTCATCTGTACCACCATATTCGGGAATACACCGGTAGAACGCATGGCAAAGTGCATTTGCTGGCCGGTAGCCACTTCCTGGCGCACTTCCAGTACCGCATCCCGGTAGAGTTTGTTACCCACGGCACCGGCAACGGATTCCAGTGCCTCAACCAGTGGTACACCGGCGGCAAAGGTGGTTGATAATACCCGGGCAAAACGAGCCACTGCGGCCTTGTGCATGATATCGCCAAAGACAGGTAGTTTCAGAGTCAGATAATCCATCTGGTCGCGGAACGTCTGGGAGGTTCTCATCATATGCTTGAATGCGGTAACCAGAGCCATAATCACCCCCAGGGTGTACAGCCAATAGGCTTGCATAACCTCAGACAAAAAGACGACAAACTGGGTGGGAGCCGGTAACTCAGCGCCGAAGTTTTTAAACATGGCATCAAAGGTTGGCACCACCTTGATCAGCAGAATCGCGGTAACAATAGCCGCAATCACTACCACCGTAACGGGATACCCCATGGCTTTTTTGATTTTGGACTTCAGTGCTTCGGATTTCTCTTTGTAGATAGCCACCTTGTCGAGCATGGTTTCCAGCGCACCGGATTGCTCACCGGATTCCACCAGGTTGCAGGTCAGCTCATCAAAATACTGGGGATGCTCTTTCAGTGCCGAGGCAAAATCATTACCGGCGGATACGGTATCACGCAGCTTCAGGATCAGGTCTTTCATATTGGGGTTATCGACCCCATCGGAGACAATCTCGAACGACTGTACCAGTGGTACCCCGGCCTTGATCATGGTGGCCATTTGGCGGGTAAAAAAGCTGATGTCAGCTGTTTTGATTTTTTTGCCTTTGGCAGCACCGCCACCGAGGCCAAATAACGGTTGGGGTGCGCGCTTGACCTTGCCGGGCTGAATACCCTGCTTGCGCAGCTGGGCCTTGACCACGGCCAGATTCTGGCCGGACAGGGAACCATTTATTTTCTGGCCGCGTTTGTTGACGCCTTCCCAGACAAAATCAATACTCTTTGCTTGCTTGGCCATAACTGCTGGAACGCCTCTGCAAAATCATTTGGCTACCAAAGATAGCAGCCGCTGGTTAGTCTGTTGTCACTCGATTGGCTTCTTCAAGGCTAGTAACACCTTGGGCGACCTTTTGTAGGGCAGATGTGCGTAAGTCGTTAAAGCCTTCCTGGCGGGCAACATCAGCAATTTCAATCGAGTTGCCTCCCTCCATGATAATACGAGACAAGGCATCGGTTATTTTAACCACTTCGTAAATTCCGACACGACCTTTATAGCCGTGCTTGCATTGATCACAGCCAACGGGCTGATAAATTTCTGCGTTTTCGAGCATTTCTTCGGTAAAGCCGGTTTCAAGCAGGGCTTCCCTGGGGATATCGGCTGGTATCTTACAGGACTTGCATAGCCGTCGTGCCAACCGCTGGGCAATAATCAGGGAGACCGAGGTGGCAATATTGAACGATGGCACCCCCATATTGGCCAGACGGGTGATGGTTTCCGGGGCATTGTTGGTGTGCAGGGTTGATAACACCAGGTGACCGGTCTGTGCTGCCTTGATAGCGATCTGGGCAGTTTCCAGGTCCCGGATTTCCCCTACCATGATGACATCCGGGTCCTGACGCAAGAAAGAGCGTAACGCGGCAGCAAAGTCGAGGCCGACCTTGGCACTGACGTTACATTGGTTAACCCCTTCCAGGTTGATTTCGGCAGGGTCTTCCGCGGTTGAAATATTGGTGCCTTCAACGTTAAGGATATTCAGGCCGGTATACAGTGATACGGTTTTGCCGGAGCCGGTGGGGCCTGTCACCAGAATCATCCCCTGGGGTTTCGACAGGGCGTGCATATACAGCTCTTTCTGTAACGGCTCATAACCCAGCATATCGATACCCAGCTGGGCTGACGAGGGGTCGAGAATCCGTAACACGATTTTTTCGCCAAACAGGGTCGGCAGCGTATTAACGCGGAAATCAATGGCCTTGCTTTTGGAAAGCCGCATCTTGATACGGCCATCCTGGGGAACCCGTCGCTCGGAAATATCCATCTGTGACATCACCTTGAGCCGGGCAGCAATCTTGCCGGTCAGCGTGACTGGTGGACTGGCGACTTCGTGTAATATGCCATCGGTGCGGTAACGTACCCGATAGCGTTTTTCATAGGGTTCAAAGTGAATATCGGACGAGCCCATCTTGATGGCATCGAGCAGCATTTTGTTTACAAAACGCACGATCGGGGCGTCGTCTTCTCCAGAGGATGTCGCCGTTTCCTGGGCCTTGTCGGCAGCGTCCGGGTCTTCCAGATCGACGTCATCCAGTTCAGCATCAAGATCGCCCATACTGGAGTCGTTGGCTGCGGCGATTTTTTCAATCAGGCGGTGTAATACATCATGCTCAACAATCACAGGTTCAACCGTCATGCCGGTGCTGAACTTGATCTCATCGATGGCCTGGATTTGAGAGGGGTCACTCTGGGCAACAAACAGGCGCGTGCCTCTGACCATTAACGGGATAACACGGTATTTGGCTATCAGTTCGCCGCTCAGCAGTTCCTGTGGCATCACTTCCAGGTCGTAAGCATCCAGAGACATAACCGGCAAGCCAAATTCTTCTGCGGTCACCGTGGCCAGTATTGAGGTAGAGAGCTTGCCCGAATCCGCGACGGTGGCGATAAAACCGGTCTTCTTCTCGCGAGCATCAAGCAGCAATTCTTCTGCTTGTTCTCGTGAGAGCAGGTTGTGTTCAACCAGTCGTTTCGAAATGCCAGTCAGAACGGCCATGTCATTGATACTCTTTAAAAAACCTTGTTGCAACATATCAAAGCCATACGTTCTGTACCAGTATCAGGATATGAAAGACAACGACTGGTAAACAGTTTTAATTCATTCGTGGCAGATATCTATATTCCAGCGTACCGGCAATGGCTGACCAGCTGATTTGGCCTGCAGAACTCCGGTCTGGCTTGATGGAATAGGTCTTGCCCGCAATATCAACGGGAACACCATCGGCAACCGAACCAAATTGGGCGGTGAGCAGACCGTTGGCACCGATTGTAACGGATTCCACATTGCTGGCACCGTGGTCTTTTGGCACATCGGAGATACCAAAGTGCGTGGTGAGCGCCGCGGCGGTGGTGGGCAGGGCCGAAAAACGGGAGGCGTATTCGGTGACTTGTAATTGTAATGGCCGCAGCACATGCAGGGAGCGAGTGGTTTCGGTGCGCAGGATATATTCGTTGTATTGGGGGATGGCGACTGCGGCGAGAATGCCAATAATCGCGATAACAATCATCAACTCAATCAGGGTAAAACCAGCGGCGATTGTTTTCATATAAATTCCTGACGTTGATAGAGGGTTTACGTGTGATGAAAGTCTCATAAACTCAAGCGTAGCCTATAAAAAAGCCCGCCGAAGCGGGCCTTTGACTGCTCAGGTGTTTTAGTTCACACGTGGCAGGTATTTGGCGTCGATACCGCTTGTTGCAGCGGCAGCAGAAGCCCAGGTAACAGAACCGTTGGTAGAACTACGGGTAGGGGTCAGGGTGTAAGCTGTTCCTGCGATATCGGCTGGAACACCATTGGTTGCTGTATCAAAAGTAATGGTCAGTACGCCAGAGGCACCTACATCGATAGACGCTACGTTGCCAGCAGCGTGATCTGCTTTAGTACAAGAGACACCGGTGTAGGCATTCAGGTTTGTACAAGCTGCTGGCAATGCAGAGTAACGTGCGGCGTATTCACTAACTGACAACTGTAATGGGCGTGCAGCCGACAGGGAGTTGGTGGCTTCAGTACGCAGGATATAATCCTGATACTGAGGAATCGCCACAGCGGCCAAAATACCGATGATCGCAATTACGATCATCAATTCAATCAGGGTAAAACCTTTTTGCATCGTTTTCATGGAAGTCTCCACTCTCAAAATTTTAGGGTTGTGCAATATTACACGTGTTATGCGATGACTATTATGAGGGGTTTTGCCATGGGAAACATCCCAAAACATCCCAACACTTCGTTGTCGAAGCACTTGGTGAGTTCGGGAAATTGAAGAGGGGGTCTTCCCGGACTCAAGCCACTGGCTTCTGTGCGTCTATCACTGGATACGCATACATAGAATATCAAGCTAATATCGTGCCAAGTATATTTTGGCTAAAATAAACAGGTTTATGTGACCTGGTTCGCTAAACCATCGGTGGGCGTTGATTGAATCGCCTGCCTTGCAGAAAAACGGGGTATCCAGTTGAGTACAATGTGACAAATATTGTCACTCGGGTATGTGGTTGTCAGATATATCTGGCCATATTGGCGGTAGTGACTTTTGTGGTCTTGATGTGTGGGCCTGATGGATACCGTCAAAGGATACGGACAGGGCCGGTTTGGGCACGGACGGAGCAGGTCACCAGGGAGAAAAGGGTGCAGATAGCAGGCACGGATGGATATGGCTGGGGTTTTGGGGGTTTTGGGGGTTTTGGAGAGTGGGGGATGTGGGGGATGTGGGGTACGGGCAGCGCCGGCCCCCACGGCTCAGACAAAAGGTATTACTCGGACACTTCATCCGTCAGGAAAGTGATTGAGGCAGGCACCAGATCGAGGTTGATAAAGTCACCGTTGACACTGTTGGTGTCGGTATCCAGCACCAGCAGGCCAGGCTGGGTAGCGTTGGTGATACCGACCCACAGGCGCTGGTTTTCATCCAGGGTGATATCGCCGAGGGTATAGCTGTCTTCCGGGTCGCTGACGTTGCTGGCCATCAGGCTGTTGATATCAATGGTAACCGGGTCGCTGCTGCTGTTGGGGCTGATTTCATACAGGTAGCTGGCAACAGTGCTCCATCCGGCTTCAACATTGATATTGACGTAGGCCTTGTCTTCGCTGACAACGGTGATGTCTTTGACATGGTAGTACTGTGCCGGTGAGGCGCTGGTGTCGTTCAAATCGGCGAAGGTGGTGCCATCGATGATATTGCTGATCGCATAGGTGGTGGTATCGATGACATCGACGCCGCCGCTATTGTCGTCGTAGTCACCACGGGCAGCGATATACAGCTGGCCATTAAGCAGTTCCATGCTGGTGGGGTTGGTCACGGTCAGAGGAATGCCTTTCAGGCCATCGGTGCTGGTGTCGGTATCAATTTCAATAAGGGTGTCGAGGTCGTACACCACGACGTAGGCGGTGTTGTTGCCGTCATAGCCATAACGCTGGGTCAGAACAAACAGTTGGTTGTTGTCGATGGCGGCATCGACCATCCCCGGTGTGGTGCTGTAACCGCTGACGCTGTAATCGGACAAGTCGATGGTATCGACCTTGAAGTCGTCTTCGCTGCTGGCGGTGGTGTCGACTTTCCAGGCTGTTTCCGCGCCGTAGCGCATCAGCCAGCCGTATTGGTCGTCCTGATGTACCAGGGTATAGACGTTGGCGCTGCTGTCGCCATCATCATTGGTGGTGTAGGTCCATTCCGGGCTGCTGAGGCTGGCGGTGGCGTCGTAGCGGCTGATGGTATCGACGTAATATTGGCCAATCCGGTATAGCCAGTTGGCTTCGCTGGTGATGGTGTAGTTGGTGTTGGTGTCGCTGAATAATTGTTGCTGGACGCTGCGGTCGCCGGTGATATTGCCGATGGCAACATGGCCACTGCTGTAGTCGGCAGCGGTGGTTTGTACCGCATAGGCTCCTTCTGCAATGGGTTGGGCGTCGTCGTCGTCACCGGCGCAGCCACTCAGTATCAGGGTCGCAGAGAGAAGCAGTCCGGCGGTGCTGAACGGGGACAAACAGGTGCGGGATAATGTTGTTGGGTGATCAGGCAGACGGTTAGGCATAACAAAATTCCTTGGGTGTCGTTTGGCAAACTTGTTGGTTGCTGGTGATATGAATATTCAAAGCGAGTAGCTCAGGTACAGTGTCCATTCCCGGCCACGAGCCGGGCGCCCACTGAAGTCGTTAAAACTGTGATTAAACAGGTTGTTAATCCGCAGGCCAGCGTGGGTCGGCAGTAGTGACGGTCTGGATGGCACTGGCCATTGGTAGCCGTAATGGATGTTCCAGAGGCGACGTTGATCCCCGGGTACGCTGTTGTAGCGGTCGAGGTAGAGGTCGTCAGCCAGCTCGGCATGGAGATCGATACTGTGGTGCCGGGTGGTCATGGAGGATTGCCAGAGTAATCCGGCAATCAGCCGCAGGTGATAGATGCCGGGCAAGTATTTGTTATCAAAGCCAACGATATCGCTGCTGCTCTGGCTTTGGTAATGGCTGCCTGCCAGCTGCAATTGCCACATCCCCAGGCTCTCTGTTGCGGGTGCTGCGGTCACAGGGCGGTTGAGCTGACTGTGCAGCTGCCATTCCAGCCCGGCCATGGTGGCATCACTGGTATTTTCATAGCGACCAGCCCCGGTTGAGGGGTCATACACGGCGACGATGGCGTTTTCCAGTTGGCGGTGGAACAGGTTGAGGCTGAGCTGCTGGGGGCGTTGTTGCCAGTCTCCGCTCCAGCTGATGTTTAACGACAGTGTTTGGCTTTGCTCTGGTTGAAGGTCGTCGTTGCCCCGGGTCAGGCCGCGGTTGCCGAAGCGTTCATACAAACTGGGTATTCTGAGTGCCTGTTTCCAGCTTAGTTGCAGCTGGCCGTTGCCGGTATCGCTGAGCCAGTATTGTTTCAGGCTGACCAACCCGGAGGTCCAGGACTGCTGCTGATGGGTGTTGTCGCTGTCGCTGCTATCGGTAGCGCTGGTTTGCAACAGGCTGTTTTGCTGGTGGTGGCTGCTACTGAGACTGAACTGGCGTGTACTGTCGCTGTTTTGCCATTGTGCCCGACCACTCAGTTGTACTTGCCGCAGCCAGGAATATTGGTCGCAGCGGCTGCTGAGGGAGTCACAATCACCGCTGTCGCTGTCAATCAGGTAGCGGCTGCGATAGCTCTGCTGGCTTATCTTGATACTGCTGCCCAAATCCCAGGCGTGCCATTGTACCTGGCTGCCAAGTTTGGCCTCGCTGTGTTGGTAGCGATAACGGTTGTTGCTGTCGACATAACCGAATACTGCGGTTGGATCGTAAAATGCCTGACGGTTCAGCGAGTGCCAGAGTTGCCAGTGCTGACGAAAATCTTGTCCCCAGTTGCCCGACAGTTGTACGCCCAGTTGCTTGCTGTCCAGTCGGGAGCGGTTACTCGAGGAGTTGCGATAATACTGTGGCAGTTGTTTGGATTCATCTTGCCAGTACAGGCTGGCAAACAGGCCGGGTTGCTGATGTTTCAGTGTCAGGCGGTCGCGACGATAGGCGGCATTGTTGAGTGCTTGTTGTTGTCCGGCTGGTTGGCTGGTGTCTTCCGGGCTGCTCACCGGGTAGCGGTAATTGTTGTCGCTTTGTTGGTGGTCGATCAATAAATCTGTAGTGCTGTGAGGCTGAGTCCGTAACGGTTGTTGCAGATTCAGGGTCGCCGTACCGTAGCTGCCAGCCGCGGCGGATAGTTGGGTGGGCCTGCTGCTGGTATTGGATGGGCTGCGACGGGTCACGATGTTGATGGTACCGCCGATCGCTTCATCACTGATCAGGCCATTGTCGTCGGCATCGCTGCCGCTGGTCAGGACATCGACTCGCTCAATGGAAGCCAGCGGGATGGCATTAAGATCGTACTGGCCGTATTGACCTGTGGTTACGTCAACGCCATCGATCAGTAAGCGGGTTTGTTTGGCATCAGCTCCTTGCATGGAAATCAGTACCGGGTCGCCCAGCCCCCCCAGGGATTGCACCTGCAGGCCGTTGATACGGCTTAGAAATTCCCCCAGGTTCTGATAACCAGCCGCCAGGGCTTGCTGATCGTAGAGTCGGTAGCTGGTGTCTGCGGCGGGTTCTTGATGGCCATAGACAACCAGCTCATCATCGGCGACCGGCGTATCGTCTGTATCATCGTTGTGTGCCGGGGTTACCGAATCGGCAAAACTGGCAGGCGCGGACAATAACAGGCTCAACATCAGGCTCGACAGCAATGATGGTGTCCTTGCCTGTTGGAGGTGGCAAGACAACGGCTTGCGAAAGGCATAACACCAGAAGGGCAAACGTAATGTCATGGAAGTCCTGAGTACCGGGTCAGAATATAACGGCAAGAGCAGGGGGAGCAGACCAGGCAAGCAATCATTGCTTCCGAAGATGGCGGAAGACATCGCCGGGGCGGCGATTGGCGATTGGCACAAATCCCTCCCGCTGCCCTCCGCAACGTCGGTTGATAAAAACAGGCCGGTATCCGGGCTGACGACCTGAGCAGATGCTGCTCGTTCATAACGCCTTCCCACCGGTGCCTGCTGGCTGGCTCGGCAGTGGCTGGTGTCCTGTATGGGCAGGAACCTGTTATTGAATGGGTCGATCACCGTTGCGGGGGCAGCGCCGGTTTATGTTTTTACATCACCGGTCTTCCCGTTTAACCCGAGGCTGAATGATTCAGCCCATGGGCACCTGATTCTGGGCGCAGAGTAGCGGTGGTAATAGCAGGCGTCAAGAATTGCAAAGTAAAATCGTCGAGTCCGGCGCCGTCTGTGGCTGTGGTTTGCCTGTAAGCAGGGAAGGGCGTCCCTAGGTGGGGAGGCCGCTGCGGATATTAAGCTGATCCATTAATGCCCGGGTTAAGGGCAAATCGATTTTTGCCGCGCTGGCCTGGGCCAAGAGATAGCCACAAATATGATCCAGCTCGGTTGGGCGGTTGGCCAGTACGTCTTGCAGGCTGGATGAGCGGTTATCCGCCGTCGATAGGGCAATCTGTGTTACCCGCTCTGGCAGTTGATCTGGTAATGGCCAGCCTTGATGTTGATACAGCTGTTCTATTTCGATGGCCAACGAGTGTAACGGCGCACGGTATTCAGGGTTGCTGATTAATGCGCCATTGAGGCAGCGGTAGCAGGCGGTCAGGGGATTGATCACTGCGTTAATTGCCAGCTTTTGTCGTTGCCGTGTAAGAATATCCGAGACAACCTGGGTATGAGGCAAGTGGCTGGTGATCTGTCGCGGTAATCCATTTGCCTGTGCCGAAGGCAGACCAATCCAGACATCACCCAGTCCGGCATATATGACGCTGTTGTTTTCCAGGCGGTAAGCGCCGTCGGTGGAGATGCCGTGCCAGAGCTCGCAGCTCTGCCCTTGTTCTTTGAGCCAGTGAGCGACTTGTTCATGCTGGCCCATACCGTTTTGTAGCAGCAAAATGCGGTCAACCTGATGCAGTTTGCTGGCATAAGGTAACAGGGCATCCAGGGTGTCACCGGCTTTGGTGGTGATCATCAGCCAGTCCAGCCGCTGATGGTTCCATGGTGGCAGTGACAGGGTCAGGGTCTCTGGCCATTCAGGATGACTCGCACGAATATCTGGCCCGTATTGCAGGGTACGTTCCAACGGCGGGGTGGCCATTGTCGGGGATTGTGGTGAGCGGCCAAGCACATAAAGACGGTGCTGACGCCAGTAGCTGGCCATGACGGTGCCAATGGCACCCAGGCCAAGCAGGCCGATGGATAATGTCATGGCAGGATTATAAGTCGCTTGATGAGCTGGAGCCAGAGCGGGCGGATGACTTTTGCTTTTCAGTGCTGACAGAGGTATACAGTCCGGCTTATTGCCATGCTTATGACTGTATATATTTATTGACAGGTTATTGACAGGAGAAGCCCAATGCCATCGTTTGATGTCGTTTCCGAAGTGGATAAACACGAAGCCCAGAATGCCGTTGATCAGGCCAATCGGGAATTGTCCACTCGGTTTGATTTTAAAGGGGTTAATGCCAGCTTTGAGTTAAAAGATTTTGCTGTCACCTTGACGGCTAATGAGGAATTCCAGATCGAGCAGATGAAACCCATGCTGGAAAGCTCTTTGATCAAGCGCAAGATCAAGGTCAGTTGTCTGGAATATGGCGATCTGGCCGGTGCAGGCAAGCAGGTCAAAATGATCGCAACCTTGCGTCAGGGTATCGACAAGGACCTGGCTCGTAAAATGGTCAAGATTGTCAAAGACAGCAAATTAAAAGTGCAGGCATCGATTCAGGGAGAGATGGTGCGGGTACAAGGTAAGGCGCGAGATGATTTGCAAGCGGTGATGGCGCTGTTTCGTAATGACGATTCCATCGAGATGCCGCTGGCGTTCAAGAATTTCAAAGACTGATGTCTGACCGTAAGGTAACGGATCACTCTTCTGTTCAATCCAGCCTGGATTCTGCCACGACTTCGACGTCTTTTTTCGGCTGGTGGCGTGATGCCCGGAAAATTTACACCCGTAAGCCGGTACTGGCGATTGCCTTGTTGGGTTTTGGTGCCGGGCTGCCATTTTTGTTGGTGTTTTCGACCCTGACAGCCTGGTTGCGGGATGCGGAAGTGGAGCGCACGACCATCGGCTTTTTTGCCTGGATCGGTATGACCTACTCGATCAAGGTATTCTGGGCACCGGTCGTGGATCGCGTCAGTATCCCCTTGCTGAGCCGTTGGCTTGGGCAGCGACGCAGCTGGATTCTGGTTGGGCAGGCAGGGATTGCCAGCGGTTTGTTGTGGATGAGCCTGCTCGACCCGCATACGGATTTATGGTGGATTGCGGCCTCTGCTCTCCTGGTGGCGTTTGCCTCTTCGACCCAGGATGTGGCGCTGGATGCGTACCGGATTGAAGCGGTTGACGATGAGTATCAGGGTGCCATGTCGGCCAGTTATATTTTTGGCTATCGGGTGGCCTTGCTGTTTTCCGGAGCCGGAGCCTTGTATTTGGCGGACTGGTACAGCTGGAGCTGGTCTTATATCGGTATGGCAGCGTTGATGCTGGTGGGGATTGCCGCCACGTTTTGGTGCGACGAACCCAACCACCTGGATGCAGAGCAACGTGGCCGCATGGACGCTGAGTTGATCGATCGTTTGATCGGGCGTCCTATGCATCTGATGCAACGTCCAGCCTGGCAGCGCTGGCTGCTGGGGGCGGTGATTTGCCCGTTGCTGGAGTTCTTCCAGCGTAATGGCTGGTTTGCGTTGCTGATTCTGTCGTTTATCGCCGTTTTTCGTTTGAGTGATATCACCATGGGGGTGATGGCCAATCCGTTTTATCTGGATATGGGGTACAGCAAATCAGACATTGCCCGCATCGCCAAAATTTTTGGTTTTGTGATGACGGTGGTCGGGTCGGGTGTCTGTGGTGTTATGGTTGTCAAATGGGGCATGTACCGGCCCTTGCTGCTAGGTGCAATCCTGGTAGCGAGTACTAACCTGTTGTTTGCTGTGATGGCCATGACCTGGGATGGCAGTCGCCCGCCACTCAGTTGGCTGGCAGTAGTCATCAGTGCTGATAATCTCAGCGGAGGGATTGCCAGCACCGCCTTCGTGGCTTACCTCTCCAGCCTGGCAAACAAGAGTTATACCGCAACGCAATATGCCTTGTTCAGTTCGCTGATGACCTTGCCGGGCAAGTTTATCAGTGGCTTTTCGGGCTGGGTTGTTGATGGCTGGGGTTACAGTGACTTTTTTATTATCGCCGCTGCATTGGGGATTCCTGCGGTTTTGCTGGTGCTGGTATTGATGAAACAGCAGCCGGAAGCGCGTAACAAATCACTTCCAGGCTGAGTGCTGGGTACGGTGTCTGTGGGTCTGTGGGTCTGTGGGTCTGTGGGTCTGTGGGTCTGTGGGTCTGTGAGTCTGTGAGTCTGTGGCTTCGAGCGCTTCGGACTTACAGCTCCTTGATAATAAAATCCTTACCTTGATAAACCCCTGGTTCAATGTATATCCGGTTGCCCAGGTGCAGCTCGCCATCACTGATGTTATGGCCATGAATAACCACATCAATGCCGTCAATGACGTGCTCAGAACGCTGCTGGAATTGTGTGCGTGACCAGATAGTCCGTAGTGCTTCATCGGCATCCAGCTGTTCCAGATCATCCCAGTGGGTGAAGGGATATTCAGCATGAATAATGCCGTAACGAGTGCCAGACTTTCCTGAGACCTCGATTGCCAGAGGCAGCTGTTCGATCGTCTCAAACCAGGCTGGCCAGTCATTTGGGGAGGTCTGGGCGATCCAGTCGCCACCGTGAGTCAGCCAGGTCATGCGATGTTCGCTGTGCTTGTATTTCATCGCACAGACCATCAGGTATTCATGGTTGCCCAATACAGAATAAAACCAGGGTTGATCCAGCAAAGCCAGTGCCTGAGGTGATTCCGGGCCACGATCAATCAGGTCGCCAACACAGATCACCCGATCTGAGTCCGGGTTAAACTGCAACTGATCAAGTTGGCCCATCAGTTTTGAGACATGACCATGGATATCACCAACAACAAAATCACGTCCTTGCTGGTTGGTCTCAAGGCGCAAGAGTCTGGCTTGTACTTTCATGGGTTGGGTGTCTCTGTTGTGGCGTGTGTGACATGGTGTTTGGCGCGTTTGGGGGTTCTTTGAGCGCTGGAGTGCGCTCGAGGGCCATGCTCTGCCCAGCGCGCAATATTAGCCAGTGCCAGTAAAAACATAAACATATAGGCATTGGCGGGTATTTGCAGGTTGAAGTCGACCGCAGAATGTATCCCTATGGCAATGATTCCCATGGTAGCGCCAAACCCGGCACCTTTAAGTAATTCATTACGCCGGATGCTCATCGCGCGGATTGCTCGCCATAAAGAGACCAGCACTACACCCAGCATGACAACAAACGTTGGAGCACCAAACTCCGCCAGGAACTGAACATAGTCGTTGTGGGCATGGTTATAGACGTTGGGGTCTACAACGTCAGGGGACTTGTATTTGGGGAATGTGGTCTGAAAGCTGCCGGCACCAATACCTCCAAATGGTTGTTGCTGCCACATAAGGAAGCTGTCTCGAGCTACCTCGTCGCGATTTTCGGTATCGACGGACGAGTTTTGCAAGCGCTCGGCGACCTTGTCGACGCCAAAAAATGTACCCACAATAGCGATATCAATAACCAGCAGGCTGGTTAACAGGATTGTGGTCGATTTTGATTTATGGCGCATCAGCACCAGAGCCAAGGCACCGGCAATCATCATGCTGGCAAAAAACGCTGTATTACCCATGCGTGAGCGAGTCATCACCAGGGCAATCACCATAATGGCTAGCAACAGTCGCAAGATAACCTTGCTGCTCAGCAATACCTGTATGGCCTGCCGCAGTCGTTGCCTTAGCGATCCCTGATAAACCGTTGACTGCGCCAGTAAAAAGCCGATTCCCAGTGCCAGTGCCATTTCAAGGTATCCGGCGATATGGTTACGATTGACAAAAGTACCGGTTGCGGTGCCTATGTATGCCCATTTGGCTTCAAAAAAGCCGTATTCCCAACCTGTCAGTACCATGAGTGAACCGTACGAAGCCTGGAAAGCAGCGGCCAATACAATCGTCCAGATTGCTTGCTGGATACGATTTTGCGAATGAACAAGCAGCAAGGTCAGCATAAAGAAGCCGGCATAACCAAAGCCTTTGAACAGGTACATCCAGGTATCATAATGAGCAGAGCTGATCCATAGCGCTTGAGCGGCAACCCAAAGCTGGATAAGCAACAAACCGACCCAGAGCCAACGACTGCGTACAAATGCAACCGGGAGTGTTGTGAGATTCTGAGTATGTAACCGAAGTTCCAGCAATAGCAGACCGCCGGTAATGGCTGTGTATAACGGCCAGGCCCAATCGGTATAGCCACCAAATGGCAAAGGTAATACAAATAGCAAAAGCAGATAAGCACGCCAACGAGTCATGGTACTGCCAGTCCTTGAAATAGAAATCACCGGTGGGAACAACAAACAACAAAAAAAGCCCGGAAAACCGGGCTTTTTAACTGATCAGTATAAACCCGCCATATCTAGCCGGTTTCTAATCTACAGGATTAGAATGGACTTGTCGCTGGAGGCGTAGTGTCGCTGTCTGTATCGGCAGTTGCCACTGAGATCACAGATGTCGTCGTACCTGTTGTCGCCAGTAACGTTCCGGCTGCAATATCACTTGAAGAGAAACCAACAGAAGCCGCTGCTGCTGTTACTACCGTGCTGGACTGGCCACTGCTGACCACACCGGCAACGATTACCTCGGCAGGAATACCTGCAGCAATGCCTGCCTGCATCACAGAAGACACCGGCACGTTGTTGGCAACAGCAGCCTGGGTAACACCAGCAATCGCATCAATGGCGCTAACGCCGTCAATTTGTATTACTGCTGCCACAATATCTTTAACACTGATGCCAGCATCAAGAGCTGCAGAGGCTGCTGACTGGATAACAGACACTGGAGAAACACCAGAAGCGATAACGGCAGCAATGATATCGCTGGCACTGTAACCAGCAGCGGCCAAGTCGGCAGCCAGCTGGGCATCGCAAGATCCACCACAATCTGCAGAGGCCTGCAAGTAGGCATCTCCCAAAGACATGACAGACAGGTAGTCGGTGATAGCGGCAGAAGCAGACATGCTGCTCAGGCCGATAATGGCACCCAGTAAAATTTTTCGCATGGTCGTAATCCCTGTGAATTTATAAAATCTGGTTAATTGTACCCCGAGGGCAAAGTGGCTGCAAAGCCTGGTTGGCTAAAAATGGTTATATTTTATACAAACAACGTTTTGCGTCGTGGTTGTTGGGAATTGTTCAGTGGTTGCTGGGTGGTGGTTGGAGTTGTGTGTAAAGAGAGTCTCTCGTTGCTGCCGTTGCCGCAATGACACGGCCTACTAAATTTGGCTTATTTTGAGACATCGTCCCGTTTATTTTGTTGATTTTGCGTTTGGGATAATTGGGTCACATGTTTTATATAAAGAGTACAGAAAAGCGAACTTGTGGACTGGTTATCACTCAGTGTTGCATCCCACGCAGTGACCTTACTCATTGATTCACCTTACAAATGGAGCAAATCATGAAAAGGTAACCGTGGTGAAATTTGTGCGAGCTATCGTGGTTACAAATTTTTACAAGGCATGGCGATTTATCCTGTGATCGTGCAGAATGCGCCTTCGCTCAGTAAGGTTATTCCCTACGGCACTTGTACTCCGTGCTGGATGAGGCAAAAGGCTTTGAAGCCCTGAATTAACGGACTGGAATCACTATGGATCTGGGGAGCAGCAACAGTCTGGTGGATACTGTCTTTGTGGCCGGTTTGTTAATGGTAGTGCTGGTCGGCCTGTCTCTGAACGTCGCTTCGGCAGAAAAGCTGTTTACCGCCGCATTGATGCTTTTGTTGTTGGCTGGAGTGTTAGCGCCAGCAGAGGCCTTTGTCGGTTTTTCCAACACCGGCATTTTTACCATCGCTGCATTATATGTGGTAGTGGGCGGGTTAAAGGAATCCGGTGCAACTCAGGTGTTGCGGCGTTATCTGGTTGGCAACCCCAAAAATCAGACATCTGCCAGTCTTCGCGTTTTGCCTGTGACAACACTGTTGAGCGCAGTGGTTAATAACACCCCGGTGGTTGCCATGTTCACTACGTTATTGCAAAGCCAAAGCAAACGCTTCTCCATTCAGTTATCCAGTATCCTTATCCCGGTTAGTTACGCTTCGATCCTGGGAGGAACCTGTACTCTGATCGGTACCAGCACGAACCTGGTAGTTGATGGCATGCTGCGACAGGGGGGGTACACAGGTTTTGGCTTGTTTGAAATTGCCTGGGTGGGGATTCCAATTGCTATTTTGGGGTTGATTTATATCTTTCTGGCTGGTCGTTACCTGTTACCAGACAGAGAAAGCTCCGTTGAGCAATTTGATCAGGTGCGTGAATACCTGGTTGAAATGATGATTCAACCGGGCAGTGAGTTGGTGCGTAAAAACATCCAGGAAGCGGGTTTGCGTAACTTGCCGGGGCTTTTTCTGGTCGAAATAGAAAGAGAAGAACAAATTATATCGGCTGTTCGGCCGCGTACTGTACTCGAAGCCGGAGACCGGTTGGTGTTTGCCGGTAGCCCGGAATCCGTACTTGAATTGCGCAATATTCACGGTTTGGTCCTCGCTAATGACCAGCGCTTCAAACTGAATGGTGCCAGCTCGGATCGACGCCTGTTCGAAGCTGTGTTATCGCCTTCCAATCCCATGATTGGCCAAACTATCCGCGAAGCGCGTTTCCGTCATCGGTATAGCGCTGTTGTGCTAAGTGTATCGCGTCATGGCCAACGGTTGCGTGGTAAGTTGGGCGAACTTGTTCTGTGCGAAGGGGATACTTTACTGGTAGAAGCACAGAAAGGCTTCTTGATGCGGCATCGTAATAGCCGGGATTTTTTATTGGTCAGCAAGTTAGGCACACCGCCATTGGCAGATGAAACCAAGGCTTTGCCCGCATTGGCGATCTTTACAGTCATGTTAATCGCTTCAGGCACTGGAATGACCAGTATTCTTGTTAGCTCGATAGCGGCAGCAGGCGCTATGTTGGCGATGAAATGTATAACGTATGAAGATGCAGGCAAGTCAATCGACTACTCAATCTTGTTAGTCGTTGCTTGTGCTTTCGGGTTGGGTGCTGCGGTTGAAAAAGTTGGCTTGGCCAAGGATATTGCCAGTGGTTTGCTGGCCGTTGCCGATTCGCCGCTCAGTGCCTTGATTGCCGTGTATCTGGCGACGGTATTACTTACCGAAATGATGACCAACAACGCAGCCGCCATCATTATGCTGCCAATATGTTTAAATACTGCCGAAGTGTTAGGTGCCAATTATGAACCATTTGCAATTGCAGTGATGGTTGCAGCTTCTGCCAGTTTTATGACTCCTACCGGTTACCAAACCAACTTGATGGTAATGGGGCCGGGGGGGTATCGTTTTATGGATTACGTTAAGTTTGGAACGCCGCTCAGCATTATTGTTGCGGTTACGTCTGTCAGTGTTATACCAGTGGTCTGGTCATTTTAGAGATGGGCTGTTTTTACAAGGAGCCAGAGTGAAAAACGAAAATATAGTGTGGCACAACCATGCGGTGGATAAATCCATTCGCTCCTATATGAAAAAGCAGCAACCTTGTTTGCTCTGGTTTACCGGTCTGAGTGGGTCGGGAAAATCGACGATTGCAGGGGCCGTAGAAAGCATGCTGGCTGAGCGTTTACAGCACACGTATCTGATGGATGGTGATAACGTCCGCCACCGTTTATGTGGCGATTTGGGTTTTAGTGAAGAAGACCGCATCGAGAATATCCGACGGGTTGGAGAGGTCGCGCACCTTATGGTTGATGCCGGGCTTATTGTGCTGACGGCATTTATTTCTCCGTTTAAAAGTAACCGGGAAATGGTTCGCCAGATGTTATCAGGTGGTGAGTTTATCGAGGTTCATATCGATACTCCCATCGATGTGTGTGAAACCCGTGATCCCAAGGGTTTGTACAAAAAGGCCCGTGCCGGAGAAATCAAGGATTTTACGGGTATCGATTCTCCTTATGAAGCTCCAGAAGCTGCAGAAATTTGTATCAAGAATGACAACATCAGTATTCAAGACGCTGCGCAACAAGTGATTGACTACCTCGATCAGCATGGCTACCTCAAACCCGTAAAGGAAGGTTCCGATGCCATTATTGGTTAATCAGGTTATCGATATTGCCCGCACCGCTGGAGCGGCAATTCTGGAAATTTACAACACTGATTTTGCACAGTACGAAAAGAGTGATTCCAGCCCGCTCACAGAGGCCGACCTCGCCGCGCACCATATTATTTGCGATCGCTTGGCCAGTATTAGTGACTATCCTGTGCTATCAGAAGAGTCTGATAAAGAAGATATAACCTGGGAAAAACGCAGTCAATGGAACACGTATTGGCTGGTCGACCCGCTGGACGGCACCAAAGAATTTATCAAGAAGAATGATGAATTTACCGTCAATATTGCCTTGATCCAAGGTGGACGAGCTGTTCTGGGGGTGGTGTATTGCCCACCTCTGGATCGGATGTACTTCGCTGCTGATGAATTAGGCGCTTATCGTCAGGATGGTACAGCAGAAGCTGTTAAGCTGAGTGTGGCATCTGAACCAGATGCTGGCCAATCTTGGAATGTAGTCGGTTCTCGTAGCCACGGCGCTGAAGCGCTGTCTGCCTTTTCTCAGCAACTGGGGGAGGTTAACCTGGTTTCGATGGGCAGCTCTCTGAAGTTGTGCCTGGTTGCTGAAGGTGCTGCACATCTTTATCCGCGACTGGCTCCAACGTGCGAGTGGGATACGGCCGCAGCGCAAGCTATTGTGGAACGTGCTGGGGGGCAGGTCTTAACTCCGACATTGAAAAAATTACAGTACGGTCAAAAAGAAGACTTACTTAACCCGTATTTTATTGTTTGTGCTGAGGCCGGTAAGCGCTGGAGTGCAGTGTTTACCGAACTGGCTCAACCTGAACAAGCTTAAGCCTAGTGTCAGCCCATATTCGAAAAAGTGACGATTATGACTATCAGTAAAAAACGCCTTACTCACCTCAAACAGCTTGAGGCTGAAAGTATCCATATCATCCGTGAAGTGGCTGCCGAGTTCGATAACCCGGTGATGTTGTACTCCGTTGGTAAAGACTCTGCTGTAATGCTGCATTTGGCCTCCAAGGCTTTTTTCCCTGGCAAACCACCATTCCCTTTGATGCATGTGGATACCACTTGGAAGTTCAAGGAAATGATCAGCTTCCGCGACACCATGGCTGCCAAAGTCGGTATGGATCTGATTGTGCACGTTAACCAAGATGGCGTAGATCAAGGTATTGGCCCGTTTACTCATGGTTCCTCGGTACATACCGATGTAATGAAAACCCAAGGGCTGAAACAGGCGTTGGATAAATACGGCTTTGATGCCGCCTTTGGTGGTGCGCGTCGAGATGAAGAAAAGTCACGTGCCAAAGAACGAGTGTATTCCTTCCGGGATAAAAACCATCGCTGGGATCCGAAAAACCAGCGTCCTGAGCTGTGGAATATCTACAACGGCCGTATCAACAAAGGCGAAAGCATTCGTGTCTTTCCGCTATCTAACTGGACTGAGCTGGACATCTGGCAATATATCTATCTTGAAAGTATCGAGATTGTACCTTTGTACTACGCTGCCATGCGTCCGGTTGTGGAACGTGATGGCATGCTGATTATGGTTGATGACGAGCGTATGCCGATCCAAGATGATGAAAAAGTCCAAGAAAAAATGGTGCGTTTCCGGACTTTGGGTTGTTATCCGTTGACAGGAGCCGTTGAATCTGAAGCTGCCACTCTGCCAGAAATTATTCAGGAAATGCTACTGACTACTACGTCCGAGCGTCAGGGGCGTGCTATCGACCACGATTCATCCGGCTCGATGGAAAAGAAAAAAATGGAAGGATATTTCTGACTATCCATACCGTTCAGATAAAAGAACCTACTTCTTCCTACTTGCAGACAGTAGGGTATTGCCCACAACAACACCCGTCGGAAAGTGAGTGGTGAGGGTTGCAAGAGGGAAGAGGGAAGGTTGCAAGTAAAACGTAGGGTAGTCACTTTCCCCGATGTTATAAGAACTTATCTGAACGGTAAAACATAGGCCTTTTATCCTGATACGTCACACAACAGGCCAGCAGAAAAATAAATTCATGGTTTGGCCACTGTGTGACCTGATCGAAATAAATTTAATATGTGGATACTCCAGCAATGCTGGAATGCAAAAAGGTAATAAAATGGCTCACGCATCCGATATGATCGCCGATGACATTCTCGGCTACCTGAAGCAACATGAAGAAAAAGACATTTTACGCTTCCTGACCTGCGGTAATGTTGATGATGGCAAATCCACTCTGATCGGACGGATGTTGCACGATTCCAAACTGATTTTTGAAGATCAACTTGCTGCGATCAAAAATGATTCACAGAAATTTAACACCACTGATGGTGAATTTGACCTCGCCTTGCTGGTTGATGGACTGCAGTCCGAGCGGGAGCAAGGCATCACCATCGATGTTGCCTATCGTTATTTCTCTACTGAAAAGCGCAAATTCATCATCGCCGATTGCCCAGGGCACGAACAATATACGCGCAATATGGCAACCGGTGCTTCCAGTTGCGATGTTGCCGTTATTCTGATCGATGCCCGAAAAGGTATTCAGACACAAACGCGCCGTCATAGTTATATCGTCAGCTTGTTGGGTATTAAAAACGTCATTGTAGCCATTAATAAAATGGATTTGGTCAATTTTGATCAAACCATTTATGAACAAATCAGTAAAGACTATACCGAATTTGCGCAATCGTTGGGTTTTAATAACATTCATCCAATCCCATTGTCTGCTTTAAAAGGTGACAACGTAGTCGATCGCAGTATTAACACCGACTGGTATACTGGCCCAACCATGGTTGAGCTATTAGAAACCATTGAAACCAATAAAGCGGACGAATTTGAAGGTTTTCGCTTGCCTGTACAATACGTTAACCGCCCGAATCTCGATTTCCGTGGTTTTTGCGGTACCATTGCAGCAGGTGAAATTCATCCAGGTGACACAATCACTACTTTGCCATCTGGTAAGACCAGTAAAGTAGATCGCATTGTTACTGCGGATGGTGACCTTGATTTGGCCATTGCAAGCGAAGCCATAACCCTGACACTGGAAGATGAAATCGACATCTCCCGTGGTGACTTGATTTACACAGGTAAAGCCCCGTTATTTGGCGATAGCTACCAGGCTGAAGTGGTATGGATGCACGAAACCCCGATGAAAACAGGCAAGGAATACCTGTTTAAAGTAGGTACTAAAAACGTTTATGGTATTGTTGAAAGTATCCAACACCGTGTTGATGTCAATACGATGGAACATCTCGACGCGACTGAACTGAACCTCAACGAAGTTGGCTTGGTCACCATCTTTCTAAATGCCCCCGTTGCACTGGACGAATACAGACAGGTTCCAGGTAATGGCTCATTGGTTATTATTGATCGTATCTCCAATATTACTATTGCTGCCGGTATGGTTCGTGAATTAGCAGAAGGCGGTGTTGCCAAATCGATTGCTGATATGAGCTATGAAGAACGGCTGGCGGAGTTTAATCGTGAAATAGATACTTTGGTTCGGAGGTATTTCTATTGAATGATGTAAATTATCAAGATTCAGGCGGAATGCCTCTTGTAAGTGTGGGTGTTACTACTAAGAATAGAAGGTGTTTAGTAAAAATAGCTCTTCAGTCTGTTGCTAATCAAAGCTATTCAAATATAGAAATCATACTGGTTGATGATAGGACAGAGGATGACTATTCTTCAGTTGATGAGTATTTTGGAAGAAAATTTTACTATAAGGTATTAAAATCGTGATTTATAAAGCTGCTCTCATAGAAGAAAGAAAAAGCAATTTATTTTATGTAAAGATAGTTCAAAAAAATGTCGCCATTGCTGGCTGTATAACTGACGGTTTGAGTGGTGTCGCAAATAATGGCGATTGCCATAATTTGTTTGGGATGGATTGATCGTGGCAAACTCTACTGCAATAGGCAGAATGTTTTCGGCAAGTCTTGCTAACTGGGTTGGTATCGGTGTTAGCTTGTTAAGTCAAATAGTTTTTGTTCCTATCTTTTTGAGCCATTGGGGTGCTGAAACGTATGGTGTCTGGTTACTTTTTTTAGCTTTTTTAGGCTTCGCAGGACTAATACAAGGAGCTCATAGAGATTTCATTTATTATGAAAGCTTAAAGCTTGGTAAACAGAATATTGATAAGGTTTGTCTGCAATTATCTTCAGCATTGCCGATTGTTGTGTTAACCTCATTTGTTGTATTCCTGGTTGTTTATTTGCAATTTGAATATTCAATTATTGATTCCTCATTTGGTCTTTCTGAGGAGTTAAGACAAGATTTTTTGCTTTCAGCAATGATACTGGTTTTGGTTCTTATGGTTTCTAGTAACTATTATGGATTTTTGCTGGGGCCAGTTATTTTGCTGGGGTATTATCCTTTTATTACCTGGTCTAAAGTGATTATGGCCTTTGTTGTGTCAATTACACCTGTCTTTGTTGTTGTTTTTGGTGGGGGATTAATTGATGCTGTAATAGGATGGGCTATTGCTACTTTTTTTGTGAATATGATAGCTATTTATATTGTGTTGGGTTTATATAAAAAAGAAAATATAAAACTTTCAAAACCGTGTTTTAGATTGGGATTAAAGCAGTTTTCAAACTCTATCTGGGTGTTGGTAAAATATACTAGCGACATGTTTAGGCAGGCTGGTATACGTTTTTTAATTATAAATTTTGTAGGTGCAACAGCGGTTGCCCAATTCGCAACAAATCGTACGGTTGCAAATGTGGCTCAACAAGGCATAGGATCACTGGTTGGACCAATATTGCCCGAATTAATGCGTTACGTGCATGAAAAAAAACAAGTGGAAATTCAGGCAACGCTGGCCTTGTTGTGGCTGATGCTGTGTTTTTTTATTGCACCGGGTTTTGTTATTCTACAGCTTTTTGTAGAGCCTTTGTTTGAAATATGGACGGCTGGGGCGATTAAATTTGATCCCGTATTATTTGCTGTTCTTTCATCTTCGATACTTGTGGTGGTTTTAGCGCAGTCTTCTGAAAGTATCCTTCGAGGAAATAATCTATATAAGATCCAACTGGTAATATCATTGACTGTTTTGCTAAGTTTATTTCTAGTGGTTTATTTTTCTTCGCATGCTCTGGGGGTGTTGTCAGCCGGCCTTGGCTTGCTAGTGTCTGAAACAGTGGCGATGTGTTTATCAGTCTGGAGAGCCAAAAAATGGATGGCGAGTAAACAGTTAAAGTGGCCTTGGCAATATTTTTTGCTATCGAGCTTGAGTGTTGGTTTGACTGTAACTGGTTTATTACTGATAGCTTATAATGTGGTACCCAATATGGCAGTTGTTTTTATTTTATTGCTACAATTTATTATTGCTATAAAATTTTGGCAGCTAATGCCTTTATTAGCGAAAGAAAAAGCTTACAGACTGTTAAATAAATTAGGAATAAAAAAATGATCAAATTACTGGACTGTACGCTCAGAGATGGTGGTTACTACAATGTGTGGAATTTCTCCCCAGAGTTGGTTACTGATTATCTTGAAGCAATGGACTCACTTAATGTTGATTTTGTTGAAATTGGTTTGAGAACCTTAAAAAATAATAGTTTCAAAGGTGGTTGTGCATTCAGTAGCGAGTTTTTCTTATCCAGTTTAAATATCCCCAAAAAACTGGAAAACAGAATCGGGGTGATGGTTAATGGATCAGAGTTGGCAGATAAAGAAACTCAAATAGACTCATTGGAAAAGTTGTTTGATCATAGCTCAGACTCACTTGTTTCCCTGGTACGTATAGCCTGCCATGTCCATGAGTTTGAAGCCTGCTTACCTGTGTCAAAATGGTTGAAAGACAATGGATATTTGGTCGGCTTCAACTTGATGCAAATTGCTGAAAAAAGTCTGGAAGAAATTACTGAGCTTGCCAAGCTTGCCAGTGGCTATCCTATTGATGTGCTTTATTTTGCCGACTCAATGGGTAGTTTGAATCCAAATCAAGTCAGTCAAATCGTACAGGCATTCAAAGAGGGGTGGACTGGGGATTTGGGAATACACACACACGACAATATGGGACAAGCGGTTACCAATACATTGGAGGCCATTGATAATGGCGTTACATGGGTTGATTCAACAGTAACAGGTATGGGGCGTGGCCCCGGTAACGCCCAGACAGAATACTTGTCATTGGCAATAGAAAATTCAAGAAATCAAGCTGGTAATCCAACCAAATTACTTGAAGTAATTCGTAAATACTTTAGACCTATGCAAGCAGAATTTGGCTGGGGTAGTAATTCTTATTATTATCTTGCTGGTAAATATGGTATCCACCCAACCTATATTCAAGAAATGCTTCAAGATTCACGCTATAGCGATGAAGATATTATTGCGGTGATTGATCATCTTAAAATAGAAGGTGGGAAAAAGTTCAGCTTGGATACCCTGGAATCAGCGCGCCACTTTTATTCTGGAAAACCACGGGGAAGCTGGAACCCAAGAGATGAAATAGAAGGGAAATCTGTCTTGATTATTGGGGCTGGTCCTAGCGTAAAAAGATATCAGTCATTAATTGAAAACTACATTAGTACTTATAAACCTTATGTAATTGCATTAAATACACAAAGAGGTATAGATCAATCCTTGATAAATATCAGAGCAGTCTGTCATCCAGTCAGACTGCTTGCGGATTGTCAAGAACATCTGGCACTGCCTCAACCCTTGGTTACACCTTTTTCCATGTTACCTGAGGATATTAAGCAAGCACTGCATTCAAAAGAAGTCTTGGATTTTGGATTGGACGTTATGCCTCAAAAATTTGCATTGGATAAGCATTATTGCACTCTGCCCAACTCATTGGTAATTACTTATGCCCTGGCCATTGCAAACAGTGGGGGAGCAAATAAAATTAATCTGGTTGGGTTTGATGGTTTTGGTGCAGAAGATCCACGCAATAAAGAGATGGAAGAAACATTAAAGACTTATTTGGAAGCCAAGGGTTTGCCTCTTTGCTCCCTAACACCTACGCGTTATGATATACCAACTCAATCAATTTTTGGTTTTTAAGGGCGAGTCATGAAAACAATTATCGTTATTCCTGCAAGGTATAAATCCAGTCGCTTTCCTGGTAAACCACTCGTAAAACTAGCAGGCAAGCCTATGATCCAGTGGGTAGCGGAATTGAGTGCAAAAACGGTTGGAATGGAAAATGTCTTTATCGCAACAGACGATAAAAAAATTGAATCCTCTGTTCAGGATATGGGCTATCAAGTCGTTATGACTTCTGAAAACTGTTTGACTGGTACAGATCGACTTGCTGAAGTTGCGCAAAAAATTGAAGCTGATATTTATATTAACGTACAAGGTGATGAGCCTTTGGTTAATCCGGAAGATATTCTAAAAGTAATTGATGCAAAAAAAGCCAACCCAAATGATGTAATTAATGGTTATGCCGTTATTGGGGCTAATGAAGATCCTGAAAATGTTAATATTCCAAAGGTAATATTCACGGAAGATAAGCGCATGATTTATATGTCGCGAAAGGCTCTGCCAGGGTTCAAGGATGACAAAAACAAGCCTGCACAGTATTACAAACAAGTTTGTATCTACGCATTTAATCGACAAGAACTGTTGAGTTATGGCGATTTTGGTCGAAAGAGCAAACTTGAGCATTCTGAAGATATCGAGATTATCCGTTATATGGAATGGGGACAAACCATTCGAATGGTTGAAACCAGACCCGGTAGTTTAGCGGTAGATATACCTGGTGATGTGGCCAAAGTAGAAGCAGCATTAAAGGAACTACATAATGCCTGAACTGGATATAACCCAATATCAAACACTCGTTTTTGATTGTGACGGCGTGCTTTTAAACTCGAATAAAATAAAAAGCCAAGCATTTTACAAGGCTACCAAACACTTTGGGCATGAGTCAGCACAGGCTTTTGTGGATTATCATATGCAGAACGGCGGTATTTCACGTTATGCCAAAGTGAAATATTTTATCAAAGAGATTTTAAAACAAGAATTTGATGAAACGCTTTATCAAGATCTGTTAGCTCGTTTTGCTCGAGCTGTAAAAGATGGGCTAATGGCATGTGATATAGCGGAAGGGTTATCGGAGCTTAAAACCAAAACCAAATCAACATGGTTTGTTGTGTCAGGTGGAGACCAGAATGAATTAAGAGAGGTTTTTTCTGCCCGTGATCTTGAGAAATATTTTGATGGTGGAATTTTTGGTAGCCCGGATAGTAAAGATATTATTCTGGCGCGAGAGATTTCAGCACACAACATCACTAACCCTGCTCTTTTTTTAGGGGATAGTAAATATGACTATCAAGCTGCATCTCTTGCAAATATCGATTTTGTTTTTCTACATCAATGGACTGAAGTCGATGATTGGGAGGTGTTTTGCAAAACTAATGGTTTGAAGAGTGTTTCTTCACTGAAGGATTTTGTAGTATGAGCCACCAACAAACGATTGAAAAAATAAAAAAAGATTTGTCAGACAATGTATTTGTTATTGATGCATTGAGAGATACCTTTAAAGGAAAAACTGCACTGGTTATCTCTGCTGGGCCATCAGCGGAAAGCTGGAAAGAAATTTATGAAAAAGAAAAGCATAATTACCCTGTAGTGATATGTATAAAACAGACTCTAAATTTAATAGATGTACCGTGCGATATTCATTTTATTAATTCTGCTAATTTAATTAAGTATGAATATCAATCAAATACTCTTTCGGTTATGACCAGAAACTCTAAAGCTGCCCCTGTTTTTGGTAAGTATGATGTTGGATTTAAAATAATGGAAGGCTTTAATTATAAGCCAAGATATTATCTTGCAACCAATAAATGTTTTGATTGTTATACGCTTGATAAAACAGGAATTTATAGGCCGCTAGGACCAGGTATAATGCACGAGAGTGTTTTTTATACATTGGTGCATATGGGTTTTAAACGAATTGTTACTATTGGATGGGATGTTGCTGATTCAACAGGGGGGAATCGACATTTTGGTGAGGTGAAAGATAAAGGCCAAGATAAACCTTATGAATCTTCTAAAGTTAAAATTAAAATTAAAAAAATATTGAGCTACTTTAAACTTGAATCTATATATGGAAAAATAGGTTTTTCGAAACGATATGTAAAAGGTTTTATAAATTACTATTTAGGAAATAAAGTAAATTTGGCAGGGATGGCTATCGGTGAAGCAGAAATTGTTTCTTCTAGTATAGAGAGTTTGAAAAAATGGTTGCAGAAAAATGATGTTATTCTAGATATTAATTCTCATTCTGGGTGGGTTAATAAAGGAAAATGATTTTTTAATTCCATTCTTCCAAAAAATTTCACCTCTCGTAGAAAGCTTGAAAAATTGACTGCTTTTGAAGGTAATTTTATGTCAACAATTAAATTTTTGTTTGTAAATCGAGAGCGCCCAAAAAACTTTAAACGGGGAGCTATTCTAGTAGCTAAGCGAGGGTTTCTTTTTCCTGCACTAATGAGAATAATTATAAAAAAAAACAGGCTTATCAAAAAAGGGGCTAAAATTGGCCGTTTAACAATTATAGGTGAAGCCAAAATTGAAGGAAGAGATTTAAGTTCTCTCTCAATTTGCGAACAAACAAGTATAGGTAGAGCTGAAATAACATTGCATGATAAAGTGAGTATTGGGAAAAAAGTAGTTATTAATGATGGTGCTATTTTGCTTACAGCAACGCATAGATTGACCGATCCTAAGTGGTCATTAAAGAGTGGGCCTATATTTATTAATGACTATGCATGGATTGCAACAAACGCGATTATTCTGCCTGGTGTTACAATAGGAGAAGGAGCTGTAGTTGGAGCAGGAGCGGTTGTGCGTGAAGATGTGCCTGATTATGCAATAGTTTTTGGCAACCCTGCAAGAATTATCGCTGGCCGTTATAGAACTAACAATTTGGATTATTCTCCAGTATTATTTAATGCCCCATATGAGGCTTGGATAGGTAAAAGTTTTGATGAATAAATATATCCTTGTGGTTCACCCAACTGGTAATCAAAATTCAAAATCTGTGGCTCATGGTTTGGCTGAAGAAAATTTATTGTATGCTTTTATTACAGCATTACATTTTAATTCCAATAAATGGAATTGGCTTCCTGGCAAACTAGTAACCGAAATAAAACGCCGTGATTTTAGTGAAATAAAATCTCCTATTATTTCCGGTTCACCTTTTAGAGAGGGGCTGCGATTGCTTGGGAGTAAATTAAAATTAAAATTTTTAACTCAACATGAAGTTGGCTTTGCTTCTGTCGATAAAATATACCATGCTACGGACTGTTTTGCGTCTAAATATCTTAAAAAACATGCTGCTGAAATATCGGCGGTTTATTGTTATGAAGACGGTGCTTTGGAAACATTTAAAGTCGCTAAAAAATTAAACATAAAATGCATTTATGAATTGCCAATTGGTTATTGGCGATCACATCATCGTTTAAATCAAGAAGAATATGCATTGCAGCCAGAATGGGCTAATTCCTGGAATGCAATCCAAGACAGTGAAATTAAACTTGCTCGTAAAGATGAAGAGTTGGCATTGGCTGATCAAATAATAGTAGCAAGTAGTTTTACCAAAAAAACACTTGAAGATTATCCAAAGGCGTTAGCTCCGATTATAGTTGTACCTTATGGTTGCCCTAACAATGAAATCCTGGATCGAAACTGGTTTCAAGCCAAGGGTAAATTAAAGGTGCTTTATGTAGGAGGATTAAGTCAACGTAAAGGCTTATCTTATCTTGTTGATGCGATTGATACTTTAGATAATAAAGTCGAATTTTCATTTATTGGTAGTGGCACTGCTGTAGAATTAGTACAAGGAATATTACCTCGTGCATCTTATCTAGGTACTATGCCCCACTCTCAAGTGCTTGAAGTAATGCGAATGCATGATATCTTGGTTTTTCCAAGTTTATTTGAAGGTTTTGGTATGGTAATTACAGAAGCTATGTCACAAGGGATGGTAGTGATAGCAACTAATCATACGGCTCTGCCTGATACAGCAGATGAAAACACAGGAATACTTGTGCCAATTCGTGATTCCAGTGCAATAGCGGATGTACTGATTGACCTGATTGATAACCCTGAAAAAGTCAAGAAGATTGGCCAGGCAGCCATGATGTTAGCGCAGTCATATCAATGGCATGATTATGAGTCGAAAATAGTCAAAGCGGTGACAAAATGAACAGGATTGCAAGCGCAGACGGCAAGACAGTCACTTGGCGCAGTCTTCATCCTGTTGGCAAGTTTTTTATTGCGATATTTATGGTTGTTTTGTTTGAAGGTGCCATTCGTAAATGGGTTTGGGGTAGTGCAACCATTCCTCTACTTGGTTTGCGGGATTTTCTTGTTGTATATGCTGTTTTTTGGGGTATTCTCTATCGTTATTTTGATATTCGTGCTATTGGCGAATCCATACTGATTTTTTGGACACTCCTTGTTTTTGTTTGGACGAGTATTCAAATGATCAGTGGCTTTCAGCCTCCGATAGTAGGAGCTATTGGTTTTAGATTCTGGGTGCTTTATTTATGGTTTGCCCTGTTGTGTGCCAGAGCACTCAGATGGAAAGATATTGAATATCTTTTTAAGATTTTTGCTTTGACTTTGTTATTTATGGTGCCCTTGGCATTGGTACAGTTTATGTCACCTCCTACTTCCTTTATTAACCGGCAGCCTGGGGGGGCTGATCAATATATTTTTACTGTTACTAAAGATATTGTTCGTACCACAGGAACTTTTTCATTCACCGCTGGCTACACTATATACTTATCTTTTGTAACACCTGTTGTTTTATGGATAATGTCTGGTGGATTGAAAGGCTCTTTAAGCTCCTTGTTGAAACTATTTATTGTTGGGCTCTTTTTTGTTGGTGCTTTGATCAGTGGTTCTCGAGGTGCAATTATGACAACTATTTTCTTTACTGGGATGTGGTTTTTGGCACTTGTACTCGCGAATAAAATCCCTAAGATATCACCAATAAAAATGCTGTTTGGATTAGTGGGAATAATTGTTTTGTTGGTCTTGATTTTTCCTGTTTTAGAGAGGTCTTATGAAGCAAATACCCAGCGCTTTGAAAATGCGGCCGCATCGGAAGATGTAAGTAAGAGAATTATAAGAATGTATATTGGGTCTGATGAAACCTGGGATCAATTTTCTATCTTTGGCTATGGAATAGGTGCTGGTGCAAATGCCTCGCGAAGCTTTATGCCAGCAACGAGTAATGGCTTCCTTTTAGGTGAGAATGAAATAGACCGGGTTTTAAATGAGGGTGGGGGTGTCGGCTTAATATTAGCTCTATTCAAGTGGCTGGTAATTGTTATCGGGTTGCTAAGTGCCTGGAGAATATTTAAAAAAAATAACGAGTTTTTGCCTTTGTCTATTTGGTTGGTAATTGCTATTCAGTTACCTACAGGTACCATTATTGGTCAGCTTTCAATTCATGCCTTTGTTTTGCTTTTACTTGGGTTGGGTTTTTCTACTTTAGCTTGTTGGCAAACTGAAAAAAATAGAAGGCAAGGGTTAATAAAATGAAGATTTTAATTGTTGCCAATTATGCGTTAAGTCATCAAGAGAGTATGCAACGCTTTGCCAAAATGCTTGAAGATGGCTTGTTGACAGAAGGCCATGAAGTTCAAGTGATTCGTCCTGAAGCAATACTATGTAAAGGAAGTCAGGCAGAGCATGGCTTAAATAAATGGCTAGGGTATATCGATCGATTTATTCTATTCCGCTGGCAATTAAAACAAGCAGCCCGATGGGCTGATGTAGTTCATATCTGCGATCATTCAAATGCAATGTATGCCAAATGGGTTAATAGGCCTTCTTTGGTAACTTGCCATGACCTGATGGCTATTCAAAGTGCGTTGGGGTTGATAAAAATAAACAAAACAGGGTTCACCGGGCGAATATTCCAGCAATGGATTGCTTCTGGGCTGCAGGTATGTAGTCATGTAGCTTGTGTATCTAAAAATACACAAGATGAATTAATTAAAACATTAGAAGTTCCAGTAGAAAAAACATCTATTGCCTACAATGCACTAAATTATCCTTATTCTCCCATGCTACAGGATCAGGCCTGGGCATTAATTCAAAAACGATTACCTGATTTAAAGCCTCCCTACTTTTTTCACTTGGGGGGGAATCAATGGTATAAAAATCGTAAAGGTGTCGTCGAGATTTATTATAAATTGATTCAACACCCAGAATATAGTGATCATAGGTTGGTTTTGGCGGGTAAACCTTGGCCTGATGATTTAAAAGATAAAATAAGTACGCTTGCAATAAAAAACCAGGTTGTTGAAATCAATGATTTAACCAATGAAGAGATTCGTGCCTTTTACTCAGTGGCTGAAGCATTAATTTTTCCATCTCTTCAGGAAGGTTTTGGCTGGCCAATTGCTGAAGCACAAGCCTGTGGTTGTAAGGTAATTACAACAGGGCGAGCACCTATGACAGAAGTAGGAGGTGATGCAGCTATATATATAGAACCTGAACGCCTGGACGAGGCTGCTGAAATTATTTTTAGCCAATTACATGCCGAAGACAATTTAGAATATAAATCTCTTGAGAATGCCAAACGCTTTTCAATGAAATTTATGATTGCATCGTATGAGGCTGGATATAACCAGATCTACTCGATAGAAGATGAGAATATAAAATGAAAGTATTGCACGTTATTAGCTCTTTAAGTTTGGAAGGTGGAGGTCCTGCACAAGGTGTTAGAAATCTTACATCTTTTTATGCAAGTATGAATGTTTCACCAACTGTATTAACTTTGGATGATAAAGATGATAGTTTAGGAAATACAGATCACTTGGAGGTTATTCGACTAGGTAAAGGTAAAGGTATTTTTTCATATCATCCTGAATTAGTTGAATGGCTCAAGAGACATTCTCATGAATATAATTCTGTAGTTGTGCATGGCTTATGGCAATACCATGGTTATGCGGTTTATAAAGCGTTAAAAAAATCAAATATTCCTTATTATGTATTTCCACATGGTATGTTAGATCCATGGTTTAAACATGCCTACCCATTAAAGCATTTGAAAAAATATATATACTGGTTTTTAGCACAGTATTCTGTTTTGAAAAATTCCAAAGCAGTATTGTTTACTTGTGAAGAAGAAAAGCTGTTGGCCCGTGAGTCTTTTTGGCCTTATCGGGTGAATGAAAGTGTGGTGAATTATGGTACTACAATTACAGAAATAGCCAAAAATTCTAAGTCTGATGACTTTTACACTAAATATCCAGAATTGAAAAACAAAATAATTTTTTTGTTTTTAAGTCGTATTCACGAAAAGAAAGGTTGTGATTTATTAATTCAAGCTTTTGCTAAAATTGCCAAATCAAATTCTGATTTACATTTGGTGATGGCCGGTCCGGATCAGACAGGTTGGCAAGCGGATTTGGAAAAAATCGCTGATGATTATTGCATTGCAGATCGTATTACTTGGACAGGCATGATTAAAAACGAAATGAAGTGGGGAGCGATCAAAGCTGCAGAAGTTTTTATATTGCCATCACATCAAGAAAACTTTGGTATCTCTGTGGCGGAGGCCCTTGCTGTTGGGACACCTGTTTTAATTTCTAGTAAAGTTAATATTTGGCGTGAAATTAAAGAGATGAATGCTGGCCTCGTTGGTGATGATACCCTTGAAGGTACTCAAAAACTTCTCCAAGCCTGGTTGGATTTGTCAGAAAATGAAAAACAAATCATCAAACAAAATACCGTGGCTTGTTATAAGCAAAAGTTTGATATTTCCCAGGCTGCAAAAAATTTAATTGAATTGATTCGGATAAATTAATTGATAAGACAGATTTTTATAGGTGGTTGAGTTTTAATTCATTGATGAGGAGTTGGGTTCTTCCAGTGACCAATGTCATCAGTTTGGTTTGTGATCGTTCAAATATTGTGGTTATTAGTTGGATTCAGGTGGTATGAGTTGATTTTGTAGAAATTTTATTTGGATAATTTTTCAAACTCTGATTTTATCTCATATTTTACATGGATAAGGAAAAATATAATAGGGTGGGGATTGTGAGAGTAGGTATTTTGACATTTCATTTTAGTGATAATTATGGTGCGCTTTTTCAAGCTTATGCATTGAAGCGTTGGTTTGACCAGCGTGGAGATGAAGCTTATTTCATTGAATACCATCCCGAGTATGTTGAGGCTGGAGGGAATATTGGTTTAAATGATTTGTTTAGTAAAGCTGCTCTGAAAGTGATTTTCCTGAAAGTTGCCAAGGTTTATCAAAAATTGATTTCTCCTGATGGTTTTTCTGATTCTATGGATGATTTCCGCTTGAAATACTTAGGAATCAATGATAATGCCGCCAAAGGTATAGGAGACGCACTCAAAGATACTCGATTGCGTGATACGGATATGATTGTTTGTGGTAGTGATCAGATTTGGAATCCTTCTGCTCATTATGGGGTGGATTCAGTATATTTTCTTGATTTTCTTCAGGGCAGTAAAGTACGACGTATTGCTTATGCTCCAAGCTTTGGATCTAATGTCTTAGATGATCAACATTCGGAAAGTGTAGGGGATCTTATTTCCAAGCTTGATGCTGTTTCAATAAGAGAGGAATCTGGGGCGGCCATTATAGAGAAAATTGCAAATATTCAGGTCCCTGTTGTACCTGATCCAACTTTGTTGCCTGTAGATTTCACTCCCATTCTGGAAAAATATCCTGAGAATTATGGAAATTACTGTTTTTGTTATTATTTACGTTCGTCAGTAGGAGTGAAGGAAACAGCTAATTATTTAAAAACAACTGAAAAAATGAGGATTATTTGTCCTAATAATCCTCATCGGCGGTGGAAGGAAGTGGGAGAGACAGTATATCCCTCACCGGGTCAATGGTTGGGTTTGCTTAAGGATAGTAGTATTGTAGTTACTAACTCCTTTCATGGTGTTGCGCTTTCTATTGTGAATCAGAAGAAGTTTGTATATGTAGCATTACGTGGAAATAAAAAGAAAATGAATGCGAGAGCATTTAATTTATTAAAAATGACAGGGTTGGAAGAAAGAATTGTTAATGAATTTTGTGATATAGAAAAAGTGTTGTCTACTCCGATAGATTGGAAAAAATCAGAGAAGTTAATTGTAGATATGCAAAAGAAAGGTGTTAACTTTCTTGAGGAACAAGTCAAAATGGTGGAGGCTGGCTATGAATGATGAACTTCCACGCAAGTTATATTCTAATGAATTATCTAAATCAAATAAGATAGCGCGTTTAATTTGGTCTCTTGTTTGGCTATTATTTTTTCGATTAACCCCCAGGTGGGCATTAAATGGTTGGCGTCTTTTTATTTTGCGCTGCTTTGGTGCGAAAATTGGTATTGGTTGTAGAGTTCTACCAAGTTGTAAAATATGGGCCCCATGGAATTTAACAATGGGGTGCTATTCTGTTTTGGGTGAAGGAGTTGATTGTTATACAATGGATAAAATATCTATTGGAAACTATACGACAGTCTCACAGCGGAGTTTTTTATGTGGTGGAACGCATGATATAGCATATAAATCAATCCCTTTGGTGACATTGCCTATAAGTATTGGTGATTATTGCTGGGTATGTGCAGAGGCATTTGTAGGACCAGGCATAACATTGAATGATTACTCTGTAGTTGCTGCTAGAGCTGTTGTTTTAAAAAATGTCGGGACTAGAGAAGTAGTTGGTGGGAACCCTGCGAAGTTTATAAAATTTCGCACATTAGTTGATGTGGATAAATGAAAATGACTAATAATTTGATTGCTTTGCATGATGTTGTTGATGGTGGCTTCTGTGTTGGATGTGGTGCTTGTGCGATAGGAACAAATATTGAAATAAAATTGAATCAATATGGTGAGTACCAACCTGATTTTACAAGTGTTAGCGAGTATGAAGATCTTACTGCAGCTGGTTTGGGAGTAGTATGTCCTAGCCTTAACCCAAGTGTAAATGAAAATGAAATAGGCAAAAGGCTTTTTTCTAATGAAGCTCAGTATAATGAGAAATTAGGTTATACTATTCAGTCATATGCGGGGTATGTAAAGGAAGGAAAATTCAGGTCCAAAGGTACATCTGGTGGAATGGGGACGTGGATTCTTGCAGAATTATTAAGGCAAGGATTTATTGATGGTGTCATTCATGTGAAAGAGTCTGAACGGTCAAGCGCTTCAGACCCGTATTATGTATATGGAATAAGTAATAATTTGTATGAAATTCAGGAGAATTCAAAAACCAGATACCATGTTGTTGAATTCTCTCAAGTATTAGAGCAGGCTCTTGCTCGGGGGGGGAGGTATGCATTTATTGGGGTTCCATGTATGGTTAAGGCTCTTCGGCGCTTGCAAATTGAAGATGAGAAAATAGCAGATGCTGTCCCTTTTGCAGTTGCTTTGGTGTGTGGGCATCTGAAGAGTGTAAATTGGAGTAATTCTCTTGCTTGGGGGGCTGGAATCAATCCCGAAAATGCGACACATATTCAATATCGAACCAAAGGACCAGATATACCTGCGAGAGCATACGTATTCCAGGCTACGGATTATAATAATAAAGTTTATCAAAAGGACTCTGCTGAAGTTGTCGGTGGAAAATTTAATGCTGGTGCTTTGATGTTACCAGCTTGTGAGTTTTGCGATGATGTTGTTGGGGAGACTTCCGATTTGACTATTGGTGATGCTTGGCTGCCCAGGTTTGAGTCAGATAGTCATGGGACTAACCTACTTGTCGTTCGGAACGTTGAAATCAATAGAATACTTAAAAATGCGGCTAGTGAAGGGCGTGTATCAATCATTTCTTTATCTAATGATGAGGCCGCCAGCTCTCAAAGTGGTGGTTTCCGTCAACGGCGAGAAGGTTTGTCGTATAGACTTCAGCGTGAGGGAGACTCAGGCAGAGCTCTACCAGTAAAGCGGGTCAATCCTTCTGAATATTCAATTAGTAATGAGCGTAAGAAAATATACGACTTGCGGACTACTGTTACGATAAAATCACGAAAGTTGTTTTTTGAAGCATTGGAAAAAAATGATTATGATGTTTATGTTAATGGTATGAATAAAGAGGTTGCGTCGTTACGTCGAATGGAAATACGGAATTCATTTTTTTCTCTTTTTTTTAACAAGGTCAATAGAAAGTTGAGAGCTTTTTTTAGGAGGTGATCAATGATTACTGTAATTATATTGACTTATAATGAAGCTGTTCATATTGAAAGGTGTATTTCTAGTGTTGCCTTGTTGGGGGCCAGGATAGTTGTTGTTGATTCTTTTTCCTCTGATGGAACAGAGGCTATTGCAAGGTCCATGCATGTTGATTTTTATAAAAACAAATTCATTAATCAGTCATTTCAATTTCAATGGGCAATGGATAATTGTGATATAAGAACTGAATGGGTTCTACGTTTGGATGCGGATGAAACCATTGATGCTGACCTGGTTATTAATATTCGTAAATTTATCGAAAATGATGGTTTTGGGAATAATGCTGCAGTTTTTCAGAGAAAACATATTTTTTTAGGGAAATGGGTGAAGCATGGTGGACGTTACCCTTTGCCAATGCTGAGACTGTTTCGACGGGGATGTGCCCATGTTGAGCAGCGCTGGATGGATGAACATATTGTGTTGGATTCTGGTACGTCGACTGTCCTGAAAGGTGGATTTTCTGATGATAATCTTAATTCAGTTGGTTGGTTTATAGATAAACACAATAAATATGCTACCCGTGAAATGGTAGATATAAAACTCCGTGAACTTTATGAAACAGGCTCTGAAATTACCAGCTGTACAAGCACTTCGATAAAATTGAAACGCCTTTTGAAGGAGCGTTTATATATGGGATTGCCTTACTTTGTTCGCCCTGTCTTGTATTTTTTGTATCGCTATTTTATTCAGCTTGGGTTTTTGGATGGCGCACGCGGTTTTGCTTATCATTTTATGCAAGGTTTATGGTATCGAGCATTGGTTGATTTGAAATGTATGGAAGTTGATCGGATTTTTAATGGTTGTCAAACGATTGAAGAAAAACATCAGAAATTGGAAGAGTATTCCGGGTTTGGATTGGAGAAACCGATAGAATGAATGTCGTAATTTACAGCCTGAATTACTCTCCTGAGTTAACTGGTATTGGTAAATACAATGGTGAAATGGCTCCTTGGTTAGCTTCTCAGGGATATTCTGTCGATGTGATTACCGCACCGCCATATTATCCTGAATGGAAAGTACATACTGGGTTTTCCAATAAAAAATTTGACTCTAATACACAAAATAATGTCACCGTGCATCGTTGCCCTTTGTATGTACCGACGACTCTTTCTACTATAAAACGCTTGATTCATTTAGCATCTTTTGCCTTTACCTCTGCGTTCAAATTATTTTCTCTGTGGAATAAAAAGCCAAGTGTTGTTTTTGTGGTTGAGCCAACACTGTTTTGTGTACCGATGGCCTTGCTGTTTTGTAAATTGCGTGGTGCCAAAGCCGTATTACATATTCAGGATTATGAAGTCGATGCCATGTTGGGCCTGGGAATGGCGGGGAGTCCTTCCGGCCGGGTTGGCCGTGTAGCGTATGTTATTGAATCCTGGCTGATGAGACGGTTCGACAAGGTTTCCAGTATTTCCTACAGTATGCTCGATAAAGCCAAGACAAAAGGCGTTGATGCAGCGCAGTTGTTGTTCTTCCCTAATTGGTCGGATACGTCGTTTGTGCACCCTGGTGTCGATGGTACTGCGCTACGAAAAGCATGGGGAATTTCTCCAGAAGATCAGGTTGTGTTGTATGCAGGGAACATTGGCGCCAAACAAGGTCTTGAGTTGGTTGTTGAGGCTGCAGAACGTTTCCAATCAAGGCCCAATGTTAAGTTTTTTCTGGTAGGCTCTGGGGCCTACGTTGATGCTCTGAAGTCCATGGTTGTCGAACGAACGTTAGATAATGTGGAATTCAAGCCATTGCAAGCCTGGGAGGATGTACCTGCGATGCTTGCGATGGCAGATGTACATTTGGTTATTCAACGCAAAGGTGCGGCCGATTCTGTGTTGCCTTCCAAATTGACCAATATTTTGTCTGCTGGCGGGTTTAGTGTGATTACTGCAGAAGGACATACTGAGCTGGGTAAATTGGCTGAGGAGTTTCCGGGTGTTTATACATGCGTAGATCCGGAAAACATCGAGGCTTTTTGTGAGGGGTTAACCTCGGAGTTGGCTCGTTCAAGCGGTGTGAACACTGTTGCACGTGTGTATGCTGAAGAAAATTTAAACAAAGATGCAATTCTGGGTCGCTTTGCCAGTGATCTGTCTGAGTTGTCTGCTAAATGCTGATTTGAACTATAGAAAGGATTAAAAAATGTCCAAGAAAGTTGCCTTGATCACTGGTGTTACTGGCCAGGATGGTTCCTACCTTGCTGAGTTTCTACTGGAGAAAGGGTATGAAGTTCACGGTATCAAGCGCCGTGCTTCTTTGTTTAATACGGCACGAGTAGATCATATCTATCAGGATCGCCACGAAGAAAATGTCAGCTTCTTTATGCACTATGGTGATCTGACTGATACATCCAATTTAACTCGCATCCTGAAAGAAGTTCAGCCAGACGAAGTCTACAACCTGGGTGCTCAGTCTCACGTTGCCGTGTCATTTGAAGCGCCAGAATATACTGCGGATGTTGATGCCATGGGCACGTTGCGCTTGTTGGAGGCGATCCGTTTTCTGGGTCTGGAAAAGAAAACCCGTTTCTATCAGGCCTCTACATCCGAACTATACGGCCTGGTACAGGAAATTCCTCAAAAAGAAACGACGCCTTTTTATCCCCGTTCACCTTATGCTGTGGCAAAAATGTATGCCTATTGGATTACGGTCAACTATCGTGAGTCGTATGGTATGTATGCATGTAACGGCATATTGTTTAATCACGAATCTCCTCGTCGTGGTGAAACCTTTGTAACACGCAAGATTACCCGGGCTTTGGCTAATATTTCCCAAGGATTGGAGAAGTGTTTGTATTTGGGCAATATGGATGCACTGAGAGATTGGGGGCATGCCAAGGATTATGTCCGGATGCAATGGATGATGTTGCAACAAGAGCAGCCTGAAGACTTTGTTATCGCTACTGGTACTCAAATTACTGTGCGTGAATTTGTCACTCTGTCTGCAAAAGAGCTGGGTATTACTCTGGGTTTCGAGGGTGAGGGCGTCGAAGAAAAAGCAATTGTTGCAGCGATTGCTGACGAAGCCTTGTGTCCAGGGATTGCTGTAGGGGATGTGATTGTTCAGGTTGACCCTAAATACTTCCGTCCTGCAGAAGTTGAAACATTGTTGGGTGATCCTTCCAATGCCAAAAGCAAATTGGGTTGGGTGCCGGAAATCACGGTCGAAACCATGTGTGCAGAAATGGTGCAACACGACTTACAAAAAGCCAAACAACATGCGTTGCTTAAGTCTCATGGTTACGATGTGAATGTTTCTCTGGAAGGTTAATAGGCAAGTATCATGAAGCGTATTTTTGTTGCTGGTCATAAAGGCATGGTTGGTTCTGCGATTGTGCGACAGTTACAGAAAGACGCCGGCGTTGAGCTGATTACAAGAGACCGTAATCAGCTCAATCTGCTTTGTCAGGCAGATGTTCAGGCGTTTTTTGAAAAAGAAAACATCGATCAGGTATATCTTGCGGCTGCCAAGGTTGGCGGGATTGTTGCCAATAATACTTACCCGGCAGATTTTATTTACGAAAACCTGATGATTGAATGCAATATTGTGCATTCTGCACACTTGGCGGGTGTTCAGAACCTGTTGTTCCTCGGGTCATCCTGTATTTATCCCAAATTGGCAGAGCAGCCAATGGCAGAGTCGGCTTTGTTGACCGGCACGCTAGAGCCGACCAATGAGCCATATGCGGTGGCTAAAATTGCCGGTATCAAGTTGTGCGAATCGTATAACCGTCAGCATGGACGGAATTATCGCAGTGTCATGCCGACCAATCTGTATGGGGAAAATGATAATTTTCACCCAAGTAATTCCCATGTTATTCCTGCCTTGATGCGACGTTTTCACGAAGCCAAGGAACAGAGTGCTGAAGAAGTTGCGGTGTGGGGTTCTGGTAAACCCATGCGGGAGTTCTTGCATGTGGATGATATGGCTGCAGCCTCTGTTTTTGTGATGAATGTTGACCAGGCGACCTATGAATCTTGCACTCAGCCCATGCTTTCCCACATAAATGTAGGCACCGGTGTGGATTGTACGATTGCAGAGCTGGCGCTGACCATGGCTGAAGTCGTTGGCTTTGAAGGGCGTGTGACTTTTGATGCCAGCAAACCCGATGGCGCACCACGCAAGTTGATGAACGTTGATACTTTGCGTAATTTGGGTTGGTCCTACAATATTGATTTGAAGGATGGTCTGGCGAGCACTTATCAATGGTTCCTGGATAATCAGGGTAGTTTCCGAGGTTAATGGGTGATGGTGCCTGATGGATTGGTTAAGCCCAGATTGTTTTAAAAATATAGTAGAGAATACACCTTTAATTTCTGTCGACTTTGTAGTCAGAAATATTAGCGGTGAGGTTCTTTTAGGCCAGCGCCTGAACCGGCCGGCCAAGGGGTTCTGGTTTGTCCCGGGTGGGCGGATTCTAAAAAATGAAACGCTTGCAGATGCGTTTCTTCGCTTGACGAAAGCAGAGTTGGGCCAAGTTTTTGAAATTACGTCAGCTCGATACCTTGGTCTGTATGAACACTTTTATACCGATAGTGTTTTTGGCGTACAGCCTGATACTCATTATGTAGTGAATGCATTCGAGTTGATTGTGACGACAACGCTGAACTTGCCCAAAACGCAACACAACCAATACCAATGGCTGAGCGAGTCTGATTTGCTCCAGCGCGACGATGTTCACTGCCATACCAAGTGGTACTTCGAATCGAATAAAGGATATAAAGCATGATACCTGTCATCATGGCCGGTGGCTCCGGCACTCGTTTGTGGCCTCTGTCTCGAACGGCCTATCCCAAGCAGTTTTTGAAGCTGAGTGGGCAATTAACCATGTTGCAGCAAACAGCGGCACGCCTGGATGGCTTGTCAAATCAGGATCCTGTGGTGATTTGTAATGAAGCGCATCGTTTTCTGGTGGCGGAACAAATGCTGTTGGGTGGTAAAAAGACATCAATTATTCTTGAACCTGTTGGCCGTAATACGGCACCAGCGATTGCATTGGCTGCATTGCAGGTGTTGAAAAACCTGCCTGATGGTGAAGATGCGCCGGTACTACTGATTCTGGCTGCTGACCATGTGATTCAGGATATTGAGGCATTCCAGTCTGCGGCAGAGCAGCTGTTACCGGCCGTAAAAGCAGGCCAGTTTGGTACTTTGGGTATTGTGCCCACTGAAGCGGCGACGGGATATGGTTATATTCAGGCGGGAGCGGAAGTTGATGGTGGCTGTCTGGCTGTACAGCAATTTGTTGAGAAGCCAGATGCAGCAACAGCGCAAACGTACTTGGGTGCCGGAAATTATTTCTGGAACAGTGGCATGTTTATGGTGCGGGCTGATCGTTATCTGGAAGAACTGGAGCGCTTCCGTCCGGATATTCATGCTGCCTGTGTGAAAGCGATGTCAGCCACGGCAGAAGATATGGACTTTGTTCGGGTCGATGCTGAATCTTTTGCGGAATGCCCGGATGAGTCCATTGATTACGCCATTATGGAGCCTCTGTCGGCTTTGGATGGCGATGCGGCTCAGGTTGTGGTTGCACCCTTGGATGCAGGTTGGAGCGATGTGGGTAGCTGGTCTGCTCTCTGGGATATTGCTGATAAATGCGAAAACGGTAATGCCACTCTGGGGAGCGGTGACGTTATTCTGGAAGATACCACCAACAGCTTTGTCTATAGCGGTGCTCGCCTGGTGACGACATTGGGCCTGGATGGTGTGGTTGTGGTCGATACACCAGATGCCTTGTTGGTTGCCAGTAAAGACAAGGTGCAAGAAGTCAAAAAAATTGTGGCTCAAATCAAGCAACAGGGGCGCTCTGAGTTCGAACAGCACCGGGAAGTCTATCGCCCCTGGGGTAAATACGATTCCGTCGATAATGGCGAACGTTACCAGGTTAAATGTATTACGGTTAAGCCAGGTGCAAAATTATCGGTCCAAATGCATCATCATCGGGCTGAGCACTGGATTGTGGTATCTGGTACGGCAAAAGTAACCAATGGTGAAGAAACGTATCTGGTGACAGAAAACGAGTCCACTTATATTCCTATCGGTCAGGTGCATGCACTGGAAAACCCCGGTGTGATTGAGCTTGAAATGATCGAAGTACAGTCCGGATCGTATCTTGGAGAAGACGATATTGTACGTTTCAAAGACTTGTACGGCCGAGCCTGATAGACGCCCTGATTTATCAGTCAGCTTTATAATGGAATATCAAAAACAGATAGAAAGGTGTGGGTAATTGATGTTGTTAACTTCCAATAATATCCTGGTGGCCAGTGGTATCCAGTTTGGCACCAGTGGCGCTCGTGGTCTGGTTGAACAATTTACTGATCCAGTGTGTGCTGCGTTTACACAGGCCTTTCTGCATGTAATGAAGCAGGAGTTTACTGTTGAGCGGGTGGCGCTGGGGATTGATCGCCGCCCCAGCAGTCCAGCAATGGCTGCTGCGTGTGCTGCAGCTGCCGTGAAGCTGGGTGTCGAAGTCGATTATTATGGTGTGTTACCTACGCCAGCGCTGGCTTTGCAAGCCATGCAGGATGGTGTTCCAGCTATTGTGATTACGGGTAGTCATATCCCTTTTGATCGAAATGGCATCAAGTTTTATCGCCCGGATGGTGAAATCACCAAGGTGGATGAGCAGGCTATTCTACAGGCTGAGGTCGAGGTTTCATCGGTACTGCCATTGTTGCCAGACGAATCGGTTAAAGCGCGTCAATTGTATATGGAGCGCTATACACACTTGTTTGCGGCGGATTTGCTACAGGGCAAGCGTATTGGTTTATATGAACATTCCGCCGCCGGTCGTGAGCTGAATGCGGATGTACTCAGAAGTCTGGGGGCTGAGGTGATTTCTCTGGGGCGCACCGATACCTTTGTGCCTATCGATACCGAAGCTGTCTCTGAAGAAGATCAACAACAGGCGCTGGCCTGGTCGGCTGAATACAATCTGGATGCGATTTTCTCAACCGATGGTGACGGCGATCGCCCTTTGATCGCAGACGAGCATGGTCATTGGCTCAGAGGGGATATTCTTGGATTGTTGTGTGCCCGGGCATTGAATATCCAGGCGTTGGCGGTGCCAGTCAGTTGTAATACCGCGATTGAAAAAAGCGGTTCATTTGCTGAGGTAAAACGTACGCGTATTGGTTCGCCTTATGTGATTGAGGGGATGGCGGATTTGGCAAAGCAATTTGACCGGGTTGCGGGTTTTGAAGCCAACGGTGGGTTTTTATTACAAAGTGCCGTGTCTATGGAGAATTCAGTTATTGCTCCACTGCCCACTCGTGATGCGCTGTTGCCTGCACTGATGTTGCTGGCCGGTAGTGCATTGCAGGGCAAACTAGTCAGTGCGTTGTTGGCTGAATTACCCGAGCGCTTTACCGCCAGCGATCGCATCAAGGATGTACCAACCACTAGCAGTAAGGCATTAATTGCCAATTGGGCCAATAATCTTGATGCGATGCTGGAGTCATTGCATTTGCCCGGTGAGGCGATAACGGTGGATACAACCGATGGCTTGCGGGTTACCTTGTCTTCTGGTGATATTGTGCATTTGCGGCCATCGGGTAATGCGCCAGAATTGCGTTGTTATGCCGAGGCAGATGATTATATAAAAGCGAAGACATTGGTTAATCAGTGTCTGGAGCGAGTACAACGGATCGTTAGTGGGTAGGTTGTACTCGTGTCGCTAACGCTTGTGGGCTTGATAATTTTATTTATTGTTTATGGATACATGTTATGAAAATCGCCATTGCAGGCACAGGTTATGTCGGGTTGTCCAATGCCATGTTGCTGGCCCAACACAATGAAGTTGTTGCTCTGGATGTGATTCCAGAGAAAGTCGAGATGTTGAACCGGAAGCAGTCTCCTATCGTGGATGCTGAGATTGAGCATTATCTGGCCGAAAAACCGCTGAACTTTCGTGCGACGCTAGATAGACAAGAAGCTTATGCCGATGCCTCTTATGTTGTGATTGCAACACCTACGGATTACGACACGGCAACCAACTACTTTAATACCTCTACGGTAGAGAGTGTGGTTCGGGATGTGATGGCAATCAATCCTACCGCTGTGATGGTGGTAAAATCGACGGTTCCAGTAGGCTTTACGAAGCGCTTGAAGGAGGAATTGAACTGCACCAATGTGATTTTTTCGCCAGAGTTTTTACGTGAAGGCAAGGCACTGTACGATAACCTGTATCCTTCACGGATTATTATCGGTGAGCGTTCTGAACGTGCCCAGGTGTTTGCCAAATTGCTGTCCGATGCCGCGATCAAGCAGGATATTGATGTACTGTTTACCGATTCAACCGAAGCGGAAGCCGTGAAGTTGTTTTCCAATACGTATCTGGCGATGCGTGTAGCGTATTTTAATGAGCTGGACAGTTACGCAGAAACCCATGGTCTGAACACCCGTCAGATTATCGAAGGGGTTGGCCTTGACCCTCGGATTGGCTCTCACTACAACAATCCATCATTTGGTTATGGTGGTTATTGTTTGCCGAAAGATACCAAGCAGTTGTTGGCCAATTTTGAAGAAGTACCAAGTAATCTGGTGAGAGCCATTGTGGATGCCAACAGAACTCGTAAAGATCATATTGCAGACGCTATCTTGCGACGGAGTCCCAAAGTAGTTGGCATTTATCGTTTGGTGATGAAGTCGGACTCAGACAACTTCAGAGCGTCGGCGATCCAGGGCATCATGAAGCGTATCAAGGCCAAGGGTGTTGAAGTTGTGGTTTATGAACCGGTGCTTCAAGAAGAGCATTTCTTCCACTCTCGGGTCATTCGTGACCTGGATGCGTTCAAGCAGACATGTGATGTAATTGTGGCGAATCGTTTGTCAGCGGATCTTGAAGGGGTTGAAGACAAGGTGTACACCCGGGATTTATTTGGTGGGGATGCTTGATTAGTAACCATTGGTTTTTATTAATATTGCAAAACTCGGCTAACGGACTAGCCAGCAGGACATCTGAATAAAAAAGATCGTACCGTTTGGGGTGATGTCCTTTTGGGTTGTCTCAGGGAGCTGAGGCGACAGCATCCGGCGAGCCGGACAATGAACAGGATCGTACACGTATTGGTTTTGAGGTAGGCAGTGTCCGGGCATTACTGGTCTCGCATTGTCATATTGATCACGTTGGGCGTATTCCTTATTTGCTGGCGGCTGGATTTGATGGGCCAATCTATGCAACTTCGGCAACCTGTGAATTGCTGCCGATGGTGATTGAATATGCACTTAAAGTCGGGGTGACTCGTAATCGTTTGATTATCGATGGGGTAGTCAGGGCGCTGGCGTCGCAACTGGTACCGATGGATTATGATCACTGGTTTGATGTTGCGGGTTTTGAGCAGTCTTCAGCACCGGTGAAGGCCCGTTTTCGGGTGGCTAGGCATATCCTTGGATCAGCATATATTGAGTTGGATATTGGTACTGAGCGCCTGACTCGTGATCGCAAGCGAGTCATTTTTTCCGGTGATCTGGGGGCCCCATATTCCCCGTTATTAGCGGCTCCCAGGGCCCCTTATCGAGCTGATACCCTGGTTATTGAAAGTACCTATGGTGATCGTCTCCATGAAAGTCGTCGGCTCAGGCGACAACGATTGCAGGGGGCGCTGGAGCATTGCTTGCAAGATGGCGGGAGTATCCTGATTCCGGCATTTTCGATTGGTCGCACTCAGAAATTGCTGTACGAGCTGGAGGATATTTTCTACCGAGTGAACCGGTCTGCTGCTGAACCTTCACTGTTGCATGAATATCTGGATGTGATTATTGATTCACCCCTGGCGGCTGAGTTTGTAGTGGTTCAATGATTCCGGACACCAACGTAGGTGGTAATATCGCCACCATAAACGAGGTGTCTGATGACCAGCAAGCGACGTTCTTTTTCTCCTGAGTTCAAACAGGAAGCAGCCAGCCTGGTGCTGGATCAAGGTTACACGATTCCCCAGGCGAGCGCGTCCTTGGGAATTGGTGAAAGCGCTATCCGGCGCTGGGTTAACCAACTAACCGAGGAGCGTGACGGTATCACCCCGAAGGGCAAGGCCTTAACCCCGGAGCAGCGTCGTATTCAGGAGCTGGAAGCCCGCTGCAAGCGCCTTGAACAGGAAAAAGACATACTAAAAAAGGCTACCGCTCTCTTGATGTCGGACGAGATGAATCGTACGCGCTGATAGACCAGTTGAGTGAGCGAATGTCTGTTGAAATGGTCTGCAATGCGTTTGATATCAGCCGTTCCAGCTATTACGAGTACCGCCATCGGCGGAACCACGTTGATGTGGAGCGCATGGCCCTGAGGGCTCAGGTAAACCGCCTGTTCACCAAGAGCCGAAGCTCTGCCGGCAGCCGGACAATCAAAGGCTTGCTCAGGGAGGAAGGCACTGCCGTCGGTCGTTTCAAGGTTCGACGACTTATGAGCGAGCTGGGCCTGATCTGTAAGCAGCCAGGCCCTCACGCTTACAAGCAGGCCAC
>NZ_JAUYVV010000015.1:0-78101 GCF_030689165.1 Oceanobacter sp. 4_MG-2023 | reverse complement strand
CAATGCGTGACCGATCTCGTTAAACAGGCGCAGGCAATCAGCCAGCAACTGACTGAGTTCAAACGAAAAGCGCTGGCCGACATTGCTGACCTGCTGCAAATCGCTGCCGACAAGTACGAAGTCACGCTGGGCGGAAAAAAGGGCAACGTCAGCCTGTCCAGCTACAACGGTCGGTACAAAATCCAGCGCGTCTTTGCCGAGCAAATTCAATTCAGCGAGGAGCTGGAGGCCGCACAGCAGCTGTTTGCAGAATGCCTGGACAAATGGACAGAAAACGCCGACGTGAATATCCGCGCCCTGGTTGATCGGGCATTCCGCACCACACGATCAGGCCAGATTAAAACCGCTGAACTGCTGGGGCTGTTGCAGTTGGAAATCGACGACACAGATTGGCAACGCGCCACCAACGCCTTGAAAGACTCCATTCGAGTGGGTGGATCAACCGTCTACGTGCGTGTGTATGAGCGTATCGAAGACACCGACAAATACCGCCAGATCGCACTCGATCTGGCCAGTGTGTGAGGTGATGTGATGAGCGAACTATCTGAGTCAACTCTGATTGCAGCCATTAAAGCCGAGACTGGCGGCCGGTATGAACACATTGTGGCGTTCGCCAGATACAACGTAGATGACCAGTATTGTTGCAACGAAGGTGGCGCCCCGACTTGGGTTATTGCGAGTCGTTTGGGCATGGAAACTGCCGATGTCCGCAAAGCGCTGAACAAGCTCCAAAAGCGGGGCCTGGTCTGCAAACACACGCGCAGCAACTGCAACCTCTGGTGGCCAGTGGGCTACCTCGAAGAGCTGACAACAGAAGGAGAATACGCATGACCATTCAATACGACAACAACCCGAATAAACAGTGCATCTCCGCAGGAGAGTGGCTGGAGATCGAGCCGTGTTACGTCAACTTTGATGACGGCTGCGAGGTCGTCCAGTTGAGTGTGAACGAAGACCAGGTGGATGTTGATGTTGATCGAATTCCACAACTGATCGACGCACTGAAAATGGCGCATCAGCTAGCAACCAGCAGCATGATGGAGAACGAACATGATAACTAAGGGCCAATGGCAAGCGATTGCCAGCGAACTGAGCAGTCAATTCGCCTCCGTGACGTTTCAACTGGATGACGATGCAGTCACCGTAAACCGAGTTCGTCTGACCGAAAATAAAACCGCGCTGGCGGTGTATATCAACGGCAGCATCAAATGGGGTGAGGGGTGGCCGGAATCGAACCACTTTAACCCGCGTATTCAGCTGCTCTGGCGTCAGCGTAGCAAGGCGATGTATGGCCCCAAGAAAAAGCAGCAATTAGAAAAGCGTTTTGGCAAGCGCCGTGCTCGCCAGATATTCGATAATCTGGACGTCAAAATCCAGTGGTACGACCCCTGCTTTACAACCGCCGCCAGCCTAATACGCCAGTATAAAAAAATCGACGGATTAACATTGATTAAATGCGGCTTTAAAGCCGCAGAAGAGGTAGCCGCATGAAAACTCCATTGCAAGCCGCTCTGGCCAAACTCCACATCGCCAAAAAAGACCTGGCAATGGCCGATGATAGCTACCGCCAACTGCTGACGCGCCACGGCGCACCGGCAGAGTCACCCAGCTCACGCAACATGACCATTAACCAGATCGACGCGGTACTCAAAGAGCTGGTCGGCAAGGGCTGGCAACCCAAGCGCCGGAAAAAATCCGGCGACAAACGCTTGTCGCCACCATCCAGTCACAGCGGTCGAAAAACGCGCATCGACAAAATCCGTGCGATTTGGATACAGATGCACCGCGCCGGATTTATCAGCGACGGCAGCGAAACCGCCCTGATGGCCTGGGTACGTAAACAGACACGCGCAAAAAACGGGCAGATCGATGCTCTCGAATGGCTGGAGCAAACCAACATGACCAACAGCGTTTTGGAGCAGCTGAAACAGTGGCAACGACGGGTCGTCAACTCAGCCATGAATGGCGATTTGCTGCTGATCATGGCCGCTGTGCCGGCACTCGCAGAGCATGGTCAGATCGTCACCCAGGCCGAGGCTACTCAGATCCTGCTGGATCATCACGTGATTACATGGAACCCACTGTTTGAAAAACTGGCTATCAAAAACTCGGAGCACTACGCCACGAGCCGCATGGAGCTGCGACCCATGTCTGTTATCGTTGGTGATACCGCTGAGGGCCAGACATGCAGTTAAATCGCTGTCCGGTCTGTCATAGTCGGATCGGTCTGGAGCAACTGGTGCAAGACGATGCGGGGCGAGAGTTACTCGCTCTGCTGGCCGCGCACGATGCCGACACGGCCACAGCCTTAGTTGGCTATCTGGGCCTGTTTCGGAGTGGATCGCGAGATCTTGCGATGGACAGAGCGCTGAGACTGGTGAAGGAAGCCCTGGCCCTGGCAGAGCCAGACTGGTTAACACCAGCGCTGCAAGACACGGTCGAGAGTATCCGCGCAAAACGCCAGAACACCGACGCCAAAGCACTGACGAATCACAACTATTTAAAACGTGTGCTGGAAAGCGTTATCAGTAGTGGCACACAGAGAGTGCGCTACCAACGCCCGGCTGCGGCGGACTATCAAACAACCGCAGCATCCATGCAACGCTTGACGGACACATCTTGGTGAGGAGTTAAAATTGAAAACACTGATTATATTGGTGCTACTGTCATTAGCGATGAATGCTCATGCTGCGAGACAACATTACGAAAAATGGTATCAGCAGCGCTGGTGTTCCAACGCAGGTGGGCAGACGGAAAAAGTACTGTCTGATAAAACACGGGTCGACTGCGTCACCAGTACGCATGCAATTGAATTCGACTTTGGCAATAAATGGTCTGAAGCAATCGGGCAGTCACTAGGATATGCAATCGAGACTAACAAACGGGCTGGCATTGTTTTGATCCTAGAATCCCCGAAAGACTATAAATACTGGATCAAACTGAACAGCATCATCGACCACTATAATCTACCAATCGATACCTGGAAAACAGGAGGCGGAGATGACAATTGAACAGCAACAGCGTGACTTGATGCCAGATGCTCCTATCCCGGATGACGCGCTCGATCATCTCGATGACGTGCCGCCCGAGGCCCGTAAAAAATGGCCACGGGATCTGATCGTAATTATTGCTGTGCTCAATTCACGGTTTAACCGTATGGGCTACAGCGATGCGGATGCCAGCAAACTGACGTACAACGCAGTGCAAGAGCTGGCCAGTTACTGCGGCGGCCGCTATTTTTACCTACCCAAGGGCGACGTGCTGGAACGGGCGATCCGGGACGGCAATTTGTACGATGATTGGGCCGATCGGCATATGACGCCGGATCAGCTGGCTGGGAAATACCGGGTGACAGTGCAGCACGTTTATCGGATCATTAAGGAACAGCGGGCGTACCATCAGAAGAAGGTACAGCCTGAGTTGTTTTAATCTGCGCTGTGGATGTGTGTATGGATAAGGATGTTCAAGATAATTTTGATGAAAAGTCCGCTTTTGAGGATGCACTTAATGAAGCGGCTGAATATGCTGCTGTGCCAAAGGCAGTTACAAAGCGGATTGGCCCAACTCTTTTTGAAACAGTGAATAATCCAAGATCCGCAACAAAGATTTTTGAGAAAGAAGTCGCTGATAGCGGCTGGTGCTGGCCAGAAGCTATTGCTTTATTACGAGCAGAAGGCAAAAAAGAAACTTTAAAAAATCAGTGTGAAAAATTTGTAAGTTTTGTCATGGGGAAATGGTATTTCAAGGGTCAACTATTTCGGGCTGCAAGAGTTGTAGGGAAAAGATTCCCGTGCATTGAAATTTCCCAAGGCCCATCCCGTTGGCCATGCCCTGATCACGCTGATTATGACGGCTTGTTATTACCATCAGACACCACTTATCTGAGAGAAAATCCGCTGCGAAAAACACTCGGATGTAAATGTACATTCCGTTTAATAAATAAATGGGAGTATGAACGAATGAAAAATCAGTAAATTTCACGAAAAGAATAGAGAAAAGATTTAATCACCGTTAAACCAGCCCCTTTGTACAATCAAATATCCTGACCTTATCACTTGTTCCCACTGAACAGACCGAGGTCAGGAGTATGTAATGGGCAGCCCCCGCGAACTCTCGCATATAGACACGATTGTTATTCATTGCGCCGATACCCCAAACGGCCGTGCTAACACCATCGAGGACATCGACGCCTGGCACCGCCAGCGCGGCTTTCGTCGTAATCTGAATCTTGCACCCAAGTACCAGCCCGACCTGATAGCCGTTGGCTACCACTTTGTCATCGAATTGAATGGCGCTATCCGGTGTGGTCGGCCGCTGCATGAGACCGGTGCGCACGTCTCCGGCCATAACTACCACAGCATCGGCATTTGTTTGATCGGCCGCGACCGCTACACACCAGAGCAATGGTCTGCCCTTCGATCTCTGGTTGTGTCTCTCTCACACCCCGGCAATGGCCTGTCGATCTCGACCGTGTGTGGTCATCGCGATCTGTTTGACGGCAAAACCTGCCCCGGCTTTGATGTGTCGGAGTGGATCGCCCAGGCATACACCACAGATCTGAACAATATCCTGGAGGCCCAATGACCTGGTTACTCACCATTGCCAAACCGCTGCTATCAGCCGTGACGACAGACCTGATCATTGATACCGCACAGGCGGTGTTAGGCCGCATTCAATGGCCGGTTGTATTTGAGCGACTGCTGACCCGACTGATCATCAACGGCCTGCGCTGGATTCAGCGCCTCAGCACCAACGACGTGGTCGATGAAACCGTCGATTTGATTGCCAGCATGTTGGAGCAAAAACGCCTGGCAAAAGCCAAGGAATACCAACTCACGCTCGACAAACGCCCCGAGAGCCAAACGAACAGCAACAAGGATTTGTGATGCCGGACTTTCTGGATGCCGCCAAAGAGCTTGAACAACAGGATCGCGAGCGAGCACTGGCCAATCACAGTGCTCGGCTGAAACCGGAGCCAGCGCAGTGGGTGCAGGACGGTGTGGTGATGTGTATCGACTGTGCATGTGATATCGAACCGGAGCGACTCGCAGCAAAACCCAATGCCGCTCGCTGTATCGACTGTCAGCAGCTGCACGAACTCAAGGATCACTGCTGATGGAACCATCAGAAATTAACTATCAGGCCATGCAGTTCTGGTTCAGCGTTGCGAATGCGGCGATCACCGCCGCTATTGCGCTGTATGTCTGGCTGGCCAGTCGGCAGCGGGCCACGAAAAAAGACATCGACGAGATGGACGACCGACTGATACGAATCGAAAAAGACGTTGAGCATGCCCCCAGTCGCGCTGATTTTGAAAAAATGAATGACCGGATCACACAAATCGGCAACAGCGTGACCGGAGTCGAGGGCGAGCTGCGGCAAATCAATCACAGCTTGCAACTGATCAACGACCATCTACTTAACAACCGGGGGCACTGATGGCCTATCAGGATCTGTTAAATCAGGATCAACGTCTGGTGATCCTGCGCAGTCTGACCGACGTGAACGGCACTGCGAACGACTCTATCATCAACAAAATGCTGGATGCCTACGGCCACCGGCTCAGCCGCGACCAGGTGAAAACCCACCTTTACTGGCTCAGTGAGCAGGGGCTGGTTGAAATTGAATCGGTGCTGAATACTGACGTGGCCACGATTACCAGTCGGGGCGTAGACGTTGCCCAGGGCCGTGCCCGAGTGCCGGGCATCGGCCAGCCACGGCCGGGTGCCTGAAATGGCAGAGCGACCAACACGGGGCCGCCCGTCCAAAATCGAGCAGTTGCCCGAACAGGTACGGGTATTTCTGAACGCGGCACTGCGTGACAAAGGCAACACGCAAGAAGACGTGCGGGAAGAAGTAAATCGGCAGCTTTCAGAGCTGGGCATTCCTGAAGAAGATCAGCTATCGCGTTCCGGCCTCAACCGCTATGCCACCAAAATGGCCAAGATCGGCAAGAAAATGCAGGAACGCCAAGCCACCGCCAATGCCTGGGTGGCCAAGCTGGGCGAAAAACCCACGGGTGACATCGGCAAATTATTGATACAGATGACCCAGACCATGGCCTTTGATGTGGCCGAAGCCGCGCTGGACGAAGAAGACCCAGCCAGTTTGGGGCTGATCAAAGAGCTGGCTTTGACCGTTCAACGGTTGGAGAAAGCGAGCATGGACAGCCTCAAACGCGAAAAAGAAATCCGCAAAGCCTTTGCCGAAGAAGCCGCCGACGCTGCTGAAAAAGTTGCTACGGCTGCTGGTCTGACTCGCGAAGCAGTGAAGACCATCAAAAACGATATTCTGGGGATTGCGTGATGATTATGGAGTTGCTGCTTAAGGTCTGGAGCTATTTCTGGGTCTTTATGGCTTTTTTCGTGTGGGGGTTTTACTTGGTTGCATACCCTGAAACGGTTGATGAATTCCCTGGCAAAAAGATGGGCTTATGCATCTACAGCTTGTTTGGCTGGCCATTGCTGATCGATAACCTACTATGAACGCTCCCGCCTTTATCCCCTACGACGACAACGAACTGCTGCTGGGCTACCAGAAGCGCTGGATCGCTGACGAGTCCCCGCTCAAGATCGCTGAAAAATCCCGCCGAACCGGTATCACCTGGGCCGAAGCCGCCGACGCCTGCTTAACCGCCAGTGCTGCCAAAAGCGCCGGGGGCACCAATCACTTCTATGTCGGTTCCAATAAGGAGATGGCGCGTGAGTTTATCGACGCCGTTGCCATGTGGGCCAAGGCATTTAACAAAGCCGCTGGAGAAATTCAGGAAGAACTGTTCATAGACGACGGCCAGGAAGGCAAAGAGATCCTGACGTTCGTGGTCTATTTCGCGTCCGGCTTCAAAGTGCAGGCACTGTCCAGCAACCCCTCCAACCTGCGGGGTATGCAGGGCAACGTCACGATTGACGAGGCCGCATTCCACGAACGTTTGGCAGAGGTACTCAAAGCCGCGCTGGCTCTGACCATGTGGGGCGCGAAGGTCAGGCTGATCAGCACACATAACGGCGTTGAAAACCTCTTTAACGAGCTGATCAACGATAGCCGTGCAGGCAAAAAGCGTTATTCCGTTCACCGTATCACGCTGGACGATGCCTGCCGTGAAGGGCTGTACCAGCGTATTTGCCAGCGCCTGGGCAAGCCCTGGAATCAAGCCGAAGAAGACCAATGGAAGGCCGACCTGCTGCGGGATACCGCCAGTGAAGACGACGCACTGGAAGAATACTACTGCGTGCCCAAGGCGGGTGGTGGTGCCTACATCAGCCGCGCACTGATCGAAGCCTGTATGCACGACGCTCCGGTGATTCGGTTTGAAGGCTCTGCCGAGTTTAACGGCTGGCCTGAACATCTGCGCGAAGCCGAAATACGAGACTGGTGTGAAGAGCACCTGTTGCCGCTGTTGCAAGCCCTCAATCCCAAAAGCCAATACGCCCTGGGCGAAGACTTCGCCCGTACTGGCGACCTCTCGGTGTTCGCGCCGATAGAGCTGACGCAAGAACTGATCCGGCAAGTGCCCTTTATGGTGGAGCTGAAGAACGTGCCGTTCAAACAGCAAGAGCAGATCCTGTTTTATATCTGTGACCGGTTTGCGCGGTTTATGGCGGGTGCTCTGGATGCTCGTGGCAACGGCCAATACCTGGCCGAACAGGCCCAGTACCGCTACGGATCGGGACGGATTGAAGCCGTGATGCTCAGCCAAAGCTGGTATTTAAACAACATGCCGCGCTTCAAAGCCGCGTTTGAAGACCAGACCATTCGGATTCCGCGTGATGCCGATGTGCTGTCCGACATGCGCGCCATTCAGGTCATCAAGGGTATTCCGAAAATCCCGGACGGAAAAACCGACGCAAAAAAAGAGCGCCACGGTGACTCGGCCATTGCGCTGTGCCTGGCGTACTACGCCACCACGATGGAAGTAGAAGACTTCGCTTACCACGCCATCCCCAAACCCACTCGCAACGATCACAGCGACACACAACAGCGCCAGATTCGCACCACCGGCGGCTTCCGTCGCGGCTGTCTGTAACGCCGCTTTAACCTCATCTTTAACACTATTTAAAGAGGCCGCACATGGCTGATTCACTCATCCTTGACCACAACGGTCAGCCGTTCAAAAAGACTGAGTTGTCCAAGTCGGTCGCTGCACCGAGCATAACCGGCATTCGCAATATCTGGAACTTCGGCACCCAGGCGGAATGGCTCAGCCCGGAACGGCTGGCGCAGATCCTGCGCGATGCCGCCGAAGGCGACGCCGATGCTTATCTGACGTTGGCCGAAGAAATTGAAGAGCGCGACCCTCATTACGCCAGCGTGCTGGGTACCCGCAAGCGCGCCGTCAGTGGTTTGCCCACCATGGTGGAAGCCGCGACCGATGACAAAAAAGACCAGGAAATTACCGATGCTGTACGGGCATTGATCCGCCGCCCGGAATTTCATGATATGGCCGACGACCTGCTGGACGCACTGGGTAAGGGATTCTCGGTGGTCGAAATGAACTGGGATACCAAGCGCCAGCCCTGGGAGCCGCGTACTCGCAATGAGAAAGTGGACGGAGAGTGGCAAGAAGTCGAAGGCTACGAACACCGCGACCCGCGTTTCTTCCAATTCGACCGAGTCAGTGGCAAGCAACTGCGTATCAAAGACGAAGCCGACATGCTCGACGGTCTGCCATTGCCTCCCCATAAGTTCATCGTTCACAAGCCGCGCTTGAAAACTGGCCTGCCGATCCGGGGCGGTCTCGCCCGTCTGGTAGCGGTGTCTTATATGTGCAAGAGCTACACGGTGACCGACTGGCTGGCATTTGCTGAGGTGTTTGGAATGCCGCTGCGCGTTGGCCGCTATAACCCGAATGCCACGCCAGCCGACATCAATACCCTGATAAACGCCATCGCCAACATCGGCACCGATGCCGCCGCCGCTATACCTGACACGATGCGGATCGATTTTGAATCGCCGGGCAATGTCTCCGGCGGTGCCGATGTGTTCAAAAATCTGGCGGAGTGGCTGGATAAGCAGGTTTCCAAAGCGGTGCTGGGACAAACCGCCAGCACCGAGGGCACCCCCGGCAAGTTGGGTAATGATGACGCACAGGACGACGTGCGTACCGACATACTCAAGGCCGACGCCCGCCAGCTCAGCAACACCATCAACAAGCATTTGGTACGTTCGTTTGTCGATCTCAACTTCGGCCCGCAAGAGCACTACCCGCGTGTTGAGTTTCAAGTGATCGAACCGGAGGACACCGAAGCGCTTACTGCTGCGTTAAAAGAGCTGGTGCCGCTGGGCCTGAAAGTGGAGGCCAGCGTGATCCGCGATAAACTCGGGTTGCCTGATCCTGAACCAGGCGCTGAACTGCTGGGCGCTCAGCAACAGACACCAGCGCCCACACCCACACCCGCACTGAATCAGCAGCACCATGGCTGCCACTGTGCTCACTGCAGTAGTACAGCGACAGCGATTAACCGGCAGCTGCCAGATCCGGCGGAACAGGCATTGGACGAACTGGAGCAAGACGGTCTGGCCAACTGGCAACAGCAAATCGACCCGGTATTGCAACCAATCCGCGACCTGCTGGAGTCAGTCGACACCGCAGAAGACTTTGCCGCTGGCCTGCAAGACCTGCTGGATGAAATGGACGACAGCGACCTGGTTAGTAAGCTGGCTCTGCAGATGTTCCTGGCAAATGGGGCCGGTGACGGAGCGGATAGCTGATGGCTGGCAACTTTCGATTCCCTGCCTCACCACCCAAAGAAGCGCTCGCGTGGTTCCGGGCCAAGGGGATTGAACCCGGTTTTGATTACCGGGATGTCTGGCGCGAACAACACAGCCACGCGTTTACCGTCGCCAAGGCGATGCAGATGGACGTGCTGACCAGCATCCGCGAATCCCTGGACGACGCGCTGGCCAACGGCAAGACGTTCGCCCGCTGGAAAAAGGAACTGCAACCCGAGCTGGAAAAACTCGGTTGGTGGGGGAAAAAGAACGTGGTTGATCCAACCACGGGCGAAGTCATTAAGGCCCAACTCGGTAGCCCGCGCCGGTTGCGTACCATCTACAGTACCAACCTGCGCACTGCCCGCGCCGCTGGCCAGTGGCAGCGTATCCAGCGCAGCAAACGCGCCATGCCATATCTGGTCTATGAGCTGGGGCCATCGGAAAAACACCGCGCCGAGCACGTATCCTGGGCGGGCATCCTGCTACCAGCTGACGACCCGTGGTGGCAAACGCATTACCCACCGAATGGCTGGGGCTGCAAGTGCCGCATCCGTCAAGTGGGCCAGCGCGAATACGAGCGTCTGAAAGCCTCTGGTGACTACCTGACAACAGCCCCCGCTATTAATACCAAATCCTGGACAAATGGACGCACAGGCGAAGTGCTGCAAGTTCCACGGGGCATCGACCCCGGCTGGGACTACAACCCCGGTATGCACCAGTCTAAAGCACTGGCGGATAATGAGCAGCGCAATAAAAATGTGATGGATAACGCACTGGATGCGCCATTACCCAAACCGGAATTTCAGCCTCAGAAAACCACAAAAGCTGCTACCAAGTGGGCGACGGATAATAACCTGGCCGACTATGCTGATTACGCTGGTATCAAACCCGAGGTGGCGAACGCCTGGAACAAATCATTGTTCGATCACCTGCAAGAGTTCCCGGCCCTGCGCCAGAACCAGAGATTCGTTGGCACCGGCCAGGCTCAATTCCAGCGTCTGTATGATATACAGGTAGAGCGTGTGGTGCAGATGGCGGCAGAAAAAGGCATCGATGAAGGGCTTGCCATTCGCTGGGCAAAACGAGAAATCAAAAAGAAAAAAGTGCCCGGTGGCACCTACGCGCATTCGTGGGAGCAGGCAGATGTAGGCGGCATTGCCATAAACAAGACCTGGGGCAAAGACCCTGCGCGATTCAATCAGGCTCTGGCTGACGATGTGGCATCACAGTATCACCCGATCGGCTGCGATAGCATCCGCAGTGTAGTAGATCATGAGCTGGCTCATCAGCTCGATGACCTGCTGAAACTGGATAAAGACCCTGAAGTCCAAACACTATTCAAACAAGCCCGCCAGGCGGGCATGGCAAACGAGGTATCACGCTATGCCAACAAAAACATCAGCGAGTTCATCGCCGAGTGCTGGGCAGAATCGCTCAACAACCCAGAGCCGAGAAATTACGCCCGACGAATTGCAGCGATTATCAGATCTCGGTATCGACGACAGTTTGGCAGCGGATCTGAATGACGTACCAGGCATCAGCCATGCAGCGGGGCCAGAGGAACATCAAGAGGAAATTGATCGCTGGATTGAAAACGGTGGGGAGTTGGAACAGGAAGGCGTTGAAGGCCGTTGAAACTGCTTGGTGGGGTCGTTGGTCATCCTACACGCGAAAATCGACGACAGAGCTTTTTAAAAGTGGTTTAAACGCAAGTTGTCGAACATTCAAGACATCAAAATGAGATTTAATCTCTTCTAAGCTACAATCACTAACAGGTACAAACACAAGCATTCATGCCCAAAAGCGTTGATGCAATAGAGGGCAACATGGGAACAATATTTACAATTGGGTACGAAGGATCTACCCCTGATTTATTTGTTAAAACTTTGCAGCAGCATGATGTTGAAATTTTGTTGGACATCAGAGAGTTTGCAATCTCAAGAAAAAAAGGTTTTTCGAAGAACCAGCTCAAAGATTTACTCATGAGAGGTGGAATTGGCTATCGTCATGAACGTCAACTTGGGTCACCTAAAGATGTTCGTAAACGATTGTATGAATCTAAAGACTACAAAGCCTTCTTTGAAGAGTATGATGAGTACCTTAAAAGCCAAAAGGCGTTACTAGCCACTATTGGTACTGAGATCGATTGCAATTTCGCACTAATGTGTTTTGAAAAAGATGTTCTAACGTGCCATCGAAAATCAGTTGCGCGGGAGCTGTCGTTACTTACCGGTTCTAGCGTCAGGCACTTGTCAGTTAAGTAATGGGAACCCAAACATGGACGTTAAAGAGACCAAACGTATATGCATTTTAGTAAAAGCCTCTCCTCAACCAAGTAAGGAATATCAACAAACTGTTTGCTGCGCTGGCATAACGGAGGAAGGGGAATTCCTCCGTTTGTATCCAATACCATACACCCAGCTATCTCAAGAGCAACGCTTCAGACGTTTCGATTGGATAGAAGCGACAGTCTGGAAGGCTGGTGGAAGAGATCATCGTCCAGAAAGTCACAAGCTAGATCCTGATTCAATCAGGATTTTTCGTACCGCTCAGCAAGGTAGGAAGTCTCGTCATGATATATGGCGACCTCATGTATATGAGAGTTTTCAAGCTTTGAAAGATGAAAATATGGGAAACCGCAAGGTCAGTTTGGGAATCATTAAGCCTACACCTGGTTCGCTAACATTCTCATATAATGACTTGTCTAAAGAGCAGCTTGCGGAACAAAAAGCTGCTGCTGAAATGGCCAAGCAGCAATCATTCTTTTCAAGAGAAGAAAGTTTTACGGTGCCTTCTCCCACAAAAGCTTTTCGGTATAAATTCACTAGCGGAGAAAACCCTCACAACATGATTATTCATGATTGGGAGGTTCAGGCGGCATATTACAAATTCCGAAAATATCATGGCCACGAGGAAGGCGAAAAAATCCTAAGGAACCTGTATGAAATGGAAATTCCGACACAAAACCTTCACTTCATTATGGGAACCCAATTGTCTCGACCACACCAATTTATGATTATTGGGCTACTTCGATACAAGCATGAAGAACCGCAACAAGCTCTGTTCTAATCTCAAACCCACGTTAAACCTCTCCCTCTGATTCCGGGGCCATCATGGCCCCATGAATACTCAAACTTCCCCAGTCAAAACCGCCCTGTGCCAGGCCACCGAAACCGAGCTGAAAACCGCTTTGTGTTTCGAGCTGCCTGCGGATGGCTCCGTCCCTGAATGGGTCAAACTGATTCCGGCTGGCCAGTTTCAGGGATTTGATCAGCGTGCGTGGGTGAACGACCAACCCGATCAAGTGCTGGCCGTCAGTCTGGATGGCCGCAAGATGCCGCTCGACTGGGAGCACAGCACACAGCTTAAAGCCCCGAATGGCGAACCGGCACCGGCTGCCGCCTGGTTCGATCAGCTTGAAGCGCGCAATGGCGAGATCTGGGGCCATCTTGACTGGAATGAGGCGGGCCGTTCTGCGGTTGCCTCCGGCGAGTACAAATACCTGTCCCCCGTTTTTGACCACACCGTCGATACCAATCAGGTGATCCGGTTTGTTTCTGCTGGCCTCACCAACCGCCCGAACCTGATGCTGACCGCGCTCAACTCCCAACACGCTCACCACACCACCGAACACAACCCCCTGGAGACCGCTATGGATTTCGCTGAATTCCTCACTGCGCTGGCTGCTGCTTGGCAATTGCCAGCCGACACCAATGCCGAAGCCGCGCTGAACCACGCAAAACAGATGAACACCGATTTGGCTACCGCTCGCAATGCACAACAGCAACCCAGCCTGACCCAGTACGTCCCACGCGCTGACTATGACCAGGTAATTGCTCGTGCTGCAAATGCCGAACAGAAACTGGCCGACAACGCGCAGGCTGAAAAAGACCAGGCCGTTCAAGCCGAGGTTAATGACGCTATCGAAGCGGGCAAGATCGCGCCCGCCAGCAAAGAGTTTTATGTCCGTGCCTGTAACAGCGAGGGCGGCTTGGAAGAGTTCCGCAAATTCGTTGAAACCGCGCCGGTTATTGCGGGTGACTCGGGCCTGAAAGACAAGAAGCCGGAAGGCACAGAAACCGCGCTGAACGCTGAACAGCAGAAGATCGCCGAGCTGTTCGGCAATAGTCTCGACGATCTGAAAAAGTACGGCGCGTAATCGCTACTAACCCCATTTGCTACTGAGGAAACCGTCATGGCACTGACTAAAGATCGCAACACCCCCATGCAAGACGCCGAAATCATCTCTGTACCGGTTGCCGCAGGGGTTGAATGTTTTGCCGGTGGTCTGGCCGCCGCCACGGCTACCGGTTACGCCACCCCCGGTGAAACGGCGACCACGCTGACTTATCTCGGCCGATTTGAAGAGTACGTCGACAACAGCAGCGGCAGCGCGGGTGATGTCTCTGTCGTGATTCGGCGCGGCAAGGCATTCAAGTGGAAGAACTCCGCCACAGATGCTGTCACCCAGGCCAGCTTGGGGCAGGCATGTTACATCGTCGATGACGAAACTGTGGCCAAAACCAATGGCACCACCACCCGATCGGCGGCGGGTATTGTCGTCGCGATTGAATCCGACGGCGTGTGGGTCGAGTAATCGGCCTGCATCAACGCGTTTAACCCGATTTAAAGGAGCATTCACATGCTGGTTAACAAGCAAACTCTCGGCACCATTTTTACCAACATCAAAACGACGTTTAACAAGGCGTTTGATGCAACCCCAACGGTATGGCCCAAAATTGCCATGCTGATGCCATCCACCACCAGTCAGAACGACTACGCGTGGTTGAGCAATTTCCCGAAGATGCGCCGCTGGATCGGTGCCAAGCACATCAAATCGCTGGCCGCGCACAAGTACACGCTGGTCAACGATCCGTACGAGGCCACGATCGGTGTGCATAAGCATCAGATTGCTGATGACAACATCGGGTTTATCGGCCCCCAGGCCCAGGGCGCTGGCTATTCCGCCAAGCAGTGGCCGGATGAGCTGGTGATCGACGCGGTGAATCAAGGCACCAGCCAGATCTGCCACGACGGCCAGTATTTTTTTGACACTGATCACGAAGTGGGCGCGGCATCGGTCTCTAACAAGTTCACCTTGCCGCTGGATATCAGCACGCTGGCGGCTGCAAAGGCGAGTTATGGCGCTGTCCGAACAGCCATGAAGCTGTACAAGGACGAAGAAGGCCGACCACTAAACATTACTCCTAATGTGTTGCTGGTTGGCCCTGGCCTGGAAGACGATGCACGCTCACTCATGACGAATGACCGCCTGGAAGATGGCAAGCCCAACCCCTACAAGGGCACGGCTGAAGTGGTGGTTGATGCACGTATCAGCTCCGATACCGACTGGTACCTGTTGGACACCACCAAGCCGGTTAAGCCGTTCATTTTCCAGCAGCGTGAAAAGCCGGTGATGATGTCTCTGACGGATATCACCAGCGACCACGTATTTAGCCTGGGCGAGTTCCTGTTCGGGTGTGAAGCACGCGGTGCAGCGGGCTACGGTTTCTGGCAGTTGGCTGCGAAAGGCAACTGATCTGACTGACTGCCCGGCATCCGCCGGGTGATCCTCAAGCATCTATCTAACTGGAGAATCCTATGGCCACTGCCACAGCTAAAACACCCGCCAAAACACCGGTCAAAGCCACTGATGTTCAGGCGCTGATGATCAGCACCATCAAGACCGTTAAGTCATTCCGCCGTGCTGGTCTGAGCTTTACCCAAACACCGACGCTGGTGCCACTGACAGACCTGGCAGAAGACCAGATCAAGGCTCTGAAAGCCGAACCCATGCTGATCGTGCATGAAGTCACCGAGCTGGATGACGACGCAAAAGCCGCGATCCAGTCCGGGGCCGGTGAGTAAACCGCTATGACGGTCTACGCCACACAGTCCGACATCAGCGCCCGCTACTCGCAAGATCAGCTGCTGCTGTTGACGGACCGGGACCAGGACGACAGCCCGGATACGGATGTGGTTGAGCAGGCATTGCAGGATGCCACAGCAGAGATCGACACCTATTTAGCCGCCAAGTATCAGCTGCCGCTGCCGCAGGTGCCCGCCGTACTGACCCGGTTGTGCGTCGATATCGCGGTGTATCGACTGGCAGCCGATGCCGATATGGCGACTGACGAACGCCGCCAACGCTATGACGATGCCGTCAGTTTGCTCAAACGTTTGGCTACCGGGGCGGCTGCACTGGGCCTTGAACAACCCCCGGTCAGCAGTAACGGCGCGGTGTTTATCGCTGGCCCACAGCGTAAGTTCAGGCGAGGGCGATTGTTGTGAGCCTGGATCTGGAGTTTTCCACTGTTGAGCTACAGCGCCTGAGCGCCCGCTTGATTGGTCTGGCAAAACTCAACGATCGGGATCATGCCGATCTGCTCGAAGGCGTTGGCGGTCTGGTTGAGGGCCAAGCAAAAAACCGCATTCGTAACGAGAAAACTGCGCCGGATGGTACGCCCTGGCAAGCGTGGAGCGACAACTACCGCGCCACCCGGCACGGTGGTAATAGCCTGCTGATGGGCGAAGGCCACCTGGATGACTCCATCCAGTACATCGTTGATGGCGACGAAGTAGCCGTTGGTAGCAACCTGATTTACGCCGCGATTCATCAGTTGGGAGGCACCCCGGATATGGCACCCGGCCCGGCCGCTATTTCGGCGCGGGCGTATCTTGGCCTGAGTGTTGAAAATGAGCACGACATCGATGGTTTGATCGAAGACTTTTTACGTGACCAGATACAGGAGCTGTCTCGATGACAACACTGGCCGATATTCAAGCCGCAATCGTGAGTGCCGTTAACTCCGCGTTGCCCGCATTAAAAACCTGCGAAGCCCATGAAGGCCGCTTCGACGCCAACGAACTGAAGCGGGTCGCGGGTCGTTGCCCGGCTGTGTATATCGCCTGTCTTGGGGTTGGTCAGCCCATCAACGAAGGCAGCACGTTCGCGCCGCTGCGCTGGGGTGCCTTTATCGTCACCAAAGACGCGCCCCGATCTGATCGTAACAGCCAGGCGCTGAACCTGGTGCAAGCCGTTAACGTGATTTTAGCGGCGCAGGCATGGGGGCTGGACGAAACCCGCTCCGAGCCAGAGCGCGTGACGAGTCAAAACCTGTTCAGCACCAGTACCAGTGCTCAGGGCGTATCCATGTGGGCGGTGACCTGGACACAGGAATTCCAGCTCGATAGCGGGCTGGACTGGGACAGTCTGAACGACTTTTTAAGCGCCGCTGGTGACTCTACTACGACCGATGGCGCAGCAATTACCACAAAACAAACATTGCCAGGAGCAACCTCATGAGCCGACTCAACGTAAAACCCGCACCTGGTAAACAGGTGCGCACCGAAACCGGTGCCGTTATCGCTACGGGGGGCCAGCAAGTACAAGATAACTCGTACTACCGCCGTCGCATTAAAGACGGTGATCTGGTGCTGGTTAAATCCAAATCCAAAACAGGAGCCAGTAAATGAGCATCTCATTTGACGATATCCCATCCAGCCTGCGCACGCCCGGCGCGCATATTGAGTTCAACAACGAGCTTGCCGGTAGTGCCAACGTATTGCATAAAATGGTCGTGATCGGTCAGCGCCTGAGTACCGGTATTCAGCCAGAAGGTGTGCCCATTCGTGTGACTGATCCGAGCCGGGGAAAAACCCTGTTTGGCCAGGGCGGTATGATCGCCAATATGATCGCCGCTGTACTGGATGCCAATACTGAGACGGAACTCTGGGCCATCGCACTGGATGATCTGGCAGCAGGTAACGCAGCAACGGGATCGATTGCTGTGACAACCGCTGCGACAGAAGCGGGCACGTTATACATCTATATAGGTGGTGTGCGGGTGGCGGTGGGTATTGCCGACGGTGACGACACCGACACGATTGCATCCAGTATTTCTGCTGCGATCAACAGTAATGCCGATCTGCCTGTTACTGCCAGCGTCAGCACCAGCACGGTCACGCTCACGGCCCGCCACAAGGGCGAGTACATGAATGGTCTGGATGTTCGTTCTTCATATTATGAGGAGCGCGAGCCGGATGGTCTGGCCATTACCTACACCAGCCTGTCAGGCGGCAGCGGCAACCCGGACATCGGCCCGGCGCTCGATGCGATGGGTGATGAATGGTTTAACTGGTTGTGTAATCCGTACAACGACACCGCCAATATTCAAGCACTTGAAACCGAACTGGATAGCCGCTTTGGGCCTATGCGTCAGATTGGCTGCCGAGCGTTTGGTGCTCTGGCGGGTACGCTGGCGACTATGGGCACATGGGGCAGCAGTCGCAACAATCCGCATCTGTCCGTGCTGGGCACTGGCACCAGCCCGACGCCCACTTATATAGCCGCTGCGATCAATATGGCCGTGGCTGCCAAGTCACTCAGCAACGATCCGGCCCGCCCGCTGCAAACGCTGGAATTGCCGGGTGTTAAAGCCCCACGCCGTGAAGAGCTGCTGACTCGACAAGAACGCAACTTGCTGCTGTACGACGGCATCAGCACATTTACCGTGGCGCGGGATGGAACAGTGCAGATCGAGCGTCAGATCACGACCTACCAGTTCAACTCTGCGGGGCTGGCCGATGCCAGTTACCTGGACATCTGCACCCCGGAAACTCTGGAGCGATTCCGCTACGAGCAACGGGCGATGATTGCGCAGAAATACCCGCGCCACAAACTGGCCGACGACGGCACCAGCTACGGCGCAGGCCAAGCCATCGTCACACCAAAGATTATTAAAGGCGAACTGCTGGCTCTTTATAAGGACATGGAAACCGCTGGCTGGGTTGAGGATTACGACACCTACGCTGAGCAGTTGATCGTTGAGCGCGACAGCGAGGACCCGAACCGCGTCAACTGGCGCGACACTCCGAACCTGGTCAACCAGGCCCGCGTGTTCGCTGGTAAAACCCAATTTATCGTTAAGTAATCGATCAGGTAAGGAGCCGATATGGCCAAGGTAGCGAAAAAAGTCATCATTGATCTGCCGGATCTGGGGCGGGTAGACAGCATCAACAACAGCGGGTCATTTCAGCCCGGTGGCACCAAGCGCAATCCTGTCACAACGGACACTGGCGCGGTGCATTACGACGAAGAAACCCTGCCCAGCAAGGTTTCGTTCAAGTTGCCAAACTTGCCAGGGTATCTGGAGGGCGTGCGAGATCTTGCGGGCATCAACGTCAACGTGCAAGACGACAACGGCCAGGCATGGATCATGACCGGTGCCTTTACTGTGCAGCCCAGCGAGCTGCAAAACGGTGAAATCTCAGTCGAGCTACAAGGCTCGCCTGCTGAATCTATTTAAGGAGCCATGATGGCAAACCAGACAGGTACATTAAAAGACGGTCTGCTGTTCAAGCAGAACCCACAATTCGACTTTGAAATGCGGCCAATTATGACCACGGGCGAGCTGTTCGATGCCGAGATTGAGGCCGAAGGAGTTGAGCATCAACTGACGTTTAACGGCGCATTAATGGCTCGTCAGCTGGTGCGGGTGGGCGAATGCCCTGGGCCGTTCAGTCTGGCGCAAATTCGCGCGCTCAGTCCGCGAGACTGGCAAATCTTGCGGGCGGCACAGGCAACACTCAATTCGGTGACTGATGACCCAAACGAACCGAGCGACAGCGAAAACACCGAGACGCTGTCGCGCTAATTGCCCTCAAGTTCCATTGGAGCCGGACAGAAATCCGCGCTCTCCCGCCCGCAGAATTTGCCTACTATGTGGAGTTACTGACCCGTGGCCGACCTGACGACTAGCATTGTACTGAGCCTACGCAACTCGCAGTTTACTGCGGGCCTGCGCTCGTCTGCGCGGCAGGTAGATCAGTTTACTACTCGCAGTAGTAGCCAGATCCGTGGCCTACGTCGCGATTTCCAGTCGCTGACGGGGCAAGGGTTTGGTCAGCTGCGTAGCGAGCTGATCGGGCTGGCGGGTGGTTTCGCGTTGTTGTCTGCGGCGCGTGAGTCTGCGCGGCTGGATAAGTCGCTGACAGAGATTGGGCTGAGTGCCGGGGCATCATCGGATCAGATCCGTGGCCTGCGCAGTGAGCTGTTTGAGCTGCAAAAAAACACCGGCATTGTCGTCGCTGACAGTCAGGCGTCCTCTGGGTCGTTGCTCGCCAGCGGATTGGGGTGGAATGAGGCACGAGGAGCCACCGAGGCCATTGCGCCTGCGAGTACCGTCACCGGTGCCGCCCCTGCCGTTTTGGCGGGTGCTCTATCTGTCAGCTCCGAAGTGTTTGATTTTGATCTCGCCGATGTTGAAGTGGCTACCAGTGTGCTGGACAAGATGACCCTGGCGGGCCGAACGGGTAATGCCGAGTTGGAAAATCTGGCCAGTATCTTTGCCCGTGTGGGCGGCAATGCAAAACGCGCAGGAATGGACTTTGATCAGTCGCTGGGATTTATTGAGCAATTGTCACTCATCGAACGGCAACCCGAACGACTGGCCACGCTCGTTGATTCGACGTTACGGATATTTACAAACGCAAAATATCAGCAGGCAGTCGAAGATAATTTGGGCATCCAGTTTTACGATGCAGCGGGTGCTCGTCGAGATTCATTTGACGTTATTGACGATATATCAAAAGAATATCAGTTACAAAAAACGGATCGGCAGCGTGATGCTCTGGTAGCCGCCGCTTTTGGTTATGCCGATCTGGATACCCAGCGCGGTATTCAGGCGTTATTGCAATCTGGAAAAATAGATGAAGCGAGAGAGAAAACCAGCAGAATATTAGCAGCTAACGGCACGATTGCCCGCGACCTGGATGACGCTATGAATAATGCGGTTATCCAGGGCCAGCGACTGAGCGGGGTTTTGCGCGAAAGTGTCGACGGTTTTATGTCGGCTATTAATACCGGATTTGTGGAGATAACCAAATTCCTGCTGGATGATAAAAAAGACGGCGGTTTGGCGCTGGATGGTGATGATATTCTGGGTGGTGGTGTTGCATTATTAGCAGGTGGTGTTGCGGCCTATAAATACGGCGGCCCGGCGGTTAAAAATTTACTGGGCAATGCGGGTAATCTGGCGGGTGGCGTGGCCGTTGGTGCAGCGCTGGAGGCCACTGTTGGTGTTACACCGGTTTATGTGGTGAATATGCCCAATGGCATCAGCCCTATTGGCAGTGTCGGCGGTCGAGGTGGCTTGCCCGGCGGTGCGGGTGCTCCACGATCCGGGCCGCGCGTTGGCCGGTCTGGTGCACCGGGGTTGCCACATCCTGCCATGGGGACACCACCCGGTTTGCCCGCAGGCACTCCGGCCACCGGTATGCTCAGCATGTTGGGCTGGGGTGCCGCAGCGGGTGCTGCGGGTTATGGAGTTGGCACGTTGATCAATGATTTTTTGATTGATGGCACGGAGGTTGGAAGAGAAATTGGCAATGCTATTGGCCGCAGCGGTGCGTTCATTATGGCCGGGCTGGGTTCAGACGAAGCAGAACGAGCATTGGAAGCAGAAATCAGTCAGCGTTACCGGGCCAGCCAAAACACATCCTCTGAAGAAAAATCCGCACGCCTGAAAATCGAAATTGCAGAAGACCGGACACTGGTCAAAGAGCTGGAATCGACAGGATTATATGTGGATGTCAGTGGCATGATGATGGTGAACCCATGAGGGTCTGGGCATGAGCTGGCGTGATCGGCTACAGTCCGGCTCATTCAGGGGCGTTGAATTTCTGACCGACTCCGCTCAAGGCAACGGCGGCCGCAATGTGGCGGTGCATGAGTTCCCACTGCAAGAGCAACACTACTCTGAAGACCTGGGCAAATCCGCTGGCTCTGAACGCCTGACGGTTTATCTGATTGGTGCGGATTACGATCTGGCGCGAGATCAGCTGATCACTGCGCTGGATCAGCAAGGCCCTGGCAAGCTGACGCATCCCTATCGCGGCTCGCAACTCATCCAGGTACAGGACTATGAGTGGACAATCAGCAGTCGGCGTGGTGGGTTCTGTCAGTTTACGATTCGCTATGTCACCGCTGGCAAACGCCAGGCGCCGGCCACGGTATCCACAGGATCGGCGCTGGTAGCGGCTGCAACAGCGGCCCAGGCACAAACGGAAACTGCATTTTCAAACACGTTTGATTGTGCTGGGCAGCCTGCGTTTGTGGTGGAGTCCAGCACCTCGTTTTTGGAATCCGCATTTGATTCGCTCAATGCGATCAACGGTTCCATCGCGGCTGAACTCAATCAAATCGAAGACATTGCCATCGGTATCGAAGGTCTGACGTCTGAGGTGACCGACTTGGTATTGCAGCCGCTGACTCTGATCAGCAACGTCGGGGCAGTCGTTACGTCTGTTATTGGCGGCTTTAATAGCATTTCAAACGCCTTTAATGCTTACAGCAATTTGCTAACCGCTTTCGGCATTACTGACCCGATCTCACGTACAGCGGCAACAGGTACGGCCACGGAGACTCGCGCTCGCATGGCCGACAACCAAGAGGCCATCAGCACACAGTTTTCAGCCATCGCGACCGTGGCTCTGGTCGTGCGTATTGCGGATTCCAGCGCATCGGAGTTCGACTCTCTGCAACAGGCGCGTGAGATCCGTGATGCACTGCTGGATCAGCTGGATGAGCAGCTGGAGTCCGAAACACTGACGGCGGACCAGTACGACACAACGTCGGCGTTGGCAACCGCCCTGCAACGCCATATCACTGCAATCGAACCCGGTTTGCTGGATGCTCAAACACTGGCAATTGATGTGTCGTTACCGGCGCTGGTTGTTGCGCATCAGCAGTATGGGGACGCCACCCGTGCCGATGAACTGACAGAGCGAAACGGTATTGAAAACCCACTGTTTGTACCAGCCGGGACGGATCTGGAGGTGCTGCTGTGAGTGAGCTGATTCTGACTATCGATGGCCAGCTATATCGCGGCTGGAAGCGCGTTGCGGTCAGCCGTGGCATCGAACAGGGGCCGCATCAGTTCGAGGTTGAAGCCGCGCCGGATCTGGACGCCGAAGCCGGTATCTTTGCTGTTGAAGACGGCATGGCTGTTGAGGTTTATGTCGATGATGACCTTATCACTACAGGCTATATCGACGACATTGATGTGGTTTACGACGCAAAAACCCACAGCGTAAAGGTACGTGGGCGCAGCAAATTGGGTGATCTGGTGGACTGCTCAACCGCTGGCCAGCAAGTCAAGCCGGGCCAAACACTGGCCAGTATTACCCGCAAATTGTGCGCAGATTTCGGCATTGGGGTGGTGGTTGACAATACCGCTACCGCACCGGCCAACAAGGCGTTTGCCAGTACGGATCTGGCACTGGATGCCGGTCAACCGATCTGGGAATTTCTCGAAGAGTTGGCGCGCGTGCGAGGCGTGATGCTGATGTCAGATGCCGGTGGAAACTTGGTGATCACACGCGCTGGCACGACACAAGCAGCCGTTGCATTGGAGTTGGGTAAAAATATTTTGGCCGCTAAAGGAAGCCGATCGCATCGCAGTTTGTTCAGCACGATCAGTGTGACTGGTCAGCAGCCCGCGTATATTTCCAGCGACACTAGTGCAACCTCTCAATCGGGCGCGACCGAGACCGGTGATGCTGTTCGATATCGGCCAATGGTGCTGTTTTCTGATTCCCCGGCCGATGTTGCCGCCTGTGAAGCTCAAGCGCAACACCGCCGTCGCATCGGCTACGGTCGTAGCCGCCAGATTATCTACACCGTTCAAGGCTGGCGACAGTCTGATGGTGGCCCGATCTGGACTCCGAATGAACGAGTCCCCATTACCGACGCCCGCAACCAACTGGATAGCAGCCAGCGGCTGATCACAGAGACTCGGTTAATGATGGATAGTCGCTCAGGCCGCACGACGGAGATCACTGTGATGCCGCCGGAGGCATTCGACCTGTTAGCAGCAGATCCTGCCGCTGCTGGTCGAGGCTATATTCTGTCTGGAGATGATGGATGACACGAGATCAACTGATCCGCACTCTGCAGGCATTCACCGCGCCACTGAGCCGCCGTCTGCGTGTGCTGCTGCAGCGCTCGCAAGTGTTGCTGACCAAGTACCAAGGCAAGATCCGACTGTTGCAAGTGCAGGTGCCGGGTGGTCAGGCGCTGTCTGATGTCGAGCATCTGGAGCCGTTCGGCTTTACCAGCCACCCGCCCCAGGGCGCTGAGGCCATCGTGCTCGCGTTCGGTGGCAATGGCTCGCACTCGGTTGGTTTACTGGTTGGGGATCGCCGGTACCGGCTCGTAATAGAAGAAGGCGAAGCCGCGATTTACAACCAAGCTGGTGACTATTTAAAGATGGGCAAGGACGGCACCGCGACACTCAAAACCGCGACCAAAGCTGTGATCGACGCCCCCGCCACTGAGATCACCGGCACGCTGCAAGTGACCGGCGCAACAACTCTGAGCAATACGCTCAATGTGGCTGCCGCTGCAACCCTGCAAACCACCCTGAGCGTATCCGCCACCGTGACCGCTGGCGGTGCTGTATCTGCGCCATCGGCTGCATTCGCGGGAGCCATGAGCGCTGCATCAGCCACTGTGGGTGGTGTTGCATTCGCCAGCCATGCGCACAGCTACACAGACGATGGTAATCCATCTGTTACCGGAGGTGCCCAATGACGGTATTGGCCCTGTCTTGGAACGCTGACACCCAGCAAGCCGAGCTGATCGAAGCTGACGACACACTGGAAACCTGGCTGCGTTCCGCCGTGATCATGAGCCTGTTTACTGACGGACGCGCCACCGAAGACGAAGAGCCGGAGATTACCGAACGTCGCGGCTACTGGGGTGATATTGAGCTGGATGACGATGACAGCCTGGGCAGCAAGCTCTGGCTGCACCGCCGTTCAAAACTGACCAACGACGTTGCCAACCAGGTTCAAGACGAAGCGCAAACGGCTCTGGACTGGCTGGTTGAAGACAGTCATGTGTCATCGCTGGCGGTGACCGTGGAGCGTCAGCCACCGGATCGACTCGCCTATCAAATCGACATCACATTGCTGGATGGCGAAACACTGAATATGACACTCGAACAGGGGCAAAGCTGATGGCGTACATCAAAGAGGTCCTGGGCACTATCCGCAGTCGGATCACGGCCGACATCGAGCGATGGACAGGCAAAGCAGCATCAAAGCGCGGTGATATTTACTACCCAGTCAGCCAGGCTATGGCCGGTACCGCGCACGGCTTGCACCGCAAAATTGACCATCTCGAAGCGCAGCTTTTTGATGACACCTGCACCGATACCAACCTGGTGAAGCGTGCCGCTGAAGTGGGCATTTATCGCATTGCTGCCAGCCGTGCATCCGGCACCGTCACGATCCCCGGCAACAACGGCACTGTGTTGCCTGCTGAGTCACTGCTGACCAAAGACGAACTGGTCTATCGCGTCACGGCTGACGCCACCGTATCTGGCGGCACACTGACTGCGCAGATCCGTGCGGTTGAGACCGGAGCAGACGGCAACCAGGACGCTGATGCAGAACTGAGCCTGACCGAAACCGTAGCCGGTCTGGACACTGTGGCGACGGTTGTTGAGTTATCCGGTGGCTCCGACATAGAGACCATCACTCGACTGAGTGAGCGGCTGGCAGAGCGCCGTCAGAATCCACCCCAGGGTGGCAACGCCACCGACTATATCGCTTGGGCCAAAGCCGCTCACAGCGACGTCACCCGCGCCTGGTGTTACAGCAACGAACTTGGCCCTGGCACCGTTGTTGTGCGGTTTACCACCGACGATCTGGATAGCCCAATTCCAACCCAGGCCCACGTCGACGCTGTAACTGACTACATCGACACCCAGCGGCCAGCGGGTATGCGCGGTTTTAATCTGGGTTCAATTACCGGTGCGCCGCTGGATATTACAGTAACGGAACTGGTGCCAGACACCACCGCTGTGCGTGCGGCCGTTGAGGCTGAACTGGATGACATGATCCGACGTGATGCCGAACCCGGTGGCGCAATTAAACTGAGCCGGATTCGTGAGGCTATCTCGCTCGCGACTGGCGAGACCGATCACACCATCAACCTGACTGCTGATGTTACGTGCAACAGCGACGAGCTGATCGTCCTGGGCACGGTTACATGGCCGAATTAACAGGGTTTAAATAGAGCTTTATGGATTACCCGACGTCCGATACAGAAGCCCGACTGGAAAATGGCAAGTTTACCGATGGTGACGTCACTGCATCACCAGTTGTGCCGCCATCAAAGAACTCAGCAAATTATCAAAACATGGTGTTTGACGAGCTAATTGGTGTGATTACAGCCGGTGGCCTGACGCCGTCAGATCAGTCTGTGACCCAGCTGATTACCGCTATCAACAACGTCATTGCCAGTGCGATTGGCACAAACAACACTGTCTATGTCGATGACTCAATTGATACCCTGGCACAAGCGACGCAGAATGCGCTGGATCTAAAAAGCGATAATGGCCATGGTCATGCAATCGCCGATGTCAGCGGACTGCAAAGCGAGCTAGACACAAAGCTGGACAACCCTGCCACCGGGAAAGATTTTTTGGCGACGTTGGGCTGGTATTCCGGGGAGGTCGCGGACGGCGGCGGGTTTAATGTCGTGCCCAGTTCGGCTGGTGATGCGACGTGGAGCGCAACGGAAAGCTCGAACGGCGATTTCGTTCTGACGCACAACCTCGGCCACAGCAATTATGCGGTTGTGGTCAGCCCAATCAATGCACCAAACAACACCATGGCCATCGAGTACACCCGATCGTCAAATTCTGTCGATGTCCATATCGCAGATATTGGTAATAACGACGGTGGGGTTGGTTTCTCATTCGTTCTGATTGATCACGATGTCTGACGTATCCGATTACCAGCAACAGCTGCTCGCACTGCTACCCTATGGGGCTGCATGGTCTCGTGAATTAGACAGCACGTTAGGCCAGCTCATGGGTGGTATCGCGGACGAGTTCGCACGTATCGACGCCCGCTCAGATGCGATAGCCGCTGAGTCACTGCCGTCTCAAGTCTCAGAGCTGATTGACGAGTGGGAAGTGGAATACGGCCTGCCAGACGACAGTACAATCGCCGCCACAACGCTCGCAGACCGCCGCGACGCCGTAATACAAAAGTACCAACAGTATGGCAGTCAGAGTCGTGAGTTTCTCGCGGCGATGGCCGCTACTTTGGGATTTGAGATCACGATTACCGAGTATTCCGAAACGACCTTCGGCGGCAATTTCGGCGGGTATTTTTATGGCACAGACTGGGCGTTTGTTGTGCAGGTTAACGTCCATACCATCAACGCCAGCAGTGTATCTATCACACGCCTGGAGCGCGTGCTGTGGCGCATGATCCATGCTCACAAAGTGCTGATCAGCAACCGCTCAGAAACCAATTATTTGGCGGTTAATGGCGCGCTCATCAACTACGCAGGCGAACCCGTCGCCGTTACGTTCAACTCAACAAATCCTGTGGAGGCAGCCTGATGCCTGTTCTGGTGCAGATCTCATTCGGCTCGGAAGAGCCGGTGCAGTACACAAAGCCAATTTTCATCACATCCATCCTACTGGTTTCTGGTAAACGCCTGGCGTTTAACGGCCGCACGGTTTCATTCGGAGGTCAATAATGGCTGATCAAGAATATTTTGAACTGACGGACTCCAGCGAAGCTCCCCTGCGAGATTATCAATCAGGAGACCGTGCGATTGTTGTAAATGGCAACGGTGTTGCCATGGTTGATATGGATTCGGCACAGGTTGCGATGGATGCAAAGGTTGAGGAGCTGCGGGCGTGGATTTCCGGGAGAGACTCCTACCCCACGTTGGCACTAGCTACAGCGGCAGGAGTAACAACGTCATCTGTTGAGGTAACCAATGACCCCGATACCGATAACAATGGGTTGTGGGTTTGGGATGATGGGGCGCTGGTTAAATCGACATTGGACTACAGCTACAGCATTGCGCTGCAAGATCAAAAAACGGCAGTGACGGCGGTTGGAGACCTGAGAACGGAAATTGGCCCTGACGATCTGGAAAGCGGTGGTTTCGGAACCGGTTCCGGCAACACGGTCGTTTCTACGTCGACGACAACTGCGGGCGTGCTGACATTATTTTCTGTTTATATTCACAGTGTCGGCAGCGGCGATTTTAATTTGGAGTTTTTCGCTCAGAGTTCATCAACGGTTTATTCGCGTCAATATTCCGTGCCGCTAACTGCGACTCGGACCGGTGTGTGTGAGTTCATCGCCGGTCGTGATTTTGACCCGTTCATGCTGGGCACCGGTTTGTATGTTGGCATTCGTTCCGACGCTGGCGGCGCGTATTGTGCGTTGAAAACAGGAGGGGTTCATTATAAATTTTCCGGGGACTCAGGGGACGATACCGCCGCTACATTCACGGCCTACGCTCATACTGTGCAGATCAATTGCACGATCGTCGATCGTGCATTGGATGTGGAGCGGCGAGCGCGAATAGATAACGACAAAGTAGCTCACGCGCTGGATGCGCAAGTCAGGTTTTCGCAACCGACTTTCGACTACATCATGAGCGCCGATACCACAACATATACCACATCCTCAAACACGACGATAATCAATGCTCAATCGACCACAGGTGACGGACTATTGCGGGCTGTGACGGTAAACGTATCGGCCATTGGCGAGCTGCAATTGTTAATTGCAGAAAAGATAACACACCCAGACACGTATCAGGTGGCTACTGCACTACCAGTTGTTGCCACTAGCCTGGGGATGACCACGTTTATCGCTGGGGTTGACTTCCCGGTTCAGGCTATCCCGGCTGGTGTAAATCTGGGTGTTTTTATCCCACAGGACGGCGGTGCCACGCTGCTGAAGCGGTCATCTGGGGGTGCGTATTCTTTTAGCGGGGATACAGAATACGAGGAGTTCACAGGTACGGCGTCAGGGATAGCAGTTGACATTACTGCTCAGATCGACAAGGACATGAACAAACTGGCGTTGCCGTGGCTAGGAAAAAACGCGTATGTCATTGGTGACAGCATCACGTTTCAGGGGTTATATCTGCGGAAATTTATACATGACACGGGTCTGATTCAGGCAGGCGTTGACGGAATAGTTGGTCAATTGCTGCAAACAATGGCCGACAGGCTAACAACCGAAACGCTTTCTGATGTAGATCTGGTTTTGTGTGGTACTGGGATTAACAACTGGCATCACGGCAACACGGCATCAGGTGCATGGGGTGATGCAGCAACAGACAACACAATGTACGGAGCAGTTCGAGCTATCGTTGAAAAAGTACATGCCTGCAACCCTGACACGGTTGTGGCGTTTTGGGGGCCTATGCACTCTGGCGTGTACGATACAGGGCCAGAGTATGGCGAGGCCAATGTTAGTGGTATGACTGTTGTCGACTGTCACAAAGCAATGCAAGACGCTGCAATGATGTGGGGCTGTCCATATTTTCCGACGCTGGAAATCATGGGGGTTAATGAGCTAAATTTGACAGATCACATGCCAGACAATTTGCATCCCAATTCTGAGTTCGGTAACCGCATTGGCAGCGCTATGGCGCGCTGGCTTAATCAAATTCCACCGCGTTAAATAGTGTCTAAAAACAAAGCGCCAAACGTCTAAAAACAAGCGGCGCGCTACAGAGATCATCCGGCAGCCCCCGAAGGGCGCGGGTTGCCGCCGTCCAGTGCGGTGTTGACGAATTTGAAAAGGACTCGTCATTTCGCTGCATTCGTCGCCTTGCTCTGAACAACGGCAACACTCGCGCAGAGCCGTGCAGGATTAAATAGATGTCCCCTAGTGGTTGCCTGGCTCGTGAATATTATCTGAGCCATGGTTTCGTTATATACATTTTTATATAACGGCAAATTACATACCAGAGTGAAAAACCTTTAATGGCGCTGTTTTGAACGGATAAAGTCGTCAGAACAAACGTTTACTGTTGTTTTTTGTAAGACAAAAGGATGAGTTTGTAGGAATTACGACATGATTTCAGGCCACCGTTCTGACATAAAAGTATCAGAACGGTGGCTGCTGTGACGATTGGGGCAAGACGGAGGGGAGGTGTATCAGGACGGATCAGGCGACTTTTTTGTGTTTTTCATAAAGAAACCGCAGCACTTGATGGCGCAGGTGGTTATAGCGAGGGTCGTCGGCCAGTTCCAGGCGGTTACGTGGCCGCTCCAGATCGATGTCGAGAATTTCGCCAATGGTCGCCGCCGGGCCGTTGGTCATCATCACGATCCGATCCGACAGCAAAACAGCTTCATCGACATCGTGAGTAATCATGATAACGGTGTTGTTCAGCTCTTTCTGGATGTCCATCAGCGAGTCTTGCAAATGGGCACGGGTGAGGGCGTCCAGCGCCCCGAACGGCTCGTCCATCAGCAAAATGTCGGGTTCCATTGCCAGTGCCCGGGCAATACCGACCCGCTGTTTCATGCCGCCAGAAATTTCGTCCGGGCGCTTGTGCATGGCGTGAGTCATATGTACCAGCTCCAGATTGTGCTCAATCCAGGCGCGCATCTCGGCTTTGGATTTTTTGCCCTGGAAGACGGTTTTGACCGCCAGCTCAACGTTTTGATAGGCCGTTAGCCAAGGCAGCAACGAATGGTTCTGGAATACAACCGCCCGTTCCGGCCCCGGTTCGTTGACCTCACGGCCGTGGAGCATGACGCCGCCTTCGGTTGCTTGCAGCAAGCCAGCAACGATATTCAGCACCGTGGACTTGCCACAGCCCGAGTGCCCAATCAGGGAAATGTATTCGCCCTGTCTGATTTTCAGGTCAACGTCGCGCAAAGCGCGGAAGGCGCCATTAGGGGTTGGAAATTCGATGCCAACGCGGCTGATGTCGAGGATCACGCTCATAATAAATTCTCCGGTGTTAATGGCTTAACGTACGTTGGCTGATTTGTCCCAGGACACTGCTTTTTGCAGGCTGAGCATCAGACGGTCGAGGGCAAAACCGATCAGGCCAATGGTGATTACCGCTACCATGATGCGGCCAAGGGAGTCGGATGAGCCGTTCTGGAATTCATCCCAGACAAACTTGCCCAGCCCGGGGTTCTGGGCCAGCATTTCGGCAGCAATCAGTACCATCCAGGCAATCCCTAATGACAGTCGCAAGCCGGTGAAAATCATGGGAATGGCAGAGGGCAGGACGATTTTGGTGACATGCGTGATGAAGTTCAGGCGCAACACCTGACTGACGTTTTGCAAGTCCTGTGAAATGGACGCAACGCCCACGGATGTGTTGAGCAAGGTAGGCCAGAGCGAGCAAAGCATGACCGTGATCATGGAGTTCACAAACGACTTGGGCACCGCCGGGTCATCCGAGACGTATACGGCGCTGACCACCATGGTCACCAGTGGCAACCAGGCCAGTGGGGATACGGGTTTGAATATCTGGATAATCGGATTAAACGCGTCGTTCAGCGTGGCGCTCAGGCCTGTCAGGATTCCCAGTGGAATAGCGATCAGCGAGGCCAGAATAAAGCCCGTCATGACGGTTATCAGGCTGGTCAGGATCTGATCAAAATACGTGGCTTTGCCGGTGTAGTCCCGAATCTTTGGCACATAATCAGGGTCTTCGGCCACGCGGGCATCATTGCGCAGCTGTTGGCGTTCATAAAAGGCCTCTGCCTTTTCGCGCTCGGCAATGTGTTCGCTGATCAGGCCCTTGCTCTGTTCGTACACATCCGCTGGGCCGGGGAAATTACCCAACGAGGTTTCGATATTACTGGCGGCTCCGTGCCAGATCATCAGGAACACCAGGATACCGGCCAGCGGCACACCAATGGCTTTGGCGATGATCTGGAAATTCAGACCGATGTTGTCGCCTTGCAGGATTTTCACTATAGGCTCAAGCCACGGCAATTTCGACAGTGCCATATTCATGTTGTATATCTCCGGGTCGCACGGTGGTTGCTGACGTTCGGGGCATCGCCCCGCCGTGTATGCCGCATCGACCGTTGTTGTTGGTATGGGTCGATACGGGGTCTGATAAATCTATCGAATGTTAGATTTTGTCGTTGCCTTGCAGACCAATCTTGAATTTTTTCAGGTAGGCGTTGGGGGCTTTACCGTCATAGGTTACGCCGTCGATAAACTGGGTCTGTGGGGCTTTGAAACCGTCTTCGGCCGTGAAGTCCGGGAAATCCACAGCATCCAGCTTGCCTTCCTTGATCAGGGCTTTGGCTGCATCGGCATAGATGTCTGGACGGTAGACTTTTTTGGCAATATCCATGTACCAGCTATCCGGTTGGGCATCGGCAATTTGTCCCCAGCGGCGCATTTGGGTCAGGTACCAGATCGCATCGGAGTAGTAAGGGTAGGTTGCGTTATAACGAAAGAAAACATTGAAATCCGGTACGTCCCGGGTGTCGCCTTTTTCGTATTCAAAGGTGCCGGTCATGGAGTTGGCGATCACGTCGTAATCAGCCCCCACATAGTTGGATTGGGAGAGAATTTTAACGGCTTCCGGACGGTTGGCGTTGTTGTCGGCATCGAGCCAGGCAGCGGCACGAATCAGTGCCTTGACCACGGCCTTGTGGGTGATCGGGTATTTATCGGCCCATTGCTGGCTTACACCAAAGACTTTTTCCGGGTTGTTTTTCCAGATTTCATAGTCGGTAATCACCGGTACGCCAATGCCTTTGAACACGGCTTGCTGGTTCCAGGGTTCGCCCACGCAGTAACCGTAAATGGTACCGGCTTCCATGGTGGAGGGCATCTGTGGTGGTGGCGTAACCGACAGCAAGGCATCGGCATTGAGTTTGCCCGAGGTATCGCCTTTGGCGGGGGCGTAGTAGCCGGGGTGAATGCCACCGGCTGCGAGCCAGTAACGCAGCTCATAGTTATGGGTCGATACCGGGAATACCATGCCCATATTGAAGGGCTTGCCTGCTGCCTTGTACTTGTCAACGACCGGCTTCAGGGCATCGGCCTTGATTGGATGGATCGGTTTGCCATCGGCTCCCATGGGGACATAAGGCTTCATTTGTTGCCAGATGTCGTTGGAGACGGTGATGGCGTTGCCGTTCAGGTCCATGCTGAAGGCGGTGATAATATCGGCCTTGGTACCAAAACCGATGGTGGCGCCCAATGGCTGGCCTGCAAGCATGTGAGCACCGTCCAGCTGGCCGTCGATCACACGATCCAGTAGCACTTTCCAGTTCGCCTGGGCTTCCAGTGTGACGTACAGGCCTTCGTCTTCGAAGTAGCCTTTTTCATAAGCAATGGCCAGAGGCGCCATGTCCGTCAGTTTGATAAAGCCGAACGTGAGCTCTTCTTTCTCGGGGTACTGCTTTGCCAGCGCAGCGGGTGCCGCCAGCGTCGCCAGTCCGGTTGCCAGAATGGCAGCACTGGTCAGTAATGTTCGGCGTAATGGAGTAATTACTCGCATCATATTTCCTCTCTGAAGCAGGTTTTGAAGCAAAAAAAAAGCGCCACAACGTGTAAACGTTGTAGCGCCTTTGCTTGAATTCTGTGTTTTAAATGCAGTCCGCCATTGGACTTGTATAAGGACTGATATTCAAACGATGTGCCAAAACCTGAGCATCACCCGGAAAAAGAAACAAAAACCGCTGTCACGCCCATACAGCGGGCCTTGGGTGGTATTTTTGTGAATACCTCAAGGCTGGGCCAACAAGTGGTAATCCCTCATCGCCTGATCAATCGGCACAAGACTGGTGCAATAACGGGCCGGGTTAGCCCGGTTTTGGGCGTTTTCTGACGGTGGTTTCTGGTCTCTGGCCATAGTTTCTGGTGACAGGATTAACGATGATAACTAAACGCCGTTGGTGCCATGGCCACACCATCCAGCTGCCACGGATCGCGATGATCCAGCGCCAGCCGGGTACCTTCTGCCACGAGTGCAGGCCGCTGTAATGCTTGCTGGTACAGGTCGCTACGGTAGCACTCGCGGATAGTTTCTTCGCAGTCCAGGGCGGAACTGACCCAGCCCCAGCGCTGCATTTGTTGCAGGAACCAGACGCCATGCTCTTGCCAGGGATAGTTGGCCAATGAGCGGTGGAACACCAGCATATCCGGCTGCTGCTGTTGGGATTCTCCGGGGCGGTAAACAAACTCGCCCACCAGTGCTGGCAAAGCCGCCGCAACCGGAATCTGAATCGCATCGGCCAATAAGGCTCCTGCGGCTTCGCGGTGATCGTCCAGCCAGAGAGTGGCCTTGTCCAGTGCCCGGATCAGGGCCTGGGTGGTGTTGGGGTGAGTATTGGCCCACTCCTGGGTCAGTCCCAGTACCTTGTCGGGGGCGCTGTGCCACAAGTCCGGGCCAGTCAGCAAGCATTCGCCAACTTCTTGCTGGATCGCTACTGAGTTCCAGGGGGCACCGGCACAAAACCCATCGATATGAGACAGCGATAAATGATCAACCATTTGTGATGGCGGCAGTACCACCAGAATCACATCCTGATCCGGGTCCACGCCCGATGCGGCCAGCCAGTCCCGCAGCAACAGGTTGTGAATGGAGTAGGGATAAACGGTGGCAAAAATCAGCGGCGACTCACCCCGGGAACGGCGGCTCTGAACCAGCTTTTTGAGTGCTTTGCCTGAGGCGATAGCATCCCCTGCAGGAGATTGCCCGGAGGCCTGCTCTTCCAGCTGTTGGCCTAACGATCGTGAGATCGTAAAGGCGTTACCGTTCAGGCCAAAGGCAAAGGGAGCCATCATGGCTTTTTTCAGACCACCCAGACCCAAATGGGTCGCCAGTAACATCGGGGCCAGCATTTGTGCACCATCGAGATGGCCAACCAGTACCTTGTCGCGAATATTGGCCCAGGAGACTTCCTGTTGCAGCTCGACGTTGAGGCCTTCTGCGGCAAAGTAACCCTGGGCATCGGCTACCAGTAGGGGCAGGCTGTCGCTCAGTGGCATGTAGCCCAGTATCAGGCTGGATTTTTCCAGTGGATCAGAGTCTGTCATAGTCAACCGTTCAGCAGGTTCATTACCGAAATAATGTTTTTGGCGACATCCACCATACGTTGGCCGCGATCCATGGCCATTTTGCGCATGGCGTGATACGCCTCTTCTTCCGACATGTTTTTTTGCTTCATCAGCAAGGCTTTGGCTTCGTCCAGCAGACGTCGGTCGGCCAACTGGTTTTTGGTTTTTTCCAGCTCGCCACGCAAAGCCTGGAATTCCCGAAAGCGGGCGACGGCCACATCCATAATGGACTTGACGCGAGCGGGGTTGAGACCATCGACAACGTAAGCACTGACTCCGGCCCGTACGGCTTTTTCAATAGTGGCGGGGTCGTCTTCATCAGAAAACATGATCACCGGCTTGGGGTTGTGCTGATTCAGCACGGTCATATGCTCCAGCATGTCCCGATCCGGGCTTTCGATGTCGATAATAATGACGTCTGGCTGGTGTTCCATCACCTTTTTCATCAGGCCCTGGGCACTGGCGAGGCAGGCAACGACTTCACAACCGGCGTCCGACAGTGCCTGTTGCAGGATGGCAGCCCGAGGGGCCTGGTCATCAACAACCATGATTCGGGGCGGAGGGCTCCCCTGTTTTGCTCGGGATTCACGGTGGGCCATTATGTTGGGCTGTATCTCGATAAGTTAATAAGGATGTTAGCAGTTTTTGCTGGAATAACAGAAGCGCGCAGGGATTCCCTGTTGTTGTTATGGACGCAGCGGCCAATGACGCTTTTGTGATCAGATACTGGTCTTTTGCACGGCTGAGGCGGTCAGGTGTTAATTAATAGGGATATTACCGCCAATTTCCGACTATTTGACTGGGTTATTCTTCAGTCTTGGGCCGAATTTTGGGAGAATAGCCAATCTTTGGCGTCCGCCAGTCCGTGTATACAAGAGCTTGAATTTTATGTCGCAGTCCAACCAGCAGCCGGTCACGACCGAGGTGCCACACCTGTTTTCGCATTTTCCCTATTGGGCCGAGTGTTTCGGCACCGCACCGTTTTTGCCAACGACGCGAGAGGAAATGGATCAGCTGGGCTGGGACAGTTGTGACATTATTGTGGTGTGTGGTGATGCCTATGTCGATCATCCCAGTTTCGGGATGGCCGTCATCGGACGGCTGCTGGAGAGCCAGGGCTTCCGCGTCGGCCTGATTTGTCAGCCAGACTGGAACGATCCCGATGCCTTTACCTGCCTTGGCCAACCCAATTTCTACTTTGGGGTATCAGCGGGCAATATGGACTCGATGATCAACCGCTACACAGCGGATCTCAAGGTACGTTCGGAAGACGCTTACACGCCCGGCGGTGAACCGGGCAAGCGCCCGGATCGGGCCGTAATTGTCTATTCGCAGAAAATCCGTGAAGTGTACAAGGATATTCCGATTGTGATTGGCGGAATCGAAGCCAGCCTGCGCCGGATTGCCCAGTACGATTACTGGAGCGATCAGGTACGGCGGTCGGTATTGATCGATTCCGGAGCGGATATCCTGCTGTACGGCAACGCTGAACGGGCATTGGTGGATCTAACCCACAAACTGGCCGAAGGGCGCGATATCAAGGATATTATCGACCTGCGTGGTACCGCCATTTTGCGTGATGCCGCGCCACAAGGCTGGACTGAAATCGACTCAACCCGCATCGACTGGCCGGGGAAAATCGACGTTATTGCCAACCCCTATGAAATGAAAGAAGCCAACAGCGACAGCTGTGCTTCCGACCAGCAAGCGCTGGAAGCAGGGGCCGATGCCGACACCGATATCATGCCGGTCAAAATTGTCCCGATGCCATTGCAGCGCAAGGTCGAACACGACAACAGCCGCACCTATATTCGCTTGCCCTCATTCGACAAGGTACGCAACGACAGCGCCCTGTATGCCCATGCCTCACGGGTGTTACACCAGGAATCCAACCCCTATAACGCGCACCCGCTGATGCAAAAACACGGTACCCAGGAAGTGTGGGTCAACCCACCGCCCATTCCACTGGAAACCGACGAAATGGACGCCGTCTTTGCATTGCCGTATCAGCGCATTCCACATCCGGCGTATGGTGATGCCCGTATTCCGGCTTACGACATGATCCGGTTTTCGGTGAACATCATGCGTGGCTGTTTTGGCGGCTGTACCTTCTGCTCGATTACCGAGCACGAAGGCCGCATTATTCAGAGTCGGTCGCAGGAAAGCATTATTCACGAGATTGAAGAAATCCGTGACAAGGTACCAGGGTTCACAGGCACCATCTCCGACCTGGGCGGCCCAACCGCCAACATGTATATGCTCAACTGCAAAAGCGAGACGATCCTGAAAAACTGTCGTCGACTGTCGTGTGTGTATCCCGGTATTTGTAAAAACCTCAAAACCAGCCATAAACCGACCACCGAGTTGTATCGTGCTGCGCGGGCCTTGCCCGGCGTCAAACGTATCGCCATTGCCTCTGGCTTGCGTTACGACCTGGCGGTAGAAGACCCGGAATATGTACGTGAACTGGTGACCCACCACGTGGGTGGCTTGTTAAAAATTGCCCCGGAACATACGGAAAAAAACGTCCTCACCAAAATGATGAAACCGGGGATGGGCACCTACGACAACTTCAAACGCATGTTCGACAAGTTCTCGAAAGAAGCCGGTAAAGAGCAATATCTGGTGCCGTATTTTATTGCCGCCCATCCAGGCACCGAAAACTCAGACATGATGAACCTGGCGCGCTGGCTTAAAAGCCAGAAAATGCGTGTTGATCAGGTGCAGACTTTTTATCCATCACCGATGTCACTGGCCACGGCCATGTACCACTCCGAACGTAACCCGTTGCAACGGATGAGCTACAAAACCGCCAAAATGACCATTCCCCGCGACATTGAACAGCGTCGTTTGCAAAAAGCCTTCTTGCGTTACCACGACGAACGAAACTGGCCGATGCTGCGTGAAGAACTCAAACGTATGGGACGCCATGACCTGATTGGTAAAGGCCCGGATGCCTTGATCCCCGCCGAAGATGCTCCCTCCGGTAGCCGCCAGCGTCCTGGCTACCACGCCAAAGGACGTGGTGTGCAAGGCAAGGCTGCCAAAGCACCGGTTGCGCAAAAAGCCGACAGCGGCAATAACAAAGCCCGCTCTCAAGGCGCTGCAGCGAAAAAAGCCAAAGGCGTGGTCAGTGGCAAGGCCGCTGGCGCAGGAAAAGGCAGCGCAGGCAAGGCACCATTTGCCAAACGCGTGCGTAAACTGAAATAACCGATGGCGACAGAACGGTAGGGAACAGCGCCGTCCGTGGCCATACCAGTGCCGTTTGTGTTTGTCAGATTGGGTATTGGAGCGGGTATTGGAGTAGATATTGGGGCAGCCATGGAGGGCGTCCCTACGATTCGGGGTGGTATGTAGTGGTCCCATGATTCGGGACACCACGTAGGTGGTGAGATCGCCGCCATAAATGAGGTGCCGGATGACCAGAAAGATGTCGGGAGCTACTTGATGGGCTATTACAACCGACAGCGATCTCACGCATTCAATGGTGGCATTTCGCCCGTTGCAGGCTGAGGAAAAACTCAAAACACTGTCCGGGATTAGTTGACCACTACAAGTAGACCCTAAATAGAGCAATGCTTATCAGTATTGCTCTATTTTAGAGCAATACTTGTCTTTGAGTAGAGTGAAATAGATATGATTAAAATCTAACACTTTGTTTTTAAAGTGGTTTTTGATTTGGCACACTATATGCTTGAATTTTTTTGTTAGTATCTTTGGTGATATCGGACAAGACAATTTAGAATTCAATAGAAAGCTAGGGTTCCGGCTAGGCTGAAAAGTTTAGTGAAGACTGGTCCGAGAGCTTTCGACCTTGATGTTTCAGGGTTACACGGCGGGATAAAAGCCCGGGAGACCGCATGGCGTTATTGCCAAGGGTACTCCATGTGTAACTTTAAAACTGAAAAGGTGACTTCTAATGAAATACTGCTCAAAAAAAGTAACCGTTCTACTATTTTCCCTTCTTGTTTCTGCCAATACCATGGCGGCGGATTCTTTTAAAGTTTGTTGGTCTATTTATGTCGGTTGGATGCCTTGGGCATATGGCGCTCAAGAAGGTATCGTCGAAAAATGGGGCGACAAATACGGTATCGATATTGATGTCGTGCAAATCAACGACTACGTTGAATCTATCAACCAATACACCACAGGCCAGTTCGATGCTTGTACCATGACAAACATGGACGCATTGACGATTCCTGCTGCAGGTGGTGTGGACAGCACGGCGTTAATCGTAGGTGATTTCTCCAACGGCAATGACGCCATCATTCTAAAAGATAAAACCTCTCTTGCAGACATCGAAGGTCAAATAGTTAACCTTGTTGAATTAAGTGTGTCTCACTACTTATTGGCTCGTGGATTAGACACAGTTGGTTTAAAAGAAGCGGATGTGAATGTTGTTAACACATCTGATGCTGACATGGTTTCTGTTTATGGTACTGACGATATTACGGCTGTTGTGACTTGGAACCCTCTAGTAAGTGAAATCCTAGCTCAGCCTAATAGCAACAAGGTGTTTGATTCCTCTCAAATCCCAGGCGAAATTATTGACCTATTGGTGATCAATACTGACACGCTAAACGCGAATCCTAATCTAGGTAAAGCTTTAGTGGGCGCTTGGTATGAAATCATGGAGTTAATGAGTGGCAGCGATAAAGTAGCAATCGATACACGTACTTTCATGGCAGAAGCCTCTGAAACGGATCTTGCTGGTTATGATGCACAGTTAGCAAGCACAGAGATGTTCTACACACCCGAAGCGGCTTTATCTCTAACCAATAGTGAAAAACTTATCGCGACAATGCAAAACGTCGCTGAGTTCTCTTTTGAACATGGCTTGCTAGGCGATGGTGCACCCGGTGCCGGCGTGATTGGTATTGAAACCCCTGCAGGTGTTTTCGGTGACCCAAGCTATATAAAACTTCGCTTTGATCCTACTTATATGGAAATGGCCAAAAACGGTCAGTTATAAGCATTAGCTCATGATCTATTTCCAGTACGACCATTGGCGTTACGGTAATAGCGCCAATGGTAAGTGGGAAACACTGAGGAGTAATAGCATGAAAAAACTGATCAATTATAAGCCGACTCGAACCCGTGGGATTTTGCTGGGTTTGCTTCCTTTTCTTCTTTTAATCATCGTTTATATGATGGGATCGGAAGCAAGGTTGGCGGTTAATTCCAATGACAAATTGTTACCAGCGTTCAGTCAAATGGGAGATGCCATGTACAGAATGGCATTTGAGCCCAGTAAACGAACTGGGGAGCTCATTTTCTGGAAAGACACATTAAGCAGTTTGATTCGCCTGGCGTCAGGTGTTGCGATAGCGGCGGTAATCGGTTTGCTGGTAGGCCTGTTAACAGGGGCTTTACCTCTAGTCTCTGCTGGTTTTTCTCCTCTTTTAACTGTGATTTCGTTAGTACCACCTCTGGCTCTCTTACCGATTTTATTCATCGTAGTGGGATTAGGGGAAATGTCTAAAGTTGTTCTGATTGCCGTGGGGATAACGCCCTTTATCGCCCGGGATATTCAGCGAAGAACACAAGAGATTCCCAGCGAACAGCTGGTGAAAGCGCAAACGTTAGGTGCGAGTACTCTCCAAATTTTAATCCGTGTTCTATTGCCACAAGTGATGCCGAAATTGATCGATGCGGTGCGTTTGTCATTAGGATCTGGTTGGCTGTTTTTGATTGCTGCTGAAGCCATCGCGTCAACGGACGGCTTAGGTTATCGAATTTTCTTAGTACGACGTTACTTATCTATGGATGTCATTTTACCTTATGTGGCGTGGATTACTTTATTGGCATTTTTGTTTGATTACTTACTGGGACTAGTGAATAAAAAACTCTTTCCTTGGAGTCAGGAGGCGAAATCATGAGCCAAATTAATACTCAGATTAATCCGATTATTCAAGCAAAGAAAATCGGTAAAAAATACGGAAAAGATGTCATTCTCGAACGCGTTGATGTGACGGTTCAAGAAGGTGAGTTTATTACTTTAGTCGGCGCGTCTGGTTGCGGTAAAAGTACGTTTTTGAAAATGATTTTAGGTATTGAAGATCCAAGTTCAGGTGAGTTGTTGATGGATGGAAAATCGATACCTAATGAGCCAGGTCCAGATCGTGGCATCGTATTTCAGCAATATTCTGTGTTTCCTCATATGACCGTTTTGGAAAATGTGATCGCTGCTAAAGGTTTTCAAAAGTCTTCTTTAACGGGCTACTTGTTCGGTAAAGAAAAGAGCCAAGCGAAGCAAGAAGCAACAGAAATGTTAGAAAAAGTCGGTTTAGATCATGCGTTACATCGTTATCCCGATGAACTGTCTGGCGGTATGAGGCAGCGCCTTGCTATTGCCCAAGCGCTTATATGTAAACCAAGAATTCTATTACTTGATGAACCGTTTGGTGCCCTTGATCCTGGTATCCGAGCCGATATGCACGCTTTAGTGTTGGAACTATGGCGAGAGCACAATCTAACCGTTTTTATGGTGACTCATGACTTAAAAGAAGGGTTTTATCTAGGCTCAAGACTTTGGGTATTCGATAAGGTGCGCCACGATCCGCATTCTCCAAATGCTTATGGGGCTTCCATTACTTACGATTTACCGCTTGGTCATGGTTCAAAAGACCTTTATGAGGAAATTGATGACCGACTTCATCCTGTAGATCCAAGCGCCAGTTTGATGACTGGTAATTAGTTGAAAAGGAAAAGCAATGAAAAATTACAAAACTATTATTCCAGCGGCCAGTCATTGGTCTTTGAAAGTGCGTCGCGGTATGCAAATGACGCTAACAGATGTGGAAGGCGGTGCCAATGTTGGCATGGTTTTTTACAACCCTGAGAACTTGCTAGAGCGTTATAACGCGCCAGATACATTGAAAGGACAACATACTTTCAAGCTAACAAAAGGTCATTGTCTGTATTCCGATATGGGGCGTATTTTCGCTTCCATCATCGAAGATTCAGTAGGTTGGCATGAAACTGTGAGCGGAAACAGCCATGCCTCTCATGTGGAAGCGAAATGGGGTAAGCGTGATTATCAAAAAGATCATAATGAATGGCTGCAAAATGGTACGGATGCTTTATTAGTCGAGATGGCAAAATACGGATTAACTCAAGCGGACAGTACTGCGAACTTAAATTTGTTTAGCAAAGTTGTCACAGATGCTGACGGTAATATGCGTTTAGTAGAAGACAACAGCCCAGCGGGTAGTCGTATCACTTTGCGTTTTGAAATGGATACTTTGGTTATGCTGCACACTTGTGCTCATCCTTTGAGTCAAGCAACGACCTATCCGAAAAAGCCAGTTTCAATTCTATTAGAAAAAGCAGCGCCAGTTGAAGCAGACGATTTTTGCAAAATTTCTCGCCCAGAAAATGAACGAGGTTTTGCGAACAACGAACTTTATTATCTTGGCTATGAGGGTTAATCCATGATCAAAGAAAGCGTATTAAATACCAATGAAGCAAGCCAAATTTTTCATATTGAAGCGGGCGATTATTTTATTGCTACTATCAAATCAGGCAGTTATTTTCGTATCGTTGACCTGGAAGGTAACCAAGCAGCGGACACACTTTTTTACAACGCCAATAAACCGTCTGAGCGTTATAGTGCAACTGACACTATTCGTGAACAAGGGAATGTTTATTTGACCGCTGGATCAGAGCTTCGTACCAACGAAAATAACGTAATGATCACCATTGAAGCAGATACTTGTGGTCGACATGACACCTTAGGTGGTGCCTGTGCAACAGAAAGTAACACCATACGTTATGACCTAGAAAAGCGTTGTATGCACGCCTGTCGTGATAGCTGGATGTTGGCGATTGCGGAAAATCCAGAGTATGGCTTATCGAAACGCGACATCAGCCACAATATCAATTTCTTTATGAATGTGCCTGTTACGGAAGAGGGTGGTTTAACGTTTGAAGATGGCATTTCTGGTGCTGGAAAGTATGTGGAAATGAAAGCTCAGATGGACATAGTGATACTGATTTCGAACTGTCCGCAATTAAATAACCCTTGTAATGGTTACAACCCAACACCGATTAATTTATTAGTTTTGGAAGCTTAATTGAGTCTCGCTTAAGGTAGTAAAAGAGAGGCATATTGAGATTTGAATAATAACACGCACAGTGGACGGCCATTGTGATGAGAGTGCAATCGGGACGGCCCGAACAAGGTTAAAGTATGCAGAGCAAAACCAATTATGAGTTTCACAAGGTACTCATTGCTAATCGTGGCGCGATCGCGACCCGTATTCTGCGAACGCTGAAAAAAATGCAGATTGGCTCCGTAGCCGTTTATGCGGAATCAGATGCTAAGAGTTTACATGTTAAACAGGCCGATGAAGCCTTTTCATTGGGTGAAGGCAGTGCCAGCGAAACGTATCTGGATATGGAGAAAATCCTTTCCATTGCGAAACAATCTGGCGTGAACGCTATACATCCCGGTTACGGATTTCTAAGTGAAAATGCGACCTTTGTTCGTCGTTGTGAAGAAGAAGGTATTGCTTTTATTGGCCCTACTGCAGAGCAAATGGTGGAATTTGGTCTGAAACATCGTGCTCGTGGGTTAGCGGAACAAGCGAATGTGCCTTTATTGTCAGGCTCAGACTTATTAAAAGATTTAACTTCCGCTTGCGAGACAGCTAATAATATTGGTTATCCCGTTATGCTGAAAAGTACCGCTGGTGGTGGCGGTATCGGTATGCAGCTTTGCCACAATGAAAAGGAGCTTCAAGACGGCTTCGATTCAGTGAAGCGTTTGGGCGCGAATAACTTTGCCGATGACGGTGTGTTTTTAGAAAAATTCATCGCTCGTGCGCGTCATATAGAAGTTCAAATTTTTGCCGATGGTAAAGGTAAAGCATTAGCTTTAGGGGAGCGAGATTGTTCCAGTCAGCGCCGCAACCAAAAAGTCGTGGAAGAATGTCCTGCCCCACATTTAACTCAACAAGTTCGTGCACAGCTTCATGCCACAGCAGAATCTTTGCTGTCTTCCGTTAAGTACCGTAATGCAGGGACGGTCGAGTTTATTTATGACATGGACAGTGAAGACTTCTACTTTTTGGAAGTAAATACTCGCTTACAAGTTGAACACGGTGTGACAGAAGAAGTCTACGGTGTTGACCTTGTAGAGTGGATGATTCGTTTAGCCGCTGGGGAAGATTTGGCCTTAGACGATAAACGTCATAATCTGGTGGCCAAAGGCCATGCAGTACAAGTTCGAGTTTATGCAGAAGACCCTTATAAAAACTTTCAGCCGTCGTCTGGCTTACTTAGTCAGGTGTCCTTTCCTGAGAACCAAGACAATGAAGTACGTATCGACTCTTGGATAGAAACAGGCCTACAAGTATCGCCTTATTTTGATCCAATGCTCGCCAAGGTTATTGTTCACAAAGAAGATAGAGACAGTGCTTTTCTAGCGCTAAAAAACACATTAGATGAGAGTATTATTTATGGTACGGAAACCAATTTAGATTACCTACGTAATCTTGTTGTTGATCCTGTTCTTTTAAAGGGAGAGGTCAGTACCCGTTATCTTAATGAGTTTAAATATCAACCAAAACGTATTGATGTGCAAAGTGGCGGCACGCAAACCACTCTACAGGACTTTCCAGGTCGTGAGCATCACTGGAATGTCGGCGTACCACCTTCTGGTCCGTTTGATAATTATCATTTCCGCTTAGCCAATCGTTTATTAGGCAACCCAATAGACAGGGCTGCGATGGAAATTACTCTCCAAGGGCCAACGTTATGTTTCAGTTATGACACAAAAATTGCGCTTTCAGGGGCAAAAATTGACGCTAAGTTAGATGGTCTGCCGATTCCTCTTAATCAAGTCATCGAGCTATCAGCGGGTCAAACATTGACGTTAGGTAGAATCAAAGACGGTGGTGCAAGAAGCTACCTTGCGGTGGCAGGTGGCTTTGATTGTCCAGATTATTTGGGCTCAAAGTCCACCTTTACGCTAGGACAATTTGGCGGCCACAACGGGCGTGCGATTCAAACGGGTGACGTACTTCATGTACTGGAACCCGTGACAGAAGAACCAAACACCGTTGTACCGTCTGGTTTGCTGCGGGAACTTACTAATGAATATGAACTGCGTGTTATCTATGGTCCTCATGGTTCACCGGATTTCTTTACCGATGAAGACATTAAAACCTTTTTTGAAACAGAGTGGGAAATTCACTATAACTCCAGCCGAACGGGAGTACGCTTAATCGGGCCTAAACCTGAATGGGCTCGTAAAGACGGTGGTGAAGCTGGCTTGCATCCTTCGAATATTCACGATAACGCTTATGCTTTTGGCAGCGTGGATTTTACCGGAGATATGCCGGTGATTCTTGGACCTGATGGTCCTTCTTTAGGTGGCTTTGTTTGTCCTGCAACCGTCATTACGGCTGATTTATGGAAGCTTGGGCAGTTGCGTGCGGGAGATAAAATTCGTTTTGTCTCTGTCAGTATTGAAGATGCTGTCGCGTTAGAAGCGGAACAAAATAAAGGTTTATCTGAATTAACAAGCATTCAAAACAGGACGATGCCTTGCTCTGTTTTGAGTCCTATTCTGAAAACCTTACCTGCTGATCGTTTTGGCGACGAGATTGTTTATCGTGCTGCTGGCGATCATTTCTTGTTAGTGGAATACGGCGAACAAATTTTAGATATTCGTTTACGTTTTCGCGCTCATGCTTTAATGCAATGGCTAGAAAAAAATCCGTTAAAAGGCATGCGAGAACTCACTCCAGGTATTCGCTCTTTGCAGATTCACTATGATAGCCAAGTATTAAGTTACACCGCATTACTTGAGCATCTTGAGCAAGCTGAAATGGCACTCAGCGAAAAACTCACGGAATTATCTGTGCCTTCTCGTATCGTGTATTTACCGCTTTCTTGGGACGATAAAGCCTGCCAAGAAGCCATTGATAAATACAGCCAATCCGTACGATCGAATGCCCCTTGGTGCCCAAGCAACTTGGAATTTATCCGCCGTATTAATGGCTTGGACAGCATAAATGATGTGAAAGACATTCTTTTCAGTGCGAGTTACTTGGTAATGGGGCTTGGGGATGTTTATCTCGGCGCACCAGTCGCAACGCCAGTGGATCCTCGTCATCGTTTGGTGACAACCAAATACAACCCAGCGAGAACATGGACCGCAGAAAATTCCGTTGGCATTGGCGGTTCTTATTTGTGTGTGTATGGCATGGAAGGACCTGGAGGTTATCAATTCGTGGGACGAACGCTGCAAATGTGGAACCGCTACCGCCAAACGACAGAATTCAGCAAGCCTTGGCTATTACGTTTCTTCGATCAAATTCGTTTCTACGAGGTGAGTCATGAAGAGCTACAACAAATTCGTGACGATTTCCCTCATGGTGGCTTTTCTAATAACAAAAGCCCAATTCGTATTGAGGAAAGTGAATTTTCTCTGGCTGACTATCAAGCTTTTATAGAGGAACAAAGCGACAGCATCGATACTTTTAAGCAGCAACGCAATGAGGCCTTCGAAACGGAGTTGGCGAATTGGCACGCCAATGGCCAATTCCATTTTGATAGTGAAGAAGCGGATGTAGTAGCAAGTGAAGTGACATGGAATGAAGGCGCGATTGTTATCGATAGCCCTGTCTCTGGCAGCTTATGGCAGACAGAGGTGACAGTAGGACAAGAAGTACAAGCAGGCGAACTATTGGTTATTTTAGAGTCGATGAAAATGGAAATTCCTTTATACGCTACAGAAGCCGGTGTCGTGACGGATTTGTTATTAACCGACGGTAGTCGAGTCAGCGCAGGGCAAGCCATTGTCGTGTTAGAAGCTGCAAATAAGTAGAGAATGGGAACTGAGAATTATGAGTATGACGATGAATAACGAAATAGAACATAGCCTTGATATGGGCATTGATGCACTGCGCGCTCAATATGCAGAAGGAAAAGTCACACCAGAGAAAATTATGGAAGATATTCGACAGCGTGCAGAGCAGTATAAAGACCACAATATTTGGATTCATCAGCTATCGCAAGCAGAGCAATCTGTTTGGTTAGAAGGTCTAAAAGAAAAACCTTTGGATACTCATCCATTGTGGGGGATTCCCTTTGTTATTAAAGACAATATTGACCTTGCAGGTATTCCGACGACGGCAGGATGTAAAGAGTTTGCTTATACACCGGACGTTTCTGCTCAAGTCGTACAACAGCTTATTGATGCTGGTGCTATACCTGTTGGTAAAGCGAACTTAGACCAATTTGCAACAGGGCTAAATGGTACACGTTCACCTTATGGCGCGTGCCATAACGCGTTTAATTACGATTATGTGAGCGGTGGTTCTAGTTCAGGTTCTGCGGTATCGGTTGCATTGGGGTTAGCTTCATTCAGTTTAGGAACCGACACGGCAGGTTCTGGTCGTATTCCAGCTTGTTTTAATAATCTTGTCGGTGTGAAGCCAAGTATCGGTTTGTTATCGGCAACCGGTTTAGTACCAGCATGCCGTAGTTTGGACTGCATCACCATTTTCTCTTACAACACAGACGATGCGAATCTTGTTTTATCAGTAGCAGAAGGTTTTGATAAAAGAGATGGTTACAGCCGTGCTAATCCATTTTTGAACCAAGCAAGGCAATATGGATTGCGAACAGGGCCATTAATGGTCGGTGTGATCCCAGAACATCAGCTGAAATTCTTTGGTGACAAAGGTTATCAAAAAGCTTATGAAGCCACTTTGGCAAAACTCAAGGACGAAGGTTTTTCATTCCAAGAAATTGATTTTGCCCCATTCGATGAAATCGCCAAACTGTTGTATGAAGGCCCGTGGGTATCGGAGCGTTATATTGCCGCTCAACCTTTGATTGACGACAAGCCAGAGGCGATATTTCCTGTGGTTCGAGAAATTATTGCACCCGGTGGAAAACCACCTGCTACGTCTTTGTTTAAAGCACAGTATCGTATTAATGATTTAAAACAAAATTGTTTAGCACAAATAGCGCAGGTCGATTGTTTGCTAACGCCAACCGCAGGTCGTCATTTCACGGTCGCAGAAATGTTGGCAGAGCCGATTAAGCATAATAGCGAGCTGGGTTATTACACTAACTTCATGAACCTATTAGACCTCGCTTCTATCGCTGTGCCGACGATGATGATGGAAAGTGATATGCCTTTTGGTATTACTTTAGTCGGTTCGACTTTTAGTGATAGAGAGTTGATGTCGATTGCTAACCGTATTCAGCAAGCTTTACCTTTGAAAAAAGGGGCTCTAGACAGCATCGCCACACCGAAAAATACGACACCAGTGACAAGCACTAAAACCATTGATGTGATGGTTTGTGGTGCTCATTTAACAGGGCAGCCATTGAATTGGCAACTTGTTGAGCGTGGAGCCATGTTGAAAGCCAAAACAAAAACTGCAGCCAGTTATCGCATGTACGCCTTAGCCGGTGGCCCGCCGTTAAGGCCCGGGCTTGTTTTAGACAAAGAAAAAGGCTCAGCGATTGAAGTGGAAGTTTGGTCTATACCTACTGAAAACTTCGGTAGCTTTGTGGCATGCATTCCAGCGCCACTAGGTATAGGTAAAGTGATTCTTGCGAATGGCAGTCAAGTGAGCGGGTTTATATGTGAACCTTCTGGAATAGAAGGTGCGGAAGAAATCACCAATTTTAAAGGTTGGAAAGCTTACTTAAGTTCAATATGAATGCTTAAGAAAGCATACCTGTAGTGGTTCAATAATTTCGGGCACCAACGTAAGTGGTAAGATTACCACCATAAGAGAGGTGTACGGGATTATTGAACCACTACAACAGTGCCGTTTGTGTTTGTTAGAGCACTTCCGGCGGTTTTTATTTACCCGCGTTCAAAGCGGTATCAATATCGCTGGCGTTATGACGTTCTAACAGTTGTTCGTTTGGCTCACCAAAGTTGCGGTTGATAATACGGCCGCGTTTAACCGCCGGGCGTGCATCAATGGCTTTGGCCCAGCGCATCACGTGGGTGTAACCCTCGGCTTCAATAAATTCGGCGGCATCGTACAGGCGTCCGAGAATCAATGCGCCATACCAGGGCCAGATGGCGATATCGGCGATGGTATATTCGTCGCCACACATAAAGGTGTTGTGTGCCAGGTGCTGGTCGAGTACGTCGAGCTGACGTTTGATTTCCATGGTGAAGCGGTTGATGGGGTATTCAAATTTTTCTGGGGCGTAGGCGTAAAAATGACCAAAGCCACCGCCCAGCATGGGGGCACTGCCCATTTGCCAGAATAACCAGTTAAAGCATTCGGTACGGCCGGCGGCATCGGTGGGAATAAAGGCATCAAACTTTTCGGCCAGGTACATCAGGATGGAGCCGGATTCAAATACTCGTTGTGGTGGTGTGACGCTGTAATCCAGTAGCGCTGGAATTTTGGAGTTCGGATTAACGTCGACAAAACCGGAACTGAACTGGTCGCCATCAACAATCTGGATCATCCAGGCGTCGTATTCTGCGGCGGTTTTTCCTGCTGCCAGCAGCTCTTCCAGCATTACGGTGATCTTGATGCCGTTAGGTGTTCCCATGGAGTAAAGCTGCAATGGGTGTTCACCCCGAGGCAATTCCTTGTCGTGAGTGGCTCCGGCTACCGGGCGGTTTATACTGGCAAACTTGCCGCCATTGCCAGGTTCCCAGGTCCAGACATTGGGAGGCGTATAGGTCGTATCGCTCATGATTCAGTCTCCATCGACAGGGTAAAAGTGTACAGGGGACATCCATTTAATCCGGTGCTCACTCTGGGCTACCGGATGGTTTCGAATCACGAAGCCGACTTGCGGGCCTGACGGGTCAAGTCACAAGTCGGCGACACTCGCGCAGAGCCGTGCAGGATTAAATAGATGTCCCCTACAGTGTATGAAGTTAGCGGGGTTTGACTACGGTGCTTTCTGGCACGATGAGTTGCAGTTGGCTTGATGCAGCTGCTTGTGGTCGTTTTATTCTTGGGTAATCTGATACTTATCTCTTCATGACTGCCTGATCAAGGAGGCTGCAATGACGCGTAAACAGCATGGGTTATCGATTGGAATCAACCGTGAAAATGAGCGGTTTTTTATCTCTCTCAAGGCTCAGGGAATCCTGACGCATCGCGATTATGAAACCATTACTCCGTTGCTGGATGGGGCGCTGGCGGAAGTCAATGATCCCAAGGTCAGAATCATGATCGATGGTTCCGAATTTGAAGGCTGGGAGTTACAGGCCGCCTGGGATGATCTCAAACTGGGGTTGAAGCACGGCTCCGAATTTGAGCGGATTGCCATTTATGGTAATGCCGACTGGCAGCAGTGGATTGCCAGAATTGCCAGTTGGTTTATTGCTGGGGAAGTGCGCTTTTTTGATAATTATATCGATGCGCTGGATTGGCTCTGTGATAACAAGGTGGGTGCAACCAGGAAATAAACCCAGGAAATAAACCCAGGAAATAAACCCACGATAGGGTGGTGTCGGTATGCTGTGTCTGGTTTGTCTTTGTTACGACTGGGCCACCAGGGTTCGGGCGCTGTGACGCTATCAGGCGGGAGGCCGAAGCCAGGGATACAAAGAATAAAAGGATAGCCAGCGTTGGTATTGATCAGCGTGATGGGCTGCAATGCAGCCCATCGAGCGAGGGTTTGATCAGTGCTGCAGTACCTGGCTGAGGAACAGCTGCAAGCGATCGGTTTCTGGTTGTTCGAAAAACTCAACCGGTGTGTTTTCTTCAACGATTTCGCCACCGTCCATAAAGATCACACGGTCAGCCACTTTTTTGGCAAAGCCCATTTCATGGGTAACACACAGCATGGTCATGCCTTCATCCGCCAGTTCGACCATCACGTCGAGCACTTCCTTGACCATTTCCGGGTCGAGGGCGGAGGTGGGTTCGTCAAACAGCATGATTTCTGGTGCCATACACAGTGACCGGGCAATCGCTACCCGCTGTTGCTGACCGCCAGACAGTTGGCCTGGGTATTTCAGCGCCTGTTCTGCAATCTTGACCCGTTCCAGATAGTTCATCGCCATGGCTTCTGCTTCGGCCTTGGGCTTTTTTTGCACCCAGATCGGCCCGAGGGTCAGGTTTTCCAGAATGGTCAGGTGTGGGAACAGGTTAAAATGCTGGAACACCATACCGACATCGTGACGAATGGCTTCAATGTTTTTGACGTCATCGATCATTTCGATGCCGTTGACGATCAGCGCGCCGCGCTGGAATTCTTCCAGGCGGTTGATGCAGCGGATCATGGTCGATTTACCCGAGCCGGAGGGGCCACAGATAACGATACGTTCGCCTTTCTTGACGGTGAAATTAATGTCCTTGAGAACATGAAAATCACCGTACCACTTGTTCAGGCTGGCCAGGGTGATGACATCGCCGGGAGCCTGTATCGGCGCTGTGCCCTGAGAGACGTTGCTGTTGTTCAGATTGGTACTCATCGCTTGGTTTCCGTAAGTCAGGACTTGTGGCTGGTGTCTAGTTTGCGTTCAATGCGGGTGGCGACCATCGACATGCTGAAACAGCAGATCCAGTAAATCACCGCAACAAACAGGTACGCTTCGGTGGAGAAGCCACCCAGCCAGTTGGAATTGGTAAGGGCATTTTGGGCTGTACTGAGAATTTCAAAAATACCAATGATCATCAGGAAGGTGGTGTTTTTGAACAGCATGACCGAGGTGGCCAGAATATTCGGCATGGAGACCTTGATCACCTGCGGCAAAATCACCAGCAAGGTGGTTTGCCAGTAGCTCAGGCCAATGGCGGCAGAGGCTTCATACTGTCCGGATGGAATCGCCTGAAAACCACCGCGATACACTTCGGCCATATACCCCGCCATAAACAGCGTCAGTACGATCCAGACCCGCAACAGTTTGTCGACGTTGGTGCCTTCCGGGAAGAACAGCGGCAACATGACCGAGCCCATAAAGAACAGTGCCAGTACCGGTACGCCACGGAAAAATTCGATCAGTACCACACAGATGCTGCGGGCCATAGGCATATTGGAACGTCGTCCCAGAGCCCATAGAAACCCCAGTGGCATCCCCAGAATAATACTGGCAGACGCCAGGAACAGGTTGAGAGAAAAACCACCCCAGTAGGCGGTGCTGACGTATTCCAGACCCAGTAAACGGCCATCAAGAATGATAATGGCCATAAAGGGGAAGGCCAGCAGCAACATGATATCGACCTTGTTGCGCAGTTTCGGTGGCAACCAGTAAGGGGAGGATAATACGGCCCCTAGCAATATCAGGCTGAGATTGACCCGCCACAGGCTGGCATCCGGATAGTTGCCATACATCAGCGGTTGTATCCAGACCTTGATAAATACCCAACAGGCACCGTCGCCAGTACAGGCATCCTGGGTCTGGCCACTGATATGGGCTGAAATAAACAGCCAGTCGGCCAATGCCGGGATAAATGACCCCAGCAATGCCAGCAGAACCAGAGTGATGGCACTGTTCAGTGGCGAGGAGAACAGGTTGTTCTTGAGCCAGGCTTGTTTGCCAACAACGGTAACGGGCGCTGGCTCAGCGGCTTTGGGATGAAAGATACGACCGCCAGTTGGCGTTGTGGTATCAGAGGGTACGACCGGGTGACTCATGGTTATTTCCTCTCTGCCAGGCTGACTTTGCTGTTGAACCAGTTCATGGTGAACGAAATGGTCATATTGATGGCGAAGTAGACGGCCAGAGTCATAAAGACAATTTCAATGGCTTGCCCAGTCTGGTTCAGGCTGGTACCGACAAAGACGGTAAACAAGTCGGGATAGCCGATGGCTGTTGCCAGGGTCGAGTTTTTCACCAGCGACTGATATTCGCTGTTGAGCATGGGCACAATAACCCGCATGGCTTGTGGTACAACGATCAACTTCATGATCTGGCTGTCTTTCAGGCCGATACTGCGTGCGGCTTCGGTCTGGCCATGAGGCACGGCCTGGATTCCGGCGCGCACGGCTTCGGCAATAAAGGCACCGGTATAGATACTCAGGGCAACCGCCAGTGCCATCAGTTCGGGGATAACGGTGATGCCACCACGGAAGTTGAAGCCTTTTAATTGCGGGTAATCCAGCGTGAAAGGAATACCGGACAACAGAGTTGCCAGTAGTGGCAAACCGATCAGCAAGGCCAGTGACAGACGTAATACCGGCAGTTGTACACCTTCCAGTTCCTGTTTGCGTTTGGCCCAGCGGTACAGGGCAAAAATACCGATGATGGCCGCAACGATCGAGCCGTACACCAGACCGGCACCGGGTTCGCTAATCAGCTTGGGCAAATACAGCCCGCGGATATTCAGGAAAAAAGCGTCTCCAAGGCTGTAACTGTTACGGGCGCTGGGTAACGCCGCCAGGACAGCGAAGTACCAAAAGAAAATTTGCAGCAGCAGAGGGATGTTGCGGAATATTTCGACGTACACCACTGACAGGCGCTGTACCAGCCAGTTGCTGGAAAAATAGGCAACACCCATCAAAAAGCCGATGATGGTGGACAGCACAATACCAATGGCACCGACCAGTATGGTGTTGAGCAAGCCAACAATAAATGTATCGAAGTAGGTATGGGTGGCGTCGTAATCCACCAGGGTCATCAGAATGTCGAAGCCGGCCGTGGTGCTGAGGAAATCAAAGCCGGTCTGAATACCCCGGGATTCCATATTGGCGAGGGTATTGCTGATGATCAGAAATACAAGATATCCGATCCCGATTACCAGGAGCAGCTGGTAAAACAAGGCACGGAAACGGGGGTTATTATAAAACGCGGGAGCCGAGCCCGCAGGCTGGGTAGGGCGCGTACCGTTGGTCATAGGTCTCTCTCTGTATCCGGTAAAACGCATTCACCCGCCAAAAGGCGGGTGAATGTCATCGTGGCGATCAGCGGATCGGGTTGGAATACATAATGCCGCCCTTGTTCCACTGGGCGTTGAGGCCGCGGGCAATTTTCAGTGGTGAGCCAGAGCCGACGTTACGCTCGAAGACTTCACTGTAGTTACCTACTTGAGAGACGATGTTATAGGCCCACTTGGCGTCAAGGCCCAGTTTGGAGCCTGCGTCGCCGGTGTTACCCAGCAGACGTTGTTGTTCCGGTGTACCGGACTTGGCCAGTTTGGATGCCGTGCTGCTGGTGACATTGAGGAATTCAGCTTCAATCAAGGCAGCCAGTGACCATTTCACAACGTTGAACCAGGCGTCGTCACCCTGACGTACTACGGGTCCGAGAGGTTCTTTGGAGATGACTTCTGGCAATACCATGGCGCTTGATGGCTTTTTCAGGCCAATACGCAGGGCATACAGCTGGGATTGGTCGGAAGTCAGTACGTCACAGCGGCCACTTTCAAAACCGGAACGGGTCTGGTCGGAGGTATCAAAGGTGATCGCGGTGTATTTCATGCCGTGGGCGCGGAAATAATCCGCCAGGTTCAGTTCGGTAGTTGTACCGGCCTGAATACAAACCGCAGCACCGTCAAGGTCGTTCACGCTGCTGACGCCGAGGCTTTTCGAAACCATAAAGCCCTGGCCATCGTAGTAGTTGACACCGGCAAAGTTCAGGCCCAGTGATACGTCACGGGTCAGGGTCCAGGTGGTGTTACGGGACAGCATATCGACTTCGCCAGATTGCAGCGCGGTAAAACGCTCCTTGGCGGTCAGTGGCTTGTACTGAACCTTGTCAGCGTCACCCAGTACGGCAGCAGCAACGGCGCGACAGACATCAACGTCGATACCGCTCCACTTGCCTTTTTCATCTTTTTGAGAGAAACCGGCCAGTCCAGTGCTGACACCACAGGATACGGAACCTCGTTTCTGTACATCTTCCAGCGTTCCGGCTTGTGCTGTCATAGAAAGACCGAGTACGAGGCCTGTTGCAGCCATCGTCACTTGTTTCAACATAGTGTGCTCCCTGTGTGAGTAGTATCGAGTAATAAAAGCGTTTGCTTGCTTCGCTCTGTTATTCAATAAAAGTGCCAATAAGTTACTGTTGCTCAAATAATGCACTGAAATCGTTCATGACCCCTTGTGATCAGCATCGTGGCTAGGTCGGCAAAATACAATGGGCAATACAAGACGCAGTTCTGGCATTTTTATCCAGAACTGTACTGGCTATGCATTAATTCTGGGCGATCGGGATTGTTTTTTGCCCTGTTTTGGAGCGATTTTTTTTGTGGGGTTTTTGCGTTGAAGCAGGAATTACCTGTAAGAAAACAGTCTGATAAACGACTGTAAAGTAAATTCCCTGACTACAAGAGTATGTTTATGTCCCGTTCTGTTAACTTCCTGCGCTCGACGACGAGCCGGAATAACTGGCTATTGATGGCTTGTCTGGCATTTTTTTCCCATTGGGCCACCGCCGCCGAAGGCCTGTTTGAACCCTTCACACAAGAGCGGTTTGAGGCACTGGTCGAGCAGCAAGCCCCGGTGCTGGTTGATATTCATGCGGTGTGGTGTCCGACCTGCAAGTTGCAGGGCGAAGTACTGTCTGCCTTCCAGAAAGAGCATGCCCAGTGTGATCTGACCATTTTACAGGTCGACTTTGATGATCAAAAAGAATGGGTGCGTCATTTCAAGGCACCACGGCAGTCCACTTTTGTGTTGTATACCGGCGGTGAACGTAGCTGGTTCAGTGTCGCTGAAACACGGCAAAATGTGATCACAGATGCCTTGAAACAACGGATCGGCTGCTGATCATGCTGGAGTTTTCGTCGATTCCACTGGCATTTGTTGCCGGTATGCTCAGCATTCTTTCTCCTTGTGTCTGGCCACTATTGCCGATGACTGTCGGGGTTGCCCGTGCCAATGGCAAGATGGGCGTGCTGGCGATGGGAGCCGGGCTCAGTCTGGCGTTTGCGATTGCCGGTTCGCTGCTGACCTTTGTATTGGTCAGTCTGGGTCTGGACCCGGAACTGTTCCGTTACTTCTCGGCGGCACTGTTGATTGTGATGGGGCTGATTCTGGTGATCCGGCCGTTGGCGGATGCGCTGACTCTGCGTTTGTCGATGTGGATGTCGCGACGCAATATCAACAGCGCCAAACTCGACTGGATGGGGCCATTTGGCACTGGTTTGTTAACCGGTATTGTCTGGTTGCCCTGTGTGGGGCCAACGTTGGGAGCGGCGATTGCACTGGCGTCGGTAGGGCAGGATCTGGCATTGGCCTTTGTGATTATGCTGGCCTTTGGTTTGGGAACCGCAGCGGTAATGATCGTTGCCGGGCTGACCTCATCGGCGGCATTACGACGGTTGAATAACCGGATGATTTCCGGTGGTCGTGCTGGCAAATACCTGTTGGGCAGCATGATGCTGTTGCTGGGTCTGTCGGTGCTGTTGGGGATCGACAAACTGGCAGAACGCTGGGCGGTGGGCTGGTTGCCGACCTGGATGGTCAGTTTCTGAAGATGGACACCCACTTGAATGCACTTGAATTGATGGACTAATGCTGAAGGTGGACACCCACTAACGCTCTTGAATGGATACCCATTGGAAGGATGAAATATAGGTATCTGTTTAATAGTGGGTGTCCGGCTTGTTTTTATCCGGCTTATTCGCTTGTTTATTCATGAAAATCCCAGAAATTACTGCTGAATCTTACAAATAAAATGTTGGATGGCAATTAAAGAATAGAACCAATAACCACAAGTTGAAATAGATTTTCTCGGATTTATTTCGTTCGGCTGGCTCTATTGTAAAAAGATGGCTTGATTATCAGGAATGTATTATGTAAATTCTTGTGATTTTATTTTAAAATAAATTACTCGAACCAGAATCAGGATTATTATGTCATTGTTTAAATACTCATCTGGAAGTCAGCTATCCCTGCCGAAAAATGATCAACACCAGTTTGCGATGCAACATGCAATGACGTTGTTTCATGCTAATGCTATTTATAGTTTTATACCTAAAAATGGCTGTTCAACTATGCGTCTATCTGTTGCTGTCGCTAATGGTTGTATTGATGGAATAGAGCAAGGCCATTGGATACATAATAATAATGGTACATTTATACCTTCTTTGGCAGAAGCAGTGCGAGCCAACTATAAATTTGTTGTTTTACGTTGCCCGTTCAGGCGCCTGGCAAGCGTTTTTCTTGATAAATTTGTTGCGAAAGAGATAAATGCCTGGATGTATCGGGATGTTCTGAATCGAAACATTGAATTAGATGATTTGACCTTTGAGTCATTTGTTTTATCTTTGCAAAAGAAAGATATTTTGAATAGTGATATTCACTGGTGTCAACAAAGTGATTTTTTATTGTATAAAGAATATTCTGATTATTTTTCTTTGGAGAATTTTTCCAAAGCGATAAGCACATTAAAAGAGAAGATTTCTCTTGACGTGATCGATGCTCGACCACTGACCATGCATGGTATTGATGGTTATGAACTATTGGATGATAAAGATTATAGTCAAATAAATGCTTTTGATATTTCGATATTAAAGAGGCAAGGAAAGTGCCCTAGTCCTGCTTCTTTATATACACCCAAGTTAATAGAGGTGGTAAAACGTGTTTATGCCAAAGACTTTACCCTTTATAAAAAAAGATGTGATGCCAGGGATTTGTTGTTTTAATTTCCTGCTGTGTCACGACTAAAGATGGACACCCATTTCAGCTGAATGTAGGCATCCTTTCAACAATGGGTGTCTGTTTATGAGTGGCGGATCACTCAGTGCAGAAACAGATAATCCAGCAGTGGGTGCAGCAACATCCCGAACAGCAATATTTGTACGATGGCCAACAGCGCCAGCAGGGTTGTCAGATAGCGGCCAGTTGCTGTCGACGCTGATGGCAGAACCGTTTCGGAAGCCAATGCTGGATCACTCGTCGCCATGCGATCGCGCAGATTGGTCAGCTCGTGTGGCTGAAAGCCTTGCTGCAACACCAGTTCGTCGGCGATATGTTCAGTTACTTGATGATACATGGATATTAATCGACGGCGGGTCTGTGGCAGCCAGCACCAAAGCAGCCGTTGCAGCAACCAGCGCCTGAGATTGTCGCGCCGCCATTGGTGGCTGTGTTCATGAATCAACACCAGTCGGCGTTCGCGTTCGGTCAGTTCATCAAACAAACCTTGTGACAGGTAAATCACCGGCTGCCAAAAGCCAACACACCAGGCCAGACGCTTTGTCGATGGCACCAGTCGAATATTGCGCTGGCGATCCAGAGTTGAAAGGTGCTGCATCAATTGCAGTTGCCGATGCCGCCGCTGTAACTGCCACAGGCGCGATCCCAGCACCATGGCCAATATCAGACTCAGGACCAGCAGGCTGTTAATTGCCGTTGCGGAATACTCAATCAGTTCTGGTGCATGGACGCCGCATAGATCACCGTGACAGTGAGGGATAAACCAGAAGCCAAGCCAGTCGGGATTGGCCAGCCAAAGGCCTGCACACAAGCCAACCATCCAGGGCATCAGGCTCCAATACCAGAGCCAGCGCTCTTGCTGGGCAGATGAGCTGGTGCCGAAACGTAACAGCCGGTCGGTGAGAAGGCTGCACAACCAGGCAGAGCCACAAAGCGCCACGGCTCCACCAAGAAATACATCGGTCAGTTCAGGAGCCAGATTATTGATCATTGCTTGGGTTGGCGGCTGAGGGGGTGTCTTGTTCCAGTGCCTGGCGCAACTGTCCTTGAGCCTCCGGAGTCGTGGCCGACAGATAGTCGACAAACCCGGCGACCAGTGCCTGGCCGTTGGCATCGCCGAGATCTGTAGCTATATCAGACAACAAACAGGCCACCAGATCAGCTTTCTGCAGCAGTGGCCGGTATAGATAGGAGCGGCCGCTTTTCTCCCGTGCCAGCAGGTGTTTGCGGTGCAGACGCTCAAGGGTACTCTGCACTGTACTGAGGCTGATGTTTTCTTGCTGTACTTGTAAAGACTGGGCTGATTGCGGACTCTGCTGCCAAAGCAGCTCCATCACCAGAATTTCCCGTTCACCCAGCGTTGGGGTGCGAGAGTGACAGCGATGAAAACCAAGCCAGCGTTTCAGTGAGACGGTCATAAAAGATTGAGTATTTTCCACTTAGTGACCCAATCTTACACCTTCCGTTGTTTGTTAAGGTGTTTGTTAAGGTGTTTTTTGCTGCCAGCCCCAGACTGGAGCTGGTGTTAGCGGAGAGACGCACCTGGAAAGCAAATCTGGAAAGCAAATCTTTAATAACCGATGACCAACACCGAGCTGTTATCGGTATTGGCCTGTAATGCTTCAATCACCCGGATAACACTGTCCACACCGTGGCTGGCAAGCCGTTGCAAGCACGGCCGTAATCCGGGAATCTTTATGAATCGTAAACGCTCCGCCTCTATTTATTCAGCGGTTAATACACTGCTTGTCTTGCCGCAGGCTGTGGTATTGGCCTGTTTGTCAGCGATGGTCCATGCGCATGGCAGCGACATGGACGATAGCTATCATGACCTGGAAAGTATTCATGTGTTTGGCCGCAAACCTATGCTGGGAGAGGCCATTTCTGCTTCCGAAGGGTACGTTGATCAGGATGCCATTGAGGTGCGCCCGTTGCTGCGCACCGGTGAAGTGCTGGAACTGGTCCCCGGCATGGTGGTGACCCAACACAGTGGTTCGGGCAAGGCCAACCAGTATTTCCTGCGGGGGTTTAATCTTGACCATGGCACTGACTTTGCCGTGTTGGTAGACGAGATGCCGGTCAATATGCGCAGTCACGGCCATGGTCAGGGTTACACCGACCTGAATTTCCTGATTCCTGAAGCAATTCAATCGCTGGAATACCAGAAGGGCAGTTACGACGCCAGCATTGGTGACTTCAGTAGCTCCGGCAACGCAGCGTTCACGACGGCTTCCCGGCTGGATAAGGGCCTCGCCAAAATCACCCTGGGGCAGGATGCCTATCAGCGCGGCTTGCTGATGGACAGTGTTAACACCGGTACGGGGGACTTCTTCTACGCCCTGGAAAAACAGGGTTACGATGGCCCCTGGACGGATGTGAGCGAAGACATTGATAAAACCAATGTATGGCTGAAATACCGCCAGCCGCTAGCCGGTGGCGACTGGTCGATCAGCCTGATGGGTTACGACAACCAATGGAACAGCGCCGATCAGATCCCGGAACGGGCAGTGGCCAGCGGCCAGATTGATGAACTGGGTTCACTTGACGACACTGTCGGCGGCAAGAGTGACCGCTACAGCATCAATAGCCAATGGCAAAGCGCCAACCTGAGCCTGTCGGCCTACGCTATTCGCTACAATATGAACCTGTGGTCGAACTTCACTTATTACCTGGATGACAGCGACAATGGTGATCAGTTTGAACAGGTCGATCATCGCTGGATCTACGGCGGCCAGATCGAATATCGGCAGCAATCCGAGCTGGCCGGTGTGGTTGCCAGTACCCGCATCGGGGCGGACTACCAGCTTGATGATATTGATGAAGTGGGTCTGTATCACACCACTGAACGCCAGCGCCTTGGTACCATTCGCAGCGACGCAGTGACCCAGCAAAGCCTGGGCTTGTTTGCCGATACCACGCTGTACTGGAACGAGCAATGGCGCACCATGATTGGCGTACGTTACGACTACTTTGATTTTGACGTAGACAGCCGGGTGGATGTGAACCAGAACGGCGTTGATCTGAGCGCCAACAGCGGCACTGCGGATGATACTAACCTGTCGTTGAAAAGCAGCCTGGTCTACGCACCGGATCAAAACCGGGAAATCTATCTGTCGATCGGGCAAGGGCTGCACTCCAACGATGCGCGCGGTACCACTATTCAGGTGGATCCGGCGGATGGCAGCGCCGTTGATGCCGTTGATCCACTGGTGGACTCCATCGGTTATGAGCTGGGCGTGCGTGGTCTGATAGCCGAACGCCTGAATGCTTCACTGGTGTTGTGGCAACTGGATCTTGATAGCGAGCTGCTGTTTGTTGGTGACGCCGGTAACACGGAAGCCACCCGGTCATCACGCAGGCAAGGGATAGAAATGACCGGCTACCTCAACCTTACCGAAGCCTGGAACGCCGACCTGGAGTACGCTTATACCCGCGCCCGCTTTCGCGACAGCTCGGATGATGGCGACTACATTCCGGGTGCTCCGGAATCCGTTGCTCAGGCTGGCTTGACCTATATTGGCGCGACGCCGTCCGCTCAGCCATGGTCTGGCAGCTTGCGTATGCGCTACATTGGCCCTCGTGCGTTGCTTGAAGATAACTCGGAACGGGCAGGCAGCAACCTGGTGCTTAATGCCGCCACACAGCTGGAGTTACAGAGTTGGCAGTTTGGTCTGGAAGTGCTCAATCTGCTCGATAGCGATGACCATGACATCGACTACTGGTACGAAAGCCAGCTGGCTGGAGAAAGCGAAGCGCAGGAAGGCTTGCACTACCATGTGATGGAGCCGCGCACGGTACGGATGAGTGCGGCACTGATGTTTTAACGGCGGGGTTGCTGGAGGGGCTGGAGACTGGGACTGTTATTGCGATGCGGCTGCTCCGCTGATGGGCAGCCGTGTTTTGAGTCCATCCTGATTTGGGTGTCCCGGTTGTTTCCCTCTGGTTATTTCCCGCTCCGGTTATTCCAGAGTGAAATGGCCACGGACGGAGCCGGGCCCTGCGGTGATATTGTGTGGGTCAGCCGATCTTGCCGGTCACTCGTACCCGTTTGCCACCGACTTCCGTTGGTGCCTTGGCCGCTTCTGCCGCCGCTTTGATACGGCCATCAATGATGTTCTTCACCGCAATCAGCAAGCCCATGGCCATAAAGGCACCTGGTGGCAGAATTGCAAACAGAAAATCCGGATAATCGCTGAACAGCTCTATTTTCCAGTGTGCGGCATCCGCTCCAAACAGCAGCTGCATATTGGAGAAAATCACACCCTGACCCAGTATTTCACGCATGGCACCCAGCACCACCAGGACGGCGGTAAAGCCCAACGCCATCATAAAGCCGTCGACGATGGAGGGAAGGATAGGATTTTTGCAGGCAAAGGCATCAGCGCGGCCCAGAATCGCGCAGTTGGTGACGATCAGGGGAATAAAGATCCCCAGCACCTGATACAGCTCGTAGGTAAAGGCTTGCATCACCAGTTCGGCGACCGTGGTAAAGGAGGCGATAATCATCACAAAGGCAGGCAGCCTCACCGCATCCGGTACGTGGTTACGAATCAGCGAGACCGAAAAGTTGGAGCCAATCAGCACCATCATGGTGGCCAGGCCAAGGCCCAGGGCGTTCACAACCGAACCGGTCACCGCCAGCAATGGACAAAGGCCAAGTAACTGGACCAGGGCCGGGTTGTTGTTCCATAAGCCGTCGAGGGAAATATCCCGCAGGGATTTGGTAGCCATTAATGATTCTCCACACGGCTGGCCGATGCAGGCAGCGGATAGCTCAGCAGTTGGGTTTGGTGTCGTTCGAAAAACTGCAGCGCGTGTTTGACCGCAGTCACGACCGCTCTTGGGGTAATGGTGGCACCGGTAAACTGGTCGAAATCGCCGCCGTCTTTTTTGACGGCCCAGGCACTTTCTGCTGGGGATAGCAATGACTTGCCGTTAAATGCCATGACCCAGTCGGATTTTTTCAGGTCGATCTTGTCACCGAGTCCAGGGGTTTCGCGGTGGCTGATTACCCGTACGCCAGCAAGGCGGCCATCGGCATGAATACCAACCAGCAAGCCGATCTCCATGGTGTAACCGTCTGGCGCGACCACCGGCAAAATCACGGTCGTCACCTGTCCCTGGTGGCGCGCCAGATGAATACTGGCATCGTCGGGGAGAGGGCCTAACAGCCGGGTATCAAAGTTCCGGTTTACGCTGATCACGTCGGTGAGCAGGTCATTGTCGTATTGGTTGGCCGGGATGATTTCGTTGAGCGCACGGGACTGCGCCAAACGCATGTTATGGGCAATGCGGTCGGCTGTACCGACCTGGGCGATGGCGATGGCACCCGCGGTGACGATGGCAAACAGTCCCAGGCCAATGGCATTACGCTGAATGGAAGCCAGTAACTCTTTCATTATTTGGCCTCCGGTTTTTTCAGGCCGCGATTGGCCTTGGCATGACCATAGGTGCGTGGCTGGGTGTAGGCATCAATAAAGGGAGCGGCAAAGTTCATCAGCAACACGGCAAAGGCCACCGCGTCGGGGTAAGAGCCCCAGGTCCGGATGATATAGAGCAGAATCCCGATGCCGGCGCCGTAGATCAGTTTTCCCAGTGGCGTGGTAGCCGCTGATACCGGGTCGGTGGCAATAAAAAAGGCTCCCAACATGGTTGCGCCACTGAGCAAGTGCAGTGAAGCCGGGGTGTACATATCGGCGTCCCATCCCAGTATCAGTGAGCACAGCGACAGTCCGGCCAGCATGGCCACCGGAATATGCCAGGTAATGATACGTCGCCAGAGCAGCACCAGACCACCGGCCAGAAAGGCCAGATTGACCCATTCCCAACCACCGTTCAGCCAGCCATTAAAGGTGGTGTCGGTCAGGACTTCTGTGGCCGTTTTATTGCTGATCAGGTGCTTGTAGCTATCCAGCGGTGTGGCGCCGCTAAAGGCGTCGGCACTGCCACCGGCAAAAATTACTGACAGGGCATCACCCAGCCCGGTAACGGAAGCTCCCATCTGGCTGGACAGTGCCCAGTTGGTGGTCATCTGCAGTGGAAAGGAAATCAGCACCAGGGCGTAACCGATCATGGCCGGGTTAAACGGGTTGTTGCCCATACCGCCGTACAGCTGTTTGGCGAAGATAATCGCAAACGCCGTGGCCACCAGGGTGATCCACCAGGGGGCCAGCGGTGGCAGCGCCAGGCCAATCAGTACCCCGGTGAGCAGGGCGCTGTTGTCTTTCAGGAAGAACATCACCGGACGTTGACGAATCCGGAGTATCAGGGCTTCGGTGGCGATCGCGAACAGTGCCGCCAGCACCACGTTAATCAGTGTGCCAAAGCCGAACAAGGCGGTCATTACCGCCAGCCCTGGCAGGGTGGCCAGAGTGACCGTCAGCATCACCTTTTGGGTGCTGTTGTTACCGTGTGCGTGAGGGGAAGAAAGGGTCATCAACGCCATTAGTCGGTTCCACTTGTGGTAGTCGTTTGGCTGGCCGTTTGCTCCAGCTCAGCCAGCTGTTGAGTCAGGGCGTTGAGCTTGTCCTGCTGTTTGTTAACACCCAGAGTCAGGGCATCGACGGTATCCAGTTGTTGCTCTCGGGCCATGGCCAGTCGTTCCTGTGCCTTGTTGAGGCGGTCTTGGGCGGCACGGATTTTTTTACGTACTGCGTCGGCCTCTGCGGAGGACTGGCTGCTGGGTTCGGTGCTGTCTGTGTTTGTCGCTACCGACGCGCCGGTTACGGCTTGCCAGGCGGCCTTGGCTTCATCAACTCGCTGTTGCTGTTTGACGATGCCGGTTTCCAGTGCTGCGACCGTATCCAGACCTTGAGCCTTGGCTTCTTCCAGTCGCTTGATGGCGGCATCCAGGCGTGCCTGGGCGGTTTCCCATTTGCGTTGCAGCCGTTCCGGGCTGTTGGGGTCGCCCTTGTCGGGGCCGGCGGCGGTATCTGTCGCGGCTGCCGGTTGCGCCTTGAGGGCTTTTTTCTCGGCGGCAATGTCTTTGGCCAGATCTTTCATCCGTGTCTGGGCCTTGACCAGTGCACTTTCCAGGGCTGCTACCTTGGTTTGCTGGTCTTCGTCCCCGGCGGACAACGCTTGTTGTGCGGCCGAGAGTTTTTCTTTGGTTTTGCTGATCGCGGTCTGGGCGGCAGTCAGCTGCTTTTGTAGTTTTTCCAGCGCTGGCGAGGTCAAGGCCGCCGCCGCTGGGCTACTGCTTGAGCCACCACTGGCGGCGGGAGTGGCTGAAGCACTGTTCTCCGCCGCGGCAGCGGCTTTTTTATTGGCTGCTGCCAGAGCAGCGGCTTCGGCCCGGGCCTTGCGTTTGGCTTCTTTTTCAGCCGCTTCACGCTCTTGTCGAGCCAGGCGACGTTCAAACCGTTCACGGGCCTGTTCGGATTTTTGATGGGCGGCGCGTTCTTCACGAATCGCCCCTTTGGCGTGGCGGTAATACTGCACCAGCGGAATCTGGCTGGGGCAAACATACGAGCAGGCACCACATTCAATGCAGTCAAACAGGTTGTGCTGTTCGGCCTTGTCGAATTCTTCTGCCTTGCTGAACCAGTACAATTGCTGTGGCAATAATTGGGCTGGACAGGCCAGAGTACACATACCGCAACGAATACAGGCCATGGCGGCTTCGTTAACGGGCATTTCTGTCACGCTGGGGGCTAACAGGCAGTTGCTGGTTTTGACCAGCGGCAGCGAGTCATCCGGCAGGGTAAAGCCCATCATCGGGCCTCCCATAATGACGCGTGGCAATGGCTGTGGCTGATAGCCGGATAACTGCAACAGGTGCGATGCCGGTGTTCCCAGCATGACGTCCCAGTTGCCGGGATCACTGACGGCGTCACCGGTGACGGTGGTGATGCGGCTGATCAGTGGTTCGCCATGGTAAACCGCACGATAAATGGCGCTGGCGGTGCCGACGTTCTGGCAGACGATTCCCAGGTTGGCGGGAATGCCGCCAGAGGGTACTTCCTCGCCGGTCAGAATCTGGATTAACTGTTTTTCACCACCCGACGGGTATTTGGTCGGAATGGCAACGATACTGATCTGGCTGGACTGGTCGAGCGACTGGCATGCGTTGTTTAACGCGGCAATCGCTTCTGGCTTGTTGTCTTCGATGCCTACCAGACAACGCTGGGCACCCAGAATATGTAGCAATACGCGGATACCATGAATCACCTCGTCGGCCCGTTCACGCATCAACATATCGTCGGCGGTGATATAAGGTTCACACTCCGCGCCGTTGATGATCAGGGTATTGATCGGGCTGTTGCCGTTATCGTCACGTTTAACGGCCAGTTTGACCGCGGTCGGAAAACCCGCGCCACCCATACCAGCGATACCGCAGCCACGAATACGCTCAACCAGATCACTGGCGGCGATATCTTCAAGAGACGTGACCCCCAGTTCATCCAGCAGGCTTTGGTGCTCGATCCACTGTTCCTGGCCATCCGGCTCGATGATCAGACAAAGCGCGGTCAATCCAGAAGCATGGGGAACCGGCCGGTCTTCAATCGCCACCACCGTACCGGAAGTGGGCGCATGCAGGGGCACGCTGACAAAACCATCTGCGTGCGCGACAAGCTGACCTTTAAGCACGCGTTCACCGACAGCAACGCAAGGCACTGCCGGTGCGCCGATATGTTGGCCCAGTGGCAGCGTCAGCAGGGCGGGCAGTGGTGCAGGGCGAATCGGTGTGCGGGTGCTTTGCTGTTTGTTTTCTGCCGGGTGAATGCCCCCATCAAAGCTGTGCAGCTGAATCTGATGGGTCATGCGGCTTGTCCTTTGTGGTCATTACTGCTGGTGTCGTGGGTATTGGGCTGACGATCGGTTGCAATCAACTCAACCCCGGGGGTGGGTGCTTGCCAATACCAGGTGTTGGTCGTCGGTGTTAACGGCACCATATCGATGCAGTCCACCGGGCACGGCTCAACACACAAATCACAGCCGGTACATTCTGTTGCAACGACGGTGTGCATTTGTTTGGCGGCACCAATAATGGCGTCTACCGGGCAAGCCTGGATACACTTGGTGCAGCCGATACATTCGGCTTCACGAATAACCGCGACGGTGGGCAGGGCTTTTTCAGCACCGTGTTCGGCATCCAGTGGTTCTGGCTCGACACCAAGTAAATCCGCCAGAGACTGAATCGTACCCTCGCCACCGGGAGGACACTTGTTGATTTTCTCGCCGTTGGCAATGGCTTCGGCGTAAGGCTTGCAGCCAGGGTAACTGCACTGGCCACATTGGGTTTGCGGCAGCAGGTCGTTGATCTGGTCAACGATGGGGTTGCCTTCAACCTTGAAACGTACTGCCGCAAAACCAAGAATGGCACCAAAAATCAGGGCCAGAATCGCCAGTACGGTTACTGCAATCAGAACTGTTGTCATAGTAGTGCCTTGTTCGTTCCGGTCAGATGCTGACCAGGCCGGTGAATCCCATAAATGCCAGTGACATCAAACCGGCGGTGACCATGGCAATGGCCGACCCCTGAAAAGGTTTGGGTACATCCGCGACCGCAATACGTTCACGCATGGCGGCAAACAGCACCATAACCAGAGAGAAGCCAACCGCAGCGCCAAAGCCATAAAGGATGGATTCAACCAGACTGTTATCGCGTTTGATGTTCAGCAAGGCGACGCCCAGAACGGCGCAGTTGGTGGTAATAAGGGGCAGGAATATACCCAAAACCCGATACAGCAATGGGCTGGTTTTCCGAATAGCCAATTCGGTAAAACCGACAACGACGGCAATCACCATAATAAAGCTGATGGTTTTCAGGTATACCAGCTCCAGTGGCACCAGCAGGAAGGTGTACACCAGATAACTGCACAGCGAGGCCAGTGTCAGCACAAAGGTGGTTGCGGCACCCATGCCGATGGCGGTTTCCAGCTTGTTGGAAACGCCCATAAATGGACACAAACCGAGAAACTGTACCAGTACAAAGTTGTTTACCAGAATGGTACTGACCAGAATCAGTAAATACTCGGTCATGCAGTGGTTGCTCCGCTGTGATTAAAAAGTAGCCAAGCCTGAAAATCAGGGGGCGTATTATCCCAAACTTCTATTATTTCCCTCAAGTATTAAAAGGGATAGTTTTAAGTTGTTTTAGGAATAACCTTAGAGGTGGTGATCACTTTCGGGCACAAGAATGACACAAAAGTATCACGCATCCGTCGTTTGGGCTGAACTGGAGTTCCACAGGTCTGCTTGCGATGTTGGCTCGACGTACCCTCGATATACCCCCCCGACACTGTTGCCTCAACGGCATGGGCGCTGATTTGATCATGGTCGCGGTTATATAATCCGGATATTTTCTGGATGGTATCGGTCATAATCGGTCTTTTCAATTTACTGACAAAAGGTATCGGGAGTCGCTGTGAAAACGATCGTTAGGCTATGTTCCTCAATAATAATGGTTGCCGCTTTGGGGGCTTGCAGCAGTCAGAGTCCAGTCCCTGCCTCTGTCAGTAACGATTCCACGGCTGGTCAGCAAGACGCTGTGGCATCGGCGTCAACCAGTCTGGCATCGGCGCTTGAATGGCAGGTGGAGGATATTAACCAGGGCGGCATCATCGATTACTCCATGATTACCGTGAATTTTGGGATGGATGGCCAGGTGAGCGGTTCCTCCGGCTGCAATCAGTACTCCGGGCGCTGGCAGCAGCTGGATAATGGTGATATCCGTTTTGATCAACTGATCAGTACCCGCAAAGCCTGTGCTCCGGCCCTGATGATGCAGGAACAGAGATTTTTGGCGGCCTTACAGGGAGCCAGTCAGTACCGCTGGTTACATGATACCTGGCTGCTCTTGACCGATGACGAGGGTCGGGCATTACTGAAGCTGATTCCCAAATCGACCAAAAGCTGAACAAGGTCGTCCAGATTAACTGCACTCGCTGTGGGTGTCTTGAATCAGGGCCTTCAGTTCTGGTACACAGCTGCCACAGTTGGTGCCACATTTCAGCGTGTCACCCAGTTGGTCAGCGGAGTGACAGCCACTGCGAATAGCGTCACGAATGGTGTTTTCACCAATACCGAAACAGGAGCAGACAATACGCCCCTGATCAACGACACCTTCTAGGGGGCGTCCGGCCAGCAGCGCTTTACGCTCCGTAATGGTCAGGCTGGTCTGGGCAAACTGTTCCACCAGCCACTGGCGGGTGCCAATGGCCTGATCCTGATGAACAAACAGTACCAGCGCCAGTTGTTGATCCACAATCGCCAGTAGCCGCATATGTTGGGTGTCCGGGTCATGCAGGGTCAGCCATTCGGCGTCGGGGAGTTGCTGTTGTGCCCAGTCTTGTATCTGTTCAAGAGGCTGGTTACCGCCGATTTCATAGCCGTGACAGCCGTCGTTGAGGCCGTACACCCAATAGTCACAAGGAACGGCGCCGAGGTCATGGCGGCTGAGTATCATGCCCTGCCAGGCGGTCGGGAAAGGTTCGGCTTCGACACCGGTGTATTTCAGTTCTGGCTGGCCGGAAAACGGGTCACAGCTTTTATCGATTAATACGCCCATGCGGGCGGCGCTGGCGTAGCGGCTGGTCCAGTGCATCGGAACAAAGATTTCTCCCGCTCGCTGGTTAGTGGTGATATTGGTGCGCAGCAGTATTTTCCCCCGGTGATTACTGATGCGGGCCAGGGCACCATCGACCAATGTCAGGCGCTTGGCGTCGTCTGGATGAATATCTACATAAGGTTCCCGAATATGTTGCGCCAGTCGGGCTGATTTTGCCGTGCGGGTCATGGTGTGCCAGTGGTCGCGTACCCGGCCGGTGTTCATGATCAGGCTGCCATCCTGATGGCGGGAGGCGGGCAGTGCCGCGGTGATTGCAATAAATTGGGCCTTCTGGCTGGGGGTGTAAAACCGCTGGTCGTCAAAAAAGCGTTTGCGGCCTTGTGGGTACTGGCGATTGACCGGCCATTGTGTGGGGGCCATGGCATCGTACTGGCTCCGGCTCAGGCCGCTCAGGCCAGACAGGTCGAGGTCGCGTTCACCGTTATTTTCAAAGCCGGTCAGGCGGCTGTATTCGTCAAAAATCTCGGCTGGGTGCTGGTAGTCAAAGGCTTTTTCGAATCCCAGGCGCTGAGCGACCTGGGCCAGTATCCACCAGTCCGGTTTGGCTTCCCCGGCAGGGCTCAAGAAACTGCGCTGGCGGGAGATACAGCGTTCGGAATTGGTGACGGTGCCGTTTTTCTCTCCCCAGCTGGCGGCGGGTAATAACACATGGGCGGCGGCCGTGGTGTCGGTATTGGCCATGCAGTCAGAGACGACCACCAGTTCGCAACGGGCCAGGGCGGCCTTGACGTCATCGGCATCCGGCATGCTGACCAGCGGGTTGGTGGAGATGATCCAGAGGAATTTGATATCGCCGCGCTTGACGGCATCAAACAGCTCAATGGCTTTAAGGCCCGGGCGAGTGGCAACGTTGGGAGCCTGCCAGAAGCGCCGTACCCGGTCGACCTCCGGGGCAGAAAAATCCATATGCGCTGCCAGCTGGTTGGCCAGACCACCGACTTCACGGCCGCCCATGGCATTGGGCTGCCCGGTGACGGAAAAGGGAGTGGCGCCGGGTTTGCCGATCCGTCCGGTGGCGAGGTGGGCATTAATAATGGCATTACCCTTGTCGACGCCGCTGCTGCTTTGGTTAATGCCTTGTGAAAAAACGCTGACGGTTTTGGCGGTGCTGGCAAACCATTGAAAAAATGTTTCCAGATCGTGCTTGTCCAGGCCCAGTTGTTGGGCGCATTCCTGCAATGAGTCCGGGGTGCTGTCGCGCGCTGCTTGTAATGTACTGGCAAAGCCTTCCGAGTGTTGCTGGATAAAATCATGGTCGAGGGCATCGTGATCACTCAGCCAGCACAGCAGGGCGTTAAACAGCAGGGCATCACTGCCTGGACGAAGCGATAACTGCAAGTCGGCCAGGTCAGAGGTGGCGGTGCGGCGTGGGTCAATGACCACTACTTTCATCTCGGGGCGGGCCTGCTTGGCGGCAGCGATACGTTGAAACAGAATCGGATGTGCCCAGGCGGCATTGCTGCCGACCAGAATCAACAGGTCGGCTTCTTCGAGATCGTCGTAACAGCCGGGCACGGTATCGGAGCCAAAAGCCCGCTTGTGGGCAACCACGGCAGATGCCATGCAAAGGCGGGAATTGGTATCCAGGTTGCTGCTGCCGATAAACCCCTTCATCAGTTTGTTGGCAACGTAATAGTCTTCCGTCAGGATTTGTCCGGCCGCATAAATGGCCACGGCATCCGGGCCGTGATCATGGATGACTTGCTGCATTTTGTCGGCCACCAGATTGAGGCTGTTGTCCCAGCTGGTACGTTTACCCAATACCGTGGGATAAAGCAGCCGGTCAATCTGGTCGACGGTTTCATGTAATGAAGACCCTTTGACGCACAGGCGGCCAGCATTGGCAGGATGTTGTATGTCACCGGATACCGGTGAGAGCACATTGCCATGCTGACGGACGGTTACGCCACAGCCTACGCCGCAATAGGGGCAAGTGGTGTGGGTAATGCTGGCGGTGCTGTGAGTCTGGGTCATAAGGGCTTTCCAATACGCAAAAAAAAAGCGCCCACTGACATAAGTCAGTGAGCGCCAATGCTCTGTTTGCACAACAGTAAAACAATGATGAGCGGTACCTACGCTGGTACCGGCAATGCACATGGTCGAGCCAAAGCGTCGACAGATTTCAGAAAGTAAACATTCAAGAAAAATGCCAACGGCTGTCTGATCATTCTGAATTGCCAGAAATCGTGATGCTTGTGGCGCGTTTGGTGAGGTGTGAAGAAGCGGCCTATGGGGGACATCCATTTAATCCTGCACGGCTCTGCGCGAGAGTTGCCGTTGTTCAGGGCAAGGCGACGAATGCAGCGAAATGACGAGTCCTTTTCAAATTCGTCAACACCGCACTGGACGGCGGCAACCCGCGCCCTTCGGGGGCTGCCGGATGATCTCGACTCGGTGTCGCCGACTTTTGACTTGACCCGTCAGGCCTGCAAGTCGGCTTCGTGATTCGAAACCATCCGGTAGCCCAGAGTGAGCACCGGATTAAATAGATGCCCCCTATGGGTCAGCCGGCTGGGGTTCCGGCGGTTGATAGAGGAGAAAGCAGGGAATACGAGGGTAGAAAAGAGGCGGCGGGGCAGTGGTGCCAGATATTGCTGGCTGACAAGCCAATCAGGGAGAATTCTTGCACGCTCATGGCGCATTTGGGGTTGTCAGTGTTTGCTGATGGTGCGAGACAAGGTGTCTGATTACGGGAAAAGGAGGGTGCGGGGGCGCTGTATCGGGAGCTGTTTATGCTGATCACTACAACCATGATGCAGGAGAAGGTCGGGTGTTCAAGCACTCACTATGCGGATTGCAGGTGGCGGTGCTGCCAGCAGGCGGGCTACTGGGTTATGAAGACAGCAGGTCGTTATTATGACTTGGCACCCTAATTGCTGTCTCGGATTGATGCCTTTTTTTGCAATGGAGCAAAAAGAAGGTCAGAGCAACGACGCACACAGGAGACACATATCCGTATGATGAGATAGAGAGATTCCCCTCATGAGCAAGAAACGCGTCGTCGTTGTTGGCAACGGCATGGTCGGTCATAATTTTATCAACACACTGGCCACCTCAGAACATTCCTCCGAATTCGATATTATTACCTTCTCAGAAGAACCGCGTCTGGCCTATGACCGGGTGCAGCTGAGCAAGTATTTCTCCGGCTCCAGCGCTGAAGACCTCGCCTTGACCACCGAATCTGACTACCAGTCCCAGGGTGTTATTTACACGCTGAACGACAAGGTGGTGGAGATTAATGCCCACGAAAAAACCGTTACCACCGCCAGTGGCCGCAAAGAAGGCTACGACAAGCTGGTACTGGCAACCGGTTCCTATCCGTTTGTGCCGCCGATTCCCGGTAAAGACCAGCCTCACTGTCTGGTTTATCGCACTATTGAAGATCTGGAAGCAATTTCTGCTGCCGCCAAAGTCAGCAAGACCGGTGTGGTTGTGGGAGGAGGCTTGTTGGGTCTGGAAGCGGCCAATGCCTTGAAAGCTGCCGGCCTGGAAACCCATGTTGTCGAGTTTGCCCCACGCCTGATGGCGGTGCAGCTGGACGAAAGCGGCGGCAAGCTGTTACGGCGCAAAATCGAAAGCCTGGGTGTCCAGGTACATACCGAGAAAAACACCAAAGAGATTGTGGCCGGTGAAGAGTGCCGCTATCGCATGAATTTTGTGGACGGTACCTTTCTGGAAACCGACATGATTTTGTTTTCGGCCGGTATTCGCCCGCAAGACGAACTGGCGCGCCAGTTCAATCTTGAAATCGGTGAGCGCGGCGGCATCGTTATTAATGATTATTGCCAGACTTCGGCAGACGATATTTACGCCATTGGCGAATGTGCACTGTGGGATAACAAAATCTATGGCTTGGTCGCTCCGGGTTACGCGATGGCCAAGGTGACGGCGGGGCATATTGTCAGCCAGCTCGTAACCCATGAACCGGCCACCAGCGCCTTCCAGGGTGCGGATATGAGCACCAAGCTGAAACTGCTTGGAGTTGAAGTCGCTTCGATCGGCGATGCCCACGGCCGCACGGCCGGGTCGCACAGTTATGTGTTCAGTGACGATGTCGCCGAAGTCTACAAGCGACTGGTGGTTTCTGCGGATGGAAAAAAACTGCTGGGAGCCGTGTTGGTTGGGGATTCCGAAGCCTACGGTACCTTGTTGCAGCTGATGCTGAACGACATGGATATTCCCGGTAATCCGGCAGCCTTGATTCTGCCTGCAATGGATGGCCAGGAAGCGGTTGGGCTGGGGGTGTCGTCCTTGCCGGATACGGCCCAGATCTGCTCCTGTTTCGACGTTAGCAAAGGCGATATCAGCGAGGCGGTGCAAGGCGGTTGCTGCACCATGGGAGATATTAAAAGTGCCACACAGGCATCAACCGGTTGTGGTGGGTGTACGGCGCTGGTCAAGCAGGTGATGGATGCCGAGCTGGAAGCATTGGGCGTCGAAGTGAACACCGATATTTGTGAACACTTTGCCTACACCCGTGTTGAGTTGGCCGATATCGTCCGGGTGCAAGAATACACGACCTTCCAGCAGGTGCTGGAAGGCCATGGCAAGGGCCACGGTTGTGAAATCTGCAAGCCCGCGCTGGGCTCGATTCTGGCGTCATTCAACAACGAATACATTCTCAAGGACGAGCACATTGGCCTGCAGGATACCAACGATATTTTCCTCGGTAACATGCAGAAAGACGGTACCTACTCGATTGTTCCGCGTATTGCCGCTGGTGAAATTACTCCGGAAAAGTTGATTGTTCTGGGGGAAATCGGCCGTGACTACGATCTGTACACCAAGATTACCGGTGGTCAGCGGATCGATCTGTTTGGCGCACAACTACATCAGCTGCCAGAAATCTGGAAAAAACTGGTGGATGCCGGTTTCGAAACCGGCCATGCCTATGGCAAATCACTGCGAACAGTGAAGTCCTGTGTGGGCTCTACCTGGTGTCGTTATGGCCTGCTGGATTCGGTGTCGATGGCTGTTGCTCTGGAAGATCGCTACAAGGGGTTACGCTCACCGCACAAGATCAAGTTCGGTGTTTCCGGGTGTACCCGTGAGTGTGCTGAAGCCCAATCCAAGGATATTGGTGTGATCGCCACCGAAAAAGGCTGGAACCTGTACGTCTGCGGTAACGGGGGGATGCGTCCTCGCCATGCCGATCTGTTTGCGACCGAGCTGGATGATGAAACCCTGGTTCGTTATATCGACCGGGTGCTGATGTTTTATATTCGCACCGCCGATCGCTTACAGCGTACATCGGTCTGGCTGGAAAATCTGGAAGGAGGGCTGGACTACCTGAAACAGGTGGTGATTGACGACAAGCTGGCCATTGCGGATGAGCTGGAAAACGGCATGACGAAAGTGGTGGGTACGTACCAGTGCGAGTGGAAAACAACCATCGAAAGCCCTGAAAAAATGAAGCGTTTCCAACATTACATCAATGCCGATGCGGCAGACGATAACTTGCTGTATGTCCGTGAGCGGGGGCAGCGCCGTCCGGCCACCGATGTTGAACGTATCGAACTCGTTGATTTGAATTCTGGCAAATAAGGAAAAATCCCATGACTCAGTGGACTCAGATTTGTGCGTTGACCGATATTGCCCCTGATACCGGGGTGTGTGCCTTGCATCAGGGAGAGCAGGTGGCGCTGTTTCGTCTTGGCCAGACTGAACAGGTGTTTGCAATTGGCAATTACGACCCGATAGGCAGAGCCAATGTGTTGTCTCGTGGCATTGTTGGCTCTATCGGTGAGCGCTACGTAGTGGCTTCGCCGCTGTACAAGCAGCATTTTGATCTGGCGACGGGGGAATGCCTGGAAGATGACGCAGTAACGGTCAAGGCTTATCCGGTTCGTATTGCTGCAGGACAGGTCGAACTCGCGCAGGGAGCGTCGTTGTCCGTTTAGCGGATTTGTCCATATCGGTGGCTCTGTCCATGTCCGTTATCGCGGATATGGACAGAGTCAGCATCGTTATGGCAGTGGTATTAGCGGTGGTCTTCCTTGTAATCTTTACTGCTATGTGACTTCCCGTCATGTGCCTTGCCATCATGACTGTGGCCACCACTACCACCGTGATGAGGGCCTGCGCAAGCTGCCAACATAACGGCCGTTACCATGGCCAGTGCCACATTTTTGTATTTCAAACGCATCGTAAATTCCTCTGGTTGTGATAATGCTGGTGCAATCAGCTTCCCGATCCAATCAACAGACCGGCTGGCCTGTCTCATGGTTATTCCTGCGAATGTGTCTGTCTCGATTGATTCTATTCTCACCGCGTAAGGGTTAATGACAGGTTAAGAATGCGCCAAATCATTACCGGTGTGCGACGACTGGTGCAATGATTGTGTTTTGGTTACTGACAGGCTAACCCTCCAACCGCACAGAACAGGGGAAAACTCCCGCTATGGCAGAGCACCCTGGCTTGTTATGAGTTGAATATCATCGGAAGGTTCGGTCAACGATACCGCCGCACCGATGAACCTGGGATCGCAATGTCGTGATAATCTCGTCGAGTATTGCATCTTGCCGTCGATGGGCGGGGAGTCATTTATGGATAAACCGGGTCTGTATCGGGGCGCCATGCAGATGAGCCACCTATCCGCTTTGGTTATACTGGCGATGACGGTGATTATTGACATAACAAGCAGGAGAAAGGAATGAAGAGCCCACTGGGTCTCGATGCAGACTTGCCGGTGATGGATATCGTGCAGGAGTCACTAGGATTGTTGTGGGTCAAGCGGGGCATTGTCAGCGCTCGATTCTTGCCGGTGATGCTGTTGTTGGCGGGGCTGGACTGGGTCAGTAGTACCTGGATGTCGGAGTCTCATCTATTCGGGCAGCTGGGGTTTATGCTGGTCTCCATGTTGTTGGGCGTTGTGTTTGCGACAGCCTGTCATCGGATGACGCTGATGCCGGAAAAAAGTCTGGTTCAAAAAGGCATCTGGCGTCGGGAAGAGTGGCGTTATCTGATGCGATTGATGCTGATGGGGCTGGCGACTTCGGTTGTGATTACGCCAATAGTAATACTGTTTGCATTGCTGCAAGTGCAGCAAATGATGGTGCTGGGGGGGGCGCTTGCCATTATGACGGGCTTGTATGTGAGTGCGCGGCTGGCGATAACCTTGCCTGAAATCGCCGTTGGCCAGACCACCAGTTTCCAGCGAGCCTGGAAGCTGAGCAAGGGTAACGGTTCGCGGCTGGTCATGGTGGTGTGGATTGCGCCGCTACTGATCAGTGGGCCATTCCTGCTGCTGTTTTTACTGGACAATACCTTGCTGAATTATCTGGCCGCCTTTGGTTCTTATGTAACCAGCCTGATCTCGTTGGTGATGATGTCGTTATCCTACCGTTTTCTGACGTCGTTTGAGTCGGGGAATGATCATCCGGTCGTGTCCTCTTCGTCGGATGGCTTTGATGCCTGAATCATGAAGCTGGGAGATCTGTCCGTCGCCTATGTCGAATTACTCGCCCGTGCCGCCCGGGCTGAGGGGGTTGATCCGACAGCCGTGCTGGAAGGATATCAGTTACCGGCCTCGCGGCTGGCGTTACCCGGTAACCGCGTCAGTATTCCGCGCTTTATGCGTGCTGGTCATGCCTTGATTGAGGCGTCGGCAGCTCCCTGGCTGGGGCTGCGTATGGGGTCGTTAACAGGGCCTGCCAATCTGGGGCTGGCGGGTTTGATTGCTCACAGTGCATCAACCTTGCGTGAGGCCTGCGAAGCGCTGGTGCGTTATGAATTATTGTTCAGCTTTAATGCCCGTGGTCGTTCGGCATTTGTGGTTGAGCAGGGGCGAGGGCGGCTACAGTTTTATTCGATCAGCCCCTATAACGAGTTTAATCGTTTTGTTGTTGATTCGGTGCTGGTGGGCTGGATGAACGTGTTGAACCAGGCCTGTGGTGATCAGCTTGTGGCGTCGCTTTGTATTGAATTTGAGGCTCCGGATTATGCCGAGGCCTATGGCCGGTTTGTGCCATGTCCGGTGCAGTTCGGTGCGGGGTGTAATGCGCTGGTGCTCCGTGATGGCGCCCTTGAACGAGTGTTGAGCCATCCTTGTGCATCCCAGTTTCGTTATCTGTGTGATCTGGCTGAAGCCGAATTACTGCAAGTGCGGCATGGTTTGTCGATGGCAGAGCAGGTGGCTCGGGCGATTTCGCCATTACTCAAGGGCAAGACACCGGAGTTGGCGGATGTGGCGGCGCAAATGGGGAAACCCGGCTGGACGATCAAACGCTTGTTGGCGGCAGAAAATACCTGTTTTCAAGAGGTCTTGAATGAGGCAAGGCGGGAATTGGCAACGTGTTATCTGAGAGAAACGCCGTTGACCATGGGGGAAATTGCTTATTTAACGGGGTTTGGTTCAGCAACTGCCTTCCAGCGTGCTTTCAAACGTTGGACGAATGAAACACCACGCCAGTATCGGCAGTTGTAACCGGGACTTACATTTCTACGGCGTCATCGACGTCGTCATCGTACTCGTCGTAGCTGGTATCTAGCAGCTCATCTGTGTAATCCGACATATCTTTCTCCTTTTCCTTTATGATCAGCTCTTTTTAGCTGACTCGAACTATGCCTCTGCAATCAGAAGCGACTTATTGTTGTTTGTGGTACCAATTACCAAGCAGCTGGTGTGCCAAAATCCTTTCGACACTCTCTGCTTGTTGTATAAGATGCACTGAAACCGCGAAGGTTCCGTATTGCCATCTCTTCAAGCAGGGCTGACGTTAGCTTTTGTCTGTGACAAGTGCATGACTCGTTTCACAGAAAGGCAGTTTTATCAGACTGGTGTCATAAATAACCACATGGGCTTGTATCCCCGGGTTTTTGGCGTGTTGTTACCAGTATCAAGTGACCAGGACGACGATGGGCTCCTCAGGCACAGCTGCCAGCGATGTGGCTGGTTCGGCTATTACTGAAGGTGAACGGAAGCACTCTGATTGCCGGGTATGACTGACCACAAGCGACTGTAACCGTCGGTTGTCAGCATCAGGACCGGGTGACGCACAGGGTCACGGCGCTACTGCTCAGGCAGTAACCAGCGTCAAACAGACTAGATCAATAACTAAAAAACGAGGCGTAGGCAATGCAGGCGGTAGCAGTATTCCAGCGGACATGGCCGGTGCTATTGTGCCCGAGAAATCATTCTGTCTTTTGAGGGAAGCAACGGTAAACCGTTTCAGAGAAATCGTATTTGCGGGATGAATCGTTTATTGCAGGTAAAATAGTAAAGCTGACGAACCAGAGAGACATTCAGATCGTATGATCCATGGTCTTTCCATTTCCTTTTACATCGGAAAAGATGGCGGACTGGACGGGACTCGAACCCGCGACCCCCGGCGTGACAGGCCGGTATTCTAACCAACTGAACTACCAG